>NZ_MWLL01000174.1 GCF_002198675.1 Kineosporia sp. R_H_3 | reverse complement strand
CCCCACCCAGCCCGGTCCTTGTCACGGTCCGCCGGTCCCAGGCCCCGTTCCTGTCCCCGGTCCTGGTCATCGAATCGCGGGCTGATCCGGGCGGACTCTGTCCCCGGTCCAGTCCCGGTCCGGCCTCGGCCGCGAACGCGAACGCGGCCCCACTCAATACCTCGCCGCGCGCCCTGACCGGAAAGGCTCACCGGAGCTGACCGCCGACGAGGCCCGACGCACTCCGGTGCCTGACTCCGTCGGGTCGCCCACGAGGGGACGGGAGACCCAATCGCTGACGGGGCTCCTTCCAGCTGCCGTCTCACAGTTGACGCAGCGCCCTACGTCCAGCCCCACCCGGTGTAGCTGGGTAGCGCCGGGCACACGAGTACGACTGGACCGCCGACCATCCTCCCGATGGGCCGAGCACCGACAGCCTGTAGCCACTGCCGTCTGCCGTCAGAGTCAGTCCACCCACGGACGGCGAGCCGGCGATTCGTCTGCTCTACCTCAGGCGTCCACGCAGCCTGCCTCTGCGGGTCCACTGCCACGGAGGAGGTTCGCGTTTCCCGTGAAACATCGGGTGACGCACGGACCGCCGTGTCACCAACGCATCGTCCTCACCCGGATGGTGGCGCTCCCGTGGGCGACCCATTGCGCCGCGGCACCCTCTGGGCTCTCTGGCGCATCCCGGTCAGAACACCCGACCTACGGTGAGCGGAGCGTCGCTCTGCCGCTGCGTTTCCCGTGAAACACCCGCGCCGACGACTCACATCGCGACCGGCCTATGACCGCGGATCGGGCCGTGGTCGCTGGGCTCCGGCTCCCACGGACGACGGTGCCACAGGACGGCGCCGCCTGTCGGTTGAGCCCCCCCTCGCCGCCTGCCCGCCAGCCTCGCCCCAGCCGCAGCGGGTGCCAGTACCTCGACCCGTCGTCACCGACACCGACCACACACCCCGACGATGCGGCCGGTCCGCCCGATGTCTCGCCCGCCAGTGGTGCCGCCCCGGGAAGCGCTGAGGGCCCCTTGCTCGGTCGAGGCACCCGACCGAGACAGACGAGTGACTGGCCCCCTGGCGCTCCACGCCGTCGACCCGGTGGGAGCAGCCGACCAGCGGGCCACCTGCCAACCGCCCCGTCCACGCCGACCAGATCCGACGGCGGGTCGGCGGCCCGTGGACTCGTCGTGCGCCCACCGAGACGGGCCACCTCTGCCTCGGCATTCACCCGCGAGTTCTGCGTCGTGTCCCCGGCCCGACTGACCTGAGATCCGGAACGGCGCCGCCCGACGGCGGTGCGTCCCGCAGACATCGAGTCCGGGTCCGTGTCGACCGCACCCTCCGTTGCGAGGCGCCCCCGCCGTCGAGCCGCCGACCACGCCTACGAGCGGGGTCGTGTCCGCTTCGGGCCGCGCCGCGCCGCCGTCCCTCCGGCACGAACCTTCTTCCGCCCGGAACCGCCGGACCGTGGTGCCGAGTCCCCCGCCTCGACGACGACGACCGTCGTCGGCTCCTCGAGGACACCGACGCCGCACTCGACGATCGTGCGCGTCCCCGCGCCGAGCCGGGTCAGGGCGCCGGCCGCAGCCTCCAGCTCCTCGGCCGCGGAACGGCCCTTGAGGGCGAGGAGGCGCCCGCCCGGGACGACGAGCGGCAGGCACCAGCCGGCGAGCTTGTCGAGCGCGGCGACCGCACGCGCGGTCGCGACGTCGAACCGCGGGCCCGCGGCGTGCAGCTCCTCAGCCCGCGCGCGGACCACCTCGACCGTCTCCAGCCCGAGATCGGCGACGACCTCCTCGAGCCACACGACGCGCCGCTGGAGCGGCTCGACGAGGGTCACCGTGACGTCGGGGCGGGCGATCGCCAGGGCGATCCCGGGCAGCCCGGCACCCGAGCCGACGTCGACGCACCGCTCCTCCGGCAGCAGCAGCTCGGCCACCGCGGCGCAGTTGAGGACGTGCCGCTCCCACAGCCGCGACACCTCGCGCGGCCCGATGAGCCCGCGCTCCACCCCGCTCGTCGCGAGGTGCGTCGCGAACCGTTCGGCCAGCTCGGCCCGGTCGCCGAACAACGCGACGACGGCGCCCCCGCTCGGTGCGGGTGGCGCCGTCGTCGTCCGGCCCTCGCCGGTCACGTGTCTGCCGCTCAGGCCGAGGCCGGGAAGATGACGACCCGGCGGGCCGGGTCCTCGCCCTCGGACTCGCTGACGAGCCCGGCGTCCGCGACGACGTCGTGGACCACCTTGCGCTCGAACGCGGACATCGGCTCGAGGCGCAGCGGCTGGCTCGTCCTCTGGACCTCCTGGCAGGCGCGCGCGGCCTGCTCCTCGAGCGCCTTGCGGCGCGCCGCCCGGAAGCCCGCGACGTCGAGCATGAGCCGGCTGCGCTCTCCGGTCTTCGCCTGGACGGCGAGCCGGGACAGGTCCTGCAGCGCCTCGAGCACCTCGCCGCCGGGGCCGACGAGCTTGCGCAGCTCGCGGTCCGAGCCGCCCTCGGCGACGATCGCCACCGAGGCCCGGCCGTTCTCGACGTCGATGTCGATGTCGCCGTCGAGGTCGACGATGTCGAGGAGCTCCTCGAGGTAGTCGGCCGCGACCTCGCCCTCCTCCTCGAGGCGGCGGAGCGACTCGCCCCCGCGGCTGCTGCGCCGGCTCCGGGTGCCGGACGACGTCCCCTCGGCGCCGTCCTCGGTGTCGTCGTCCTCGTCGTCCGACTCGTCGTCCTCGTCGTCCGAGTCAGCGTCCGACTCGTCGTCCACGTCCTCGACGACGTCCGACTCGACGGCGGCCTCCCCGGCGACCTCGGTGCCGGCCGGCACGTCGACGACCTGGTCCTCGTCGGTCACCCGCGTGTCCTCCACCGCGTGCGTGTCGCTCACGATGCTTCCTCCCACGTGTCGGTCTTCACGGGCGATGCCCGTCAGGTTGGTGGACCCGGTCGTCCCGGGTCGTGCGCGGCGCGCGGAGCGCACCGCCGCCGCCGTCAGCGCTTGGGCTGACTGGGCTTGCCGCGGCGCGGCTTGGTGGCCGGTCGCTTGCCCGCGCTGCCGGCGGCGGCACCGGTCGACGGCGCCGCGCCGTTCGCCCGCGGGCCACCGGTCTTCGGCCCGCTCGGCGTCGGGGTCCCGCTGCTCGGCTCCGGCTCCTCGTCCTGCGGGGCGTCGCCGGGCTCGTCGTCACCCGTGCCCTCCGCGGGCTTGGCCGGCGGCGTCCCGTAGGCGGGCGGCGGCGTGCGCTTGCGCTTCGGCTGTCGCTTCGGCTGCTGCCGCTGGCCACCGACCGGGCCGGCCGACGAGGGGCCCTCGCCGTCGGTGCCCGCAGGGACCTCCGGGTCGCCCTTGCCCTTGCGCCGGCGGCGCTCCTCGAGCGCCTGCGCGGCGGGCGAACCCGGTGCGGGCATCCGGCGGATGACGTAGAACTGCTGCCCCATCGACCAGACGTTCGTCGTGAGCCAGTAGATGAGGACACCGATCGGGAAGTTGACGCCCGACACGGCGAAGATCACCGGGAAGACGTAGAGCAGGATCTTCTGCTGCTGCGCGAAGGGGTTGTCCAGCGCGGACGCCGGCATGTTCTTCATCATCAGCTGGCGCTGGGTCGTGAACGTCGACGCCGACATGAGGATGATGAGGACGACGGTGAGGATCTGGACGTTGATGTTGCCGTCGGCCTTGAGGAAGGTGTCCGAGATCTGGGCCCCGAAGAGCGTCGCGTCGTCGGCCTGCTTGACGAGCGATGCGTCGAGCGGCCCGATCGCCTTGCCCTGGCCGATGCCGTTGAGCACCCGGAACAGGGCGAAGAAGATCGGGGACTGCAGGAGGATCGGCAGGCAGGACGCGAGCGGGTTCGTCCCCGTGTCCCGGTAGAGCGCCATCGTCTCCTGGCTCATCGCCTGCCGGGACGCCTGGTCGGTCCTGCCCTTGTACTTCTCCTGGATCTTCTTCATCTCGGGCTGGATGAGCTGCAGCCCGCGCGACGCCTTGATCTGCTTGACGAAGAGCGGGATGAGCAGGATCCGGATGACGATCACGAGGCCGACGATCGACAGGGCCCAGGTCCACCCGGACGCCGGGTCCATGCCGATGGTGGTGAGCGCCGAGTGGAACCCGACCATGATGTACGCGACCGCGAGCTCGAGCGGTCGCAGCAGGGACGTGAAGAAGTCGATCATGGTGTCCTCGGGTCACGTGGCCTGTCGGGACGACAGTCCGATGTCGGGGGCGCCGTCGGACGACGCGCACAGGTGCGCGGCACCGCGACGGCCGCCGGCAGGAGGAACGGGGTCGACGCCGCCGGGGTTCCACGGGTGGCAGCGGCCGATGCGGCGCAGCGCCAGCCAACCACCCTTGAGGGCCCCGTGGGTGCGGACCGCCTCGACGCCGTACGCGGAGCACGACGGGTAGAAGCGGCAGACGTCGCCGTAGGTCGGGGAGACGAGCAGCTGCCACAGCCGGAAGAACCCGCGCAGCAGGAGGGCGGGCAGCCCGACGACGAAACGGCACGCGCTCCGCAGCAGTCGGCGCAAGGCCTGAGCCTTGCTACCCGCGGGTCGATCGTCAGAGTTGCTCACGGCGCACCGCCCGCTGCCCGGTCCGGTGCAGCGGCCCGGACGACGCCCAACCGGTCGAGGAGCCGCGTGACGTCGGCCTCGAGCTCGGCGTAGGACGCCGTGGCCGAGGCCGGCTGGGCGCGGAGCACCACGAGCCGGTCCGCGGCGATCGCCCCCAGGTGCGGCCGGACCGTCTCCCGCAGCCGCCGGGCGACCCGGTGCCGGACGACGGAGCCGCCGACGGCCTTGGACACGACGAAGCCGACCCGCGGACCGTCAGGGACGGCCGAGGTCGAGGTGTGGACGACGACGCGCGGGCTCCCGGCCCGCCGTCCGCGACGGACGGCGGCCTCGAACTCGGTGCCGGCTCGCATCCGGTGCGGCGCGGGCAGCACGGGCGTCTGCCGGCCCGTCCGCGTCAGGCGGAGAGCTCGTCGCGGCCCTTGCGCCGACGCGCGGCCAGGATGGCGCGGCCCGCACGGGTGCGCATGCGCAGCCGGAAGCCGTGGGTCTTCGCCCGACGCCGGTTGTTCGGCTGGAACGTCCGCTTGCTCACCTGAGTACTCCACAGTCGTTGCGTACGGGCCCGGGCGCCGGATCGTCTGCCGGAACGGCAGAACAGCTGCCTCGGGAACATCGGGGGAAGACAGGATCGCGGACCCGTCTCCGGGCAGCGGTCACCTGTCGCTGTCAAGCCTCAACACGGTACGGCGCGGCGCAGCACAGGGTCAAACTGAGCGCCGACGGGCCGTGCACAGGCAATGCACGAGCAACGTCATGGACTGTGCGTAGCCTCTACACCACGCAGAGTAGGATCCCTGTCCGGGTCACGGAAGCAAGGCCAACAGGCTATGGTCCTGTGGTGCTGGTCTCGGGAGCGTGCGACACGCCGATAGACATCATCGGTGAGTTGCACGAAGGCCGCACACACGGGGACTGGCGACCGATCCACACGGTATTTCCCGTCGGAGAGCGTCGCCGGACCACCCTTGAGGCCTGGCACGACGGCTCTCGTACACAGGATGTGGACAACTGTGTGGACCGAGAGGACCCGTTCGTGACGCAAGAGGCAGGTGTTCAGCGGTGACGACGTCCCCGGAAGACTTCCCCGTGATCTGGCTCCGCGCCCTCGAGGCCCTCGACGCCGCCGGGGTGACCCCGCAGCAGCGTGCGTTCGTCCGCCTCACGCGCCCGGTCGGCCTCCTCGACGGCACGGCGCTGCTCGCCGCCCCGAACGAGCTGACCAAGGGGCTGCTCGAGCAGCGCATGCGCGAGACGATCACCGACGCCCTCTCCGCCGAGCTCGGCCGGCCGGTCCGGCTGGCCGTCACCGTCGACCCGAGCCTGGCGGCCGGTCCGGCGGAGACCTCGAACCCGGCGACGAGCGGCCCGGACGGCGGCCCCTCCACCGGCGGCCTCGCCACCGCGCGCGGCACCGACGACCTCGACGACACCGGCCGGCTCGGCCCGAGCCGCACCTACGGCATCGACGGCGTCATCGACGTCCGCTCCTACGAGGGCACGAACGGCACGAGCACGTCGAACGGCTACACGGCGCCGGCCGGGGTCGCCCCGGTCCACCGCGACGAGCCGACGTTCGCCTACCCCGAGCTCGCCCACCCCGAGCTGGAGCCGGGCGAGCTCGCCCGCCCCGGCACCGGACGCTCCTCGAACCCGCGGCAGGCCTCCGAGCCGGCCCGGCTGAACCCGAAGTACACGTTCGAGAACTTCGTCCCCGGCGCGAGCAACCGCTTCGCGCACGCGGCGGCCGTCGCCGTCGCCGAGGCGCCGGCCAAGGCGTACAACCCGCTGTTCGTCTACGGCGAGTCCGGGCTGGGCAAGACGCACCTGCTCCACGCGATCGGTCACTACGCGCACAGCCTCTACCCGGGGGTCCGGGTGCGGTACGTGAACTCCGAGGAGTTCACCAACGACTTCATCAACAGCATCCGCGACGACAAGGCGAGCTCGTTCCAGCGCCGGTACCGCGACGTCGACGTGCTCCTCATCGACGACATCCAGTTCCTCCAGGGCAAGGTCCAGACCCAGGAGGAGTTCTTCCACACCTTCAACACGCTCCACAACGCGAACAAGCAGGTCGTCATCACGTCCGACCTGCCGCCCAAGCTGCTCTCCGGCTTCGAGGAGCGGATGCGCAGCCGGTTCGAGTGGGGCCTCATCACCGACGTGCAGCCGCCCGACCTCGAGACCCGGATCGCCATCCTCCGGAAGAAGGCCATCGGCGAGCGGCTCCAGGTGCGCGACGACGTCCTCGAGTACATCGGCTCGAAGATCTCCACGAACATCCGCGAGCTCGAGGGCGCACTCATCCGCGTCACGGCGTTCGCCAGCCTCAACCGGCAGCAGGTCGACCTGTCGCTCGCCGAGATCGTCCTCAAGGACCTCATCCCGGCCGACGACACCCCGGAGATCACCGCCGCGACGATCATGGCCCAGACGTCGGCCTACTTCGGTCTGACGATGGAGGACCTCTGCGGCTCCTCCCGGTCCCGGGTCCTCGTCAACGCCCGCCAGATCGCCATGTACCTGTGCCGGGAGCTGACCGACCTGTCGCTGCCGAAGATCGGCCAGCAGTTCGGCGGCCGCGACCACACGACCGTGATCCACGCCGACCGCAAGATCCGGCACCTCATGGCCGAGCGGCGCTCGATCTACAACCAGGTCACCGAGCTCACGAACCGCATCAAGCAGACGTCGCGCGGCTGAGCCCGCGCCGCTCCCCGGCCCGCGCGACGTCTGCTTGATGNCCGCACCCGCCCCGCGCGCTCCCCACGCCCGCTCACGCCCGCCCACAGCCTGACGGCGGCCCGTCAGCGTCCTGCCCGGGCCCGGCCGGCGTCGGCGCACCGCGTCCCACCCGGAGCCTCCACGCGCGCACCGGCCGCCCCACCTGAGCACTCCAGTCACGTCGTCCACAGCCTTTGTCCACAGGGCGTGTGGGTAACTCGACGTCATCCGGAAGGACGGCACGAGTCGGCGAAATCGGACGAAGCGCGGATCGGGACGACGGACGGCGACTGTCCCCAGGGTTTGTCCACAGTCCACAGGCTGTCTGCGACGAACGTTGACAGTCACGAGTGCATCCGGACATCTCGGATAATTGCGCTCAAGAACATATCTCTGAGTGCTCGACAAACCACTTTGAGTACATGAGGCACGTCAAGTGCCCGGTTTCGTACACAGCGTGGGGACAACTCTGTGGACACAGCGCGATGCCTGCATCACCGACGGATAACTGCCGGACGGTAATCGTTGCAGCCGCACAACCCACAGGCCGGTGGACAACCTGTGGATATCGGTGGACATCCCTGCCTCACCTGTGGACCGGCGCCATGGTCAAAGTGCATGACAAGAACCGGGGTCTGTGAACGGGCCGGCGTCGTCCACGGGACGTCCCCCGTTCGACCCCTCGTCGTCCTCAGTCCGTCGACAGGCCACTCACGACGCGACCTGCGCGAACGACCGTTCTCCACAGGATCCACAGGCGCTATGACAAACCCTGAAGAGTCAATTCCTCTGCGACATCCACCCACAGTTCCCCGATCCCTCCCGAGCGAGCCCCGACCGGGCCTGGAGCGAACCCTCGTTCACCTCCCGGTCACGACCCCCTGGCACCCCGCGGACCAGGTCACTCGTCCGGTTCACGCCCACCCCCGGACTCGCGTACTGTCGTGCCCTGCATCCGCGTCGATGCACACCGTTCGACCCCGACCGCCGACTGCCGGTGCTCCCAAGTGCCGGCGAGGTCGCACCCGGACCACCCCGGTCCTTCCCCGCGGTCCGTCATCGGGAACCACGAGGCCCCACCGCACGTGGGACCTCCGTCGGCACAGACGCGGCGGCAGCAGTGACCGGGTACGGACGAGAGGCGGGTTCGGCGTGAAGTTCCGGGTGGAACGAGACGTCCTGGCGGACGCGGTGACCTGGGCGGCGCGTGCGCTGCCGAGCCGGCCGCCGGTCCCCGTGCTCGCAGGCCTGCTCCTCGAGGCCGACCCCGAGGGGGTGCTCCGGCTGTCGAGCTTCGACTACGAGGTCTCCGCCCGCGTCGAGGTCCCGGCCGAGGTCTCCGACGGCGGCACCGTGCTCGTGAGCGGCAAGCTGCTCGCCGACATCTCGCGCTCCCTGCCCGGCAAGCCGGTCGACGTCTCGACCGACGGCTCCCGGGTCTCGCTGACGTGCGGCGCGAGCCGGTTCACGCTGCTGACGATGCCGGTCGACGAGTACCCGACGCTGCCGACGATGCCCGAGGGCACCGGCGCGATCGCGGGCGACGTCTTCACCCACGCCGTCGCCCAGGTGACGATCGCCGCGAGCCGTGACGAGACGCTCCCGATCCTCACCGGCGTCCGGATGGAGATCGAGGGGGACGTCGTCACGCTGCTGGCGACGGACCGCTACCGGCTCGCCATGCGCACACTGCCGTGGCGGCCGTCCACCCCGGGCGTCAGCACCGTCGCGCTCGTCCGGGCCCGCACCCTCTCCGAGGTCTCCAAGGCACTCGGCGCCGCGGGCGACGTCAACCTCGCGCTCTCGACCGGCGGCAGCACCGAGCTGATCGGCTTCGAGGCCGCCGGCCGGCGGACGACGTCCCTGCTCGTGGACGGCGAGTACCCGAAGGTCCGTTCGCTGTTCCCGGCGGAGTCCCCGACCCACGCGGTCGTCGACACCCACGCCCTCGTCGAGGCGGTCCGCCGCGTCGCCCTCGTCGCCGAGCGGAACACCCCGGTGCGGCTCGGCTTCACCGACGGCGTCGTCACCCTCGAGGCCGGCCAGGGCGAGGACGCGCAGGCCTCCGAGGCCGTCGAGTGCACGCTCACCGGCGAGGAGATCTCGATCGCCTTCAACCCGCAGTTCCTGCTCGACGGTCTCGGCGCCCTGACGACGCCCTTCGCCCGGCTGTCGTTCACCCAGGCGCAGAAGCCGGCCGTCATCTCCGGCCAGGCCGAGGCGGACGGCGACGACGACGAGACCTACCGGTACCTGATCATGCCGGTGCGCCTCGCCGGCTGATCGGCCGAGCCCCGTTCGAGCACCACCGCGAGCGAACGACCGTTCGCGGAACACCCGTTCCAGCTCTCCCCGCCACTGCCGCCGGGGGCGGTCCGCCGGACGACGCACTCCCCTCTCGGGCGTGCCGACCTGCCGGGCACGGGCCGCAGTGGCAAGGTGGTCGCCGCCCAACGATCACCTCCACCACCCCCACCAGTGGCATCTCGTGACTTCGGGAGACAGCGTGCACATCGGACTCGTCGGCCTCGGCAAGATGGGCGGCAACATGCGCAGCCGCCTGCGCAACGGCGGCATCGAGGTCACCGGCTACGACCGCAACCCCGACGTCAGCGACGCGGAGTCGCTCGCGGCGATGGTGGCGACCCTGCCCGCGCCGCGGATCGTCTGGATCATGGTCCCGTCCGGCGACCCGACGACGGCGACCGTCAAGGCGCTGTCCGAGGTGCTCTCCGAGGGCGACATGGTCATCGAGGGCGGCAACTCCCGCTTCACCGACGACACCGTGAACGCCGCGCTGCTCGCCGAGAAGGGCGTCAAGTACCTCGACTGCGGCGTGAGCGGCGGCGTCTGGGGCCTCGAGAACGGCTACGGCCTCATGGTCGGCGGCGACCCCGCGGACGTCGAGCGCGCGATGCCGGTCTTCGACGCGCTGCGCCCGGAGGGCCCCCGCGAGGAGGGCTTCGTCCACGCCGGCCCGGTCGGTGCGGGGCACTACGCGAAGATGGTCCACAACGGCATCGAGTACGGCCTCATGCAGGCGTACGCCGAGGGCTACGAGCTGCTCGCGGCGAAGGACATCGTCACCGACGTCCACGGGTGCTTCAAGGCGTGGACCCGGGGCACCGTCGTCCGCTCCTGGCTCCTCGACCTGCTCGTCAAGGCGCTCGAGGACGACCCCGAGCTGGCCCAGATCCGCGGCTACGTCAACGACTCGGGCGAGGGGCGCTGGACCGTCGAGGAGGCCATCGCGAACTCCGTCCCCATGCCGGTGATCACCGCGGCCCTCTTCGCCCGGTTCTCCTCGCGCCAGGACGACTCCCCCGCGATGAAGGCCGTCGCCGCCCTGCGCAACCAGTTCGGCGGCCACGCGGTCACCTCCGCCGGCCCGTCGTCGGGTGCGGGTTCGACCTCCTGACCCCGACCGGGCCGTGACAGGATGCGAGGACCATCCCGCCTGCGCCCGGACGGCATCCTGACGTGCACCTGACCCACCTGTCCCTCGGGGACTTCCGCTCGTACGCGACCGCCGAGCTCCCGCTCGAGCCGGGCGTGACGGCACTCGTGGGTCCGAACGGCCAGGGCAAGACGAACCTCGTCGAGGCGGTCGGCTACGTCGCGACGCTCGGCAGCCACCGGGTGACGAACGACGCCCCGCTCGTGCGCCTCGGCGCCCAGCGGGCCGTCGTCCGGGCGGCCGTCGAGCGCGGCGGCCGGTCGAACCTCGTCGAGATCGAGATCGTCCCGGGGGCGGCGAACCGGGCACGGATCAACCGCTCCCCGGTCCCGCGGGCGCGTGAGGTGCTCGGCCTGCTGCGGACGGTGCTGTTCGCCCCCGAGGACCTCGCCCTCGTCAAGGGCGACCCGGACACCCGGCGGCGCTTCCTCGACGACCTGCTCGTCGCCCGCGCCCCGCGCTACGCCGGCGTCCGGTCCGACTTCGACCGGGTGCTCCGGCAGCGCAACGCCCTGCTCAAGTCCGCGGGGCGGACGATCAAGGCCGGTCACGGCGACGTCCGGACCCTCGACGTCTGGGACACCCACCTCGCGACCGTCGGCGCCGACATCCTCGCCGGCCGGCTCAAGCTCGTGCACTCCATCGCCCCGTTCGTGGCGACGGCGTACGAGCAGGTCTCGGCGGGGCAGGGGGCGGCGGGCCTGGCGTACAAGTCGTCGCTCGGCGACGACATCACCCCCGAGGACGCCCCCGGACGCGAGCTGCTCCAGGCCCGGCTGCTCGAGGCGCTCGCGAAGGTGCGCAACCAGGAGCTGGAGCGCGGGGTCAGCCTCGTCGGCCCGCACCGCGACGACCTCGTCATCTCGCTCGGTCCGTTCCCGGCGAAGGGCTTCGCCTCGCACGGCGAGTCGTGGTCGCTCGCGCTCGCGCTGCGGCTGGCGTCCTACGAGCTGCTCCGCGCCGACATCGGGGCGGACGGCGACGGCGAGCCGGTGCTCATCCTCGACGACGTCTTCGCCGAGCTCGACGTGGGCCGCCGGGACCGGCTCGCCGAGCTCGTCGCGGGCGCCGAGCAGGTGCTCGTCACCGCGGCCGTGCCGCAGGACGTCCCCGAGGCGCTCGAGGGGGCGCGGGTCGACGTCATGGCCGGCGAGGTGCGCCGTGTCCGCTGACGGCCGGCGCCCCGACGAGCACGACGACGGGACGTCGGCGGGCCGGCTGCCGCTCGAGCCGTCCGCGCGCGAGCAGGTCGTGGACGACGCACCGGACGACGTCCGCCTGCCCGCACCGGCCGGCACCGGCACGGCCGGCGGCACCGACGACGCGGACGACGACTCCGGCCCGGACGCCGTGAAGGCCGCCCTCAACCGGGCCCGGGCCGCCGCCCGCGCACGCGGGCTGCGCCCCGGCAGCNCCACGACCTGCTCGCGCGCGGACGGCTCGAGCGGCAGCCCGGCCCCGCCGTCCGCCCGGTCCGCCGTCGACGCCCGCCGCCGCCGTGCCCTCGACCCCGGGATCCGTTCCGGGGCCGGTCCGGACGCCCGCGACCCCCAGCTCGTCGGCTCGAACATCGACCGGCTCGTCGCCGAGCGCGGCTGGCACACGCCGGTCGCCGTCGGCGGCGTGCTCGGCCGCTGGCCGGCGGTCGTCGGCGCGGACGTCGCCGAGCACTGCGCGCCCGAGTCGTTCGAGGAGGGCGTGCTCGTCGTCCGGGCCGACTCGACCGCCTGGGCGACCCAGGTCCGGCTGCTCGTCCCGGCGCTCATGCGCCGCCTCGCCGAGGAGGTCGGCGAGAGCACGGTGACGAAGGTCGTCGTCCACGGCCCGACCGCCCCGTCGTGGAAGCGCGGCCCGCGGGTGGCCCCCGGCAGCCAGGGGCCCCGCGACACCTACGGCTGACCGCCGTCCGCTGATCGTGCCCGCGGACCGGAGCGTCCCTGAGAGCCGCTGAGCCCCCCAGGTGCGTATCGGGAGTCAGGGGAGCCCGGGCTGCGCCGCCAGACACGCCCTCGAAGGCCGCGGAACGGCGGGTGCGCGGCCCGCGAAGGGGTAGAATGGAGCCGGTAGCGGCGGCCGTGCGTCCTTCGGGATGCGGGCCGCCGGTCCGTGCACGGGGGGAGCCGGTCTCAGCGCCGGTTTCTCGCCGTCCGGGTACAGGTCGTGAGCGCCACCGGGCGCCCGCGCCGCCGCACTCCGGCCGCGAGGCCGACGCAGTCGAGGGAGCCGAGCCACTCGTGACAGACCAGTTGACGCCGCCCGCCGGGCCGGCGGTCGAGCCGGAGTACGACGCCAGCGCCATCCAAGTCCTCGAGGGTCTCGAGGCCGTGCGCAAGCGGCCCGGCATGTACATCGGCTCCACGGGCGAACGCGGCCTGCACCACCTCGTCTACGAGATCGTCGACAACGCGGTCGACGAGGCGCTCGCCGGCTACTGCACCGCCATCGAGATCACGCTGCTCGCCAACGGCGGCGTCCGGGTCATCGACGACGGCCGCGGCATCCCGACGGACATCCACCCGACCGAGGGCGTCAGCGCGGTCGAGCTCGTCCTCACCCAGCTCCACGCCGGCGGCAAGTTCGGCGGCGGCGGCTACAAGGTGTCCGGCGGCCTGCACGGCGTCGGCTCCTCGGTCGTCAACGCGCTGTCGCACCGGCTCGTCGTCGAGGTGCGCCAGAAGGGCCACGTCTTCGGCATGGAGTTCGCCAACGGCGTGCCGAAGTCGCCGCTGTCGGTCCTCGGGGACAGCGAGGAGACCGGCACGACGATCACGTTCTGGCCGAACGACGAGATCTTCGAGACGGTCGTCTTCGACTTCGAGACGCTGCGGTCGCGGTTCCAGCAGATGGCCTTCCTCAACAAGGGCCTGGCGATCACGCTCGTCGACGAGCGCCCCGACCACTTCGACGACGAGGGCACCGCGCCGTCGGTGACCTTCAAGTACGACAACGGCCTCATGGACTACGTCCGGCACCTCAACAGCAGCAAGAAGACGGACGTCGTCAACGCCGAGATCATCGACTTCGAGGCGGAGGACCCGGAGCGCACCCTCTCGGTCGAGATCGCCATGCAGTGGACGACGGGTTACAGCGAGAGCGTCCACACGTACGCGAACGCGATCAACACGCACGAGGGCGGTACCCACGAGGAGGGCTTCCGCGCCGCGCTCACGACGCTCGTCAACGAGTACGCGCGCACGAAGAACATCCTCAAGGAGAAGGACGACAACCTCTCCGGCGAGGACATCCGCGAGGGCCTCACCGCGGTCATCTCCATCAAGCTCGGCGAGCCGCAGTTCGAGGGCCAGACGAAGACGAAGCTCGGCAACACCGAGGCGAAGGCGTTCGTGCAGCGCGTCGTCCGCACCGAGCTCGGGGACTGGCTCGACCGCAACCCGCGCGAGGCCAAGGACATCATCTCCAAGTCGCTCCAGGCCGCCGCGGCCCGGCTCGCCGCCCGCAAGGCGCGCGAGGCCACCCGGCGCAAGGGCCTGCTCGGCGGCGGCGGGCTGCCCGGCAAGCTGTCGGACTGCCAGTCGACGAACCCGGAGGAGTGCGAGATCTTCATCGTCGAGGGTGACTCGGCGGGCGGCTCGGCGAAGTCCGGCCGCGACCCGCGCACCCAGGCGATCCTCCCGATCCGCGGCAAGATCCTCAACGTCGAGAAGGCGCGCATCGACAAGGTGCTCGCCAACCAGGAGGTCCAGGCGCTCATCAGCGCCTTCGGCTGCGGGGTCGGCGAGGACTTCAACCTCGAGAAGCTGCGCTATCACAAGATCGTCCTCATGGCCGACGCCGACGTCGACGGCCAGCACATCCGGACGCTCCTGCTGACGCTGCTCTTCCGCTTCATGCGCCCGCTCGTGGACCACGGGTACGTGTACCTCGCGCAGCCGCCGCTCTACAAGCTCAAGTGGAGCAAGGCGACCCCGGACTACGCGTACTCCGACCGCGAGCGCGACGCCCTCGTCTCCGCGGGCATCGCCGCCGGCAAGAAGCTGCCGAAGGAGGACGGGATCCAGCGCTACAAGGGTCTCGGCGAGATGAACCCGGACGAGCTCACCGACACGACGATGGACCCGAACCAGCGCGTGCTGCTCCAGGTGACGCTCGAGGACGCCGCGGCCGCCGACGAGATGTTCTCGGTGCTCATGGGGGAGGACGTCGAGAGCCGGCGTTCGTTCATCCAGCGCAACGCGAAGGACGTCAGGTTCCTCGACATCTGAGTCCGCGACCTGGGTCCACACCCTGTGGACCCGTTGGTGGACAACGGTTTCCGCACCAGTACCACGATCCACAGCACGGCCCACAACGTGTGTAGAAGTACACCGACGCCGCACGAAGGACGACAGTGACGCAGCCACCGGACGAGCCGAACCTCCCCGACGAGCCCCTGGGCGAGATCGTGCACGGGCGCATCCAGCCGATCGACCTCCAGCTGGAGATGCAGCGCTCGTACCTCGACTACGCGATGAGCGTCATCGTGTCGCGCGCGCTGCCGGACGTCCGGGACGGCCTCAAACCCGTTCACCGCCGGGTGCTCTACGCGATGTACGACGGCGGGTACCGGCCGGACCGCAGCTACTCCAAGTGCGCCCGCGTCGTCGGCGACGTCATGGGCAACTACCACCCGCACGGCGACTCGGCGATCTACGACACCCTCGTCCGGCTCGCCCAGCCCTGGGCGCTGCGCTACCCGCTCGTCGACGGCCAGGGCAACTTCGGCTCCCCGGGCAACGACCCGGCCGCCGCCATGCGGTACACCGAGTGCCGCATGATGCCGCTGGCCATGGAGATGGTCCGCGACATCGACAAGAACACCGTCGACTTCGCGCCGAACTACGACGGCAAGACCCAGGAGCCGACGGTCCTGCCGGCCCGGTTCCCGAACCTGCTCGTCAACGGCTCCGCCGGCATCGCGGTCGGGATGGCGACGAACATCCCGCCGCACAACCTGCGCGAGGTCGGCGAGGCCGTCCAGTGGTTCCTGCAGAACCCGGAGGCGGACGACGAGGAGCTCCTCGGGCAGCTGCTGCTCAAGGTCAAGGGTCCGGACTTCCCGACCCGTGGCTTCATCATGGGCACCCGCGGCATCGAGGACGCGTACCGCACGGGCCGCGGCCAGATCACGATGCGGGCCAAGGTCGAGGTCGAGGAGATCCACAACCGCACCTGCCTCGTCGTCACCGAGCTGCCCTACCAGGTCAACCCCGACAACCTGAAGATGAAGATCGCCGAGCTCGTCGACTCGGGCCGGATCCAGGGCATCGCCGACCTCAAGGACGACACGTCCGGCAAGACCGGCATGCGGATCGTCCTCGTGCTCAAGCGGGACGCGATCGCGAAGGTCGTCCTCAACAACCTCTACAAGCACACGTCGCTGCAGGACACGTTCGGCGCGAACATGCTCGCGATCGTCGACGGCGTCCCGCGCACGCTGAGCCTCGACAAGTTCGTCCGCTACTGGGTCGAGCACCAGATCGAGGTCATCGTCCGGCGCACCCAGTTCCTCCTCGACAAGGCCGAGGCGGACGCCCACATCTACCGCGGCTTCGCCAAGGCGCTCGACGCGCTCGACGAGGTCATCGCGCTCATCCGCCGGTCGCCGTCCGCCGACGAGGCGAAGAACGGCCTCATGGCGCTGCTCGACATCGACGAGGACCAGTCCCTCGCGATCCTCGGCCTCCAGCTGCGCCGGCTCGCCGCCCTCGAGCGGCAGTCGATCCTCGACACCTTGGCCGAGCTCGAGCTGAAGATCGCGGACTACAAGGACATCCTCGCCTCGCCGGCGCGGCAGCGGCAGATCATCTCCGACGAGCTCGCCGAGATCATCGAGAAGTACGGCGACGTCCGGCGCACGACGATCCTGCCGTTCGACGGCGACATGGACGTCGAGGACCTCATCCCGGAGGAGGAGGTCGTCGTCACGATCACCCGCGGCGGCTACGCCAAGCGGACGCGGTCGGACAACTACCGGGCGCAGCGCCGCGGCGGCAAGGGCGTCAAGGGCGCCCAGCTGCGCGGGGACGACGTCGTCGAGCACTTCTTCGTCACGACGACGCACCACTGGCTGCTCTTCTTCACCAACCTCGGCCGGGTCTACCGGGCCAAGGGCTACGAGCTCCCCGAGGCCGGCCGGGACGCGAAGGGCCAGCACGTCGCGAACCTGCTCGCCTTCCAGCCCGGCGAGCAGATCGCCCAGGTGCTCGACATCCCGGACTACGAGCACGCGCCGTTCCTCGTGCTCGCGACCCGCGACGGCAAGGTGAAGAAGACCCGGCTGTCCGAGTACGACTCGAACCGCTCCGGCGGCGTCATCGCGATCAACCTCATGGACGACGACGAGCTCGTCGCGGCCCGCCTGCTCGACGCGGACGCCGACATCGTCCTCGTCTCCCGCAAGGGGATGAGCGTCCGGTTCACCGCGGACGACGAGGCGCTGCGCCCGATGGGCCGGGCGACGTCCGGGGTCACCGGCATGAAGTTCCGCGAGGGCGACCGGCTGCTGTCGATGGACGTCGTCAACGACGACGACGCGTTCGTCTTCGTCGTCACCGAGGGCGGCTGGGCGAAGCGGACGGCGCTCGGCGAGTACCGGGTGCAGGGCCGCGGCGGCCTCGGCATCAAGGTCGCCAAGCTCAACGACGACCGCGGTGACCTCGTCGCCGGCATGGTCGTCGGCGAGGACGACGAGGTGCTCGTCGTCATGGAGCACGGCAAGGTCGTCCGCTCGCCCGTCACCGGCGTGCCGGCGAAGGGCCGCGACACCATGGGGGTCGTCTTCGCCAAGCCCGACAACGGCGACCGGATCATCGCCGTCGCCCGCAACTCCGAGCGCGCGCTCGGCGGGGACGACGAGGACCTCGACGCCGAGGGTGCCGCCGACGGAGAGGCCGTCGCCGACGCGGTGACCGAGCCGGTCACGGGGTCCGCCCCGGCCGCCGACGACGAGGCCGCCGACGACGGCACCGGCACGGCCGACGACGCGCCGGACGACGACGAGGCCTGAGCACGGACCCCGGCCCGGCGACCCGCACCCGCGGGTCGCCGGCCGGGTGACGGGCGCAACCTCGGCGGCCAGGCGGGCGTCTGACGGGTAGCATCGTGGCGATTACTGGGCGGTGGGGCATGAGCACCGCTGGTTCTCGAACGACGCACGGGACGTCGCCCATGGCGTACCGTCGAGGTGAGAGCAGTTCCAGCGGAGGTGAGGCGTGAGCCCGTCCGATCAGGTCTACCAGCCAGCGGGTGCGCCTCGTGTGGGGGGCGTTCCGACGTCCGCGGGGCGCCAGGAGCGCACCGCAGGGTCGGCTCCCGCCGCGGCGATGCCGCAGGCCAGGCCAGACATGATGTCGTCCGCGGCGCGTCCCGCGCCGCCGACCGGGGCCGTGCCCGTGGCCGGCCCGCGCACCGTGCGGCTGACCCTGGCCCGCGTCGACCCCTGGTCGGTGCTCAAGCTGTCGTTCCTGCTGTCGGTGGCGCTCGGTATCGGGCTGGTCACCGGCGCGATCGTCCTGTGGTCGGTCATCGACTCGATGGGCGTGCTCGACTCGGTGAACAAGGTGCTCCGCGACATCGACGGCAGCAACTCCACGTTCAGCCTCTACGACTACGTCGGGCTGGGCCGGGTCATCTCGCTGTCGACCTTCATCGGGGTCATCAACGTCGTCATCATCATGGCGCTGTCGACCCTCGGCGCGTTCCTCTACAACATCGCGTCCAGCCTCGTCGGCGGCCTGCACGTCACGCTCTCCGACGACTGACGGGCCCCTCGACGGTCCTGCTCCACGGCTCCGCCGGGCGGTGAACCCGTCGGGGCGAACCGGTTTGGGACCTCACCCCGACCTGGGGTAGTCTCCTACGGCGCAGCCGCTGCGGCGGCAGTGCATCGGGCCTATAGCTCAGTCGGTTAGAGCGCTTCCCTGATAAGGAAGAGGCCAGAGGTTCAAGTCCTCTTAGGCCCACCACGCGAGTCGCCCAGGTCCGCAGCGGACCTGGGCTTCTTCGTTCTCGAAGCGGCTTCGCCGCCCTGCCGGGTCTCCATGATCGATCCTCGAGTTCATGATCGCCGTTTCGACTAACCTTCCGGGTGCACGAAACAGGACGACACGACCCTCGGGGGTTCCCATGGACCATCTCCTCAGCCGTCGGCTGCTGCTCCGGGCCGGTGGCGCCGCCGGTGCCGCCGCCCTGCTCGGAGGTCTGACGCCGTCGCCGGCGTCCGCCGTGAGCAGTACGGGACTGTTCGATCTCAGCCTGCCCTCGTACGAGTTCATCCGCAGCAAGGCCCTCGGCGACAACACCGTTCTGCAGTCCTTCGCGTTCGACAACGTGCACGACCACATCTACTTCGCCCAGGTCACGGACGGGACGGACAAGAGCCTCGGTCACCTGACGATCACCAAGACCAACCTCGACGGGGTCGTGCTCGGCACGTGCTTCCTGCGGGGCTTCGGCCACGGCACCCAGATCGCCGTCCAGCCGTCCGGCACCGGGGCGTACGTCTGGGTGGAGGCTTCGGCGGACGCCGACGGGTACGGAGAGAAGCTCGCCCGCTTCCTCTTCGTCAGCGGCCGGACCCTGACCGGCTCCAGCAGTGCGGTCGAGATCTACGACCCCCGGCCCACCGGCAGGAACAAGTCGATCGCCATCGACACGAAGAACGGTCGGGTGGCGATCCGCTACAAGATCGACGGCGAGTCGACCACCCACTACGACCTGTTCAGCCTGAGCAAGTTCGCGGCGCACGACTACAGCGGTGCGCTGGAGTCGCTCGCCCTCCCGAACGTCGGCATGGGGACCTTCCAGGGCTTCACCACGTACGGGAGCTATCTGTACCTGCTGAGCGGCGACGCGTACGACGACGGGTACGGCGATCCGTACGAC
This sequence comes from Kineosporia sp. R_H_3, assembly GCF_002198675.1. Lineage (GTDB taxonomy): Bacteria > Actinomycetota > Actinomycetes > Actinomycetales > Kineosporiaceae > R-H-3. The sequence continues at coordinate 9,139 of NZ_MWLL01000174.1, read as the reverse complement.
GGGCTGATCGCCGGCGGAGCCCGTTCGGCCGGGAACACGTTCATCCGAGCGGTCTCGTGGGCCACGGGTGCGGGGGCGAACAGCCCGGTGCGGACGACCGCCGGCCAGACGCTCTACTACCGGGAGCCCGAAGGCATGGCCGTGCGCATCAACGACGCAGGGGAGGCCAAGCTGTGCTTCGGGTTCGCCTCGGGTACCGCGGGCGCGCGCAGGGCGAGCATCTACTACAAGGTCTGACCGGGCGAGCGCCGACCGGACCGTGTCTGACCGGCCGGGCGGAACGCCCGGCGTGTGACCTTGTCCGTTCTGCTCACGCCCCCATGACCAGTCGTCGTAGAGTCCCCCCCGTCCATCGCGAGATGGCAGCGGGCGCCGTGGCGGTGCGCCTCCCTGGGGAAGAAGTCCCTGGATCTTCCGCAACCAGTTGCGGAGAGTGTCATGCTCATTACAGAGTGACACCGAAGGGGGTGTGTCCATGGAAGGTCCGCGCGAGGCGCAGTGGGCGCCCGATCCCTACCGCCGCCACGAGCTGCGCTACTGGGACGGCGCCCAGTGGACCGAGCACGTGAGCGAGGGTGACGGCTCCGTGCTCGTCGACCCGCCGCTCCCCGGTCCGCGGACCCGCCGCGAGGCGCAGGCGTCCGTGCCGGCCTCGAGGGCGTCGTCCGCCGGCTTCTCCGCTGGCGCCCCTGCGGCCTTCCCGGTCACGTCCCCCACGCCGTCCGCGACACCGTCCCCCACGCCGAGCCCTATGCCGTCCCCTGAGGCGTTCCCCGCGATGGCGCCGGTCGTCATCCCGCCCGCGGCCGGCTCTGCTGAGACCCGGGTCGCCCGCACCTCCGTGGGCCGTGCCCCGGACCTGTTCAACGACCTGCCGGGCGGACGCCGGGCGGCCGGCGCGGGTGCGGCCGGGGCAGCCGGTGCGGCCGGCCCTGCTGCGGCCGTCGGTCGTCAGGCCGACCTGAACTTCGGCTCGGGCGGCGCCGCTCCGGCCGGACCGGCCTTCGACGACGAGCCGGAGGGCTGGGACTGGCGCGAGTCGCACATCCCCGAGATCCTCTCCGGGCTCGGTGTCGCGGCGCTCATCGCGGTCGCCGCCGTGCTCGGTGGTGGCGGTTCGGGCAGCAGCGCGGACGCCGTCCAGTCGGTCGTGTCGACGCCGACCGGTGACGCCGTCCCGGCGTCGACGGCCAAGGCCACGACGAAGAAGACCAAGAAGAAGACCACGGTGCCGGGCGTCCAGCTGTCGTCGGCGAAGGCACCCCGGATCACCTACCGGTCGAGCAGCTCCGCGGCCCCCCGCGCGACGACGACGTCCCGGACCAGGACCACCTCGGCCCCGCCGTCGCCGAGCACGCCGCCGGACGAGACCACGACCTCGAGCAGCAGCACCAGCAAGCCGCCGACCGACCCCCCGGCGACGAACGACTCCTCGCCGTCCTCGAGCTCCTCGACCAAGAAGAAGTAGCCCGCGCCCTGGGGCGCACCCGGCCCGACCCCCGCCGGAACGTGTGCACATGGGTGATTTGCTCACCCTTCGGGGTCGTCCGCGTACGCCCAGATCAATCTTCGGCGGATCTGCTGACCTCTCGCGCACCCCGTGCCAGCATCGGTCGCGGCAGCGACGCGACACGCGGGGAGATGAGCGGCGATGCGAGAGCTTCCGGGCCCACGCTGGGCGGCCGACCCGTACGGGCGGCACGAGATGCGGTACTGGGACGGCGGCGGCTGGACGGCACACGTCAGCGACCGCGGCGTGACCGGCCTGGACTCCGTGCCGGGCCTCGCCGCAGGTGCGGCCGCGGCGGAGGCGTCGACGTCCGTCGATGTCGGTGCCGCGACCGAGGCCGGGTCTGCTGACGCCCCGACGCAGGTCGTCCCGGCCGCGGCGTCCGGCACCGCCCGGCAGGGCACGATCCACGACGAGCTGACCATCGCCCTGCCCGCCGCGACGGCCGACGCGCGGCGCGCGGCGTCCGTCGACGCCCTCTTCGGTTCCGCCGCGGTGTCGGCGAAGACCGCCGCCCCCGCGTACCGGACGGCCCCGGCCGTGGGCGGTCGGCGCAACGGGCTGCTCATCGGCATCGGCGCGCTCGCCGTCACGGGGCTCGTCGCCGGGGTCATCGGCTTCAGCGGCCTGCCGGACTCCGGGTCGAACTCCGTGACGCCGGTCGCCGTGCCCGCGACGACGGCGGCCCCGGAGCCGACGACCGCCGAGCCCGAGCCGACCGTGACCGAGGAGCCGACGATGTACGGCGGCCCGACGACGTCCGCCGTCGACGAGCCGACCGAGCCAGCCGCGCGCACGACGACGCCGAAGCCGCCGACGAAGAAGCCGAGCGCGTCCTCGACCCGGCCGCGGACCACCACCTCGACCCGGCCGTCCACCCGGACCCGGCCCGTGGAGATCGTCCGCTACCCCGGGTGCCCCGCGATGCACCAGGACTACCCGCACGGCGTCGGGCGGCCCGGGGCCCGCGACCGCCGCAACGGCAGCGGCGGCGACCGGGTCCGCAACTTCACGGTCAACGGCCCGCTGTACCTGGCGAACTTCCGCCTCGACTTCGACGGCGACGGGATCGCCTGCGAGGCCTGATCCCCCGCCGGGGAGCCCGGCGAAGGGTCAGCCGCCGGTCGCCCCGGCGGCCGCGAGCATGTGCGCGACGAGGTCCGCCCGCACGGCGGCCTCGGCGGCGTCCCGCGCCGGGTGCCAGGGGCACGCGACGTCGAGGACGGCGACCCGTCCGGTCGCGAGGGCCCGCCGGACGGCGTCGAGGACGTCCGACGCCGCGGGCCCGCCGGGTGCGGGGAAGAGCAGGCCCGACAGCTCGGCGGGGTCGACGACGTCGAGGTCGACGTGCAGCACGAACGGCCCTTGCGGCAGCACGGCCGCGAGCCGGTCGGCCGTGACGTCCTCGACGGCGAGCCGGGTGATCGCGCTCCCCGCGAGGTAGGCGACCTCGGGGTCGTCGAGGTCGCGGGCGTCGACGAGCACGGCACGCTCCTCGGGGAGCGCGCGCAGCCCGAGCGGCCCCGCGAGCCGGTCCGGGTCCCCGCCGACCGCCATCCGGAGCACCATGCCGCCGAGGTACCCGGACTGCGACGAGGCGAGGGTGTGGACGTCGCCGTGCGCGTCGAACCAGACGACCCCCGGGTCGAGGCCCGCCCGCTGGGCGCCGGCCAGGGTGCCGAGCGCGACGAGGCAGTCCCCGGAGACCACGACGACCGGTGCGGCCGGACCGGTGACCGCCGCCGCGACCGCGTCGGCCACCGCTCCGTGGAGCGCCGCGAGCCGGGCCCACTGGTCGGTGCCGGGGAGGTCGAGGGCGGGCAGGTCCGGGTCGACGAGCACGGACGGCGTCCCGGCGGGGAGCGGGGCGCTGTCGTCGGGCAGGCGGTCGACCTGGTGGAAGGGCACGCGGATGACGGTCATGGCCGGACGGTAGCGGCCGCGGCCGGGCTCAGGCGCGGCCCCCGGTGACGACCATCTCGCGATCGCGCAGCCCGAGGTAGTGGTGGACGGCGCGAGCGTCCTCGGCGAGCGCGGCGACGACGTCGGGGGTCAGCGGCTCGAACGCGTCGAGCGTGACCCGGCCGCCGGGCAGCGTCCAGGTCCCGACGGCGCGGCCGCCGACGAGGGCGGAGGCCTTGAAGATGCCGTTCGAGGTGACGAGGCCGGTGTGCCGGCCGATGACGGCCTCCCGGTCCACCCAGCCGTGGAGCACGGGGTCGAAGGGCCCGAGCAGCACCGGTGCCGGCACGGCGCCCGCCGCGGCCGCGGCGCCGGGCAGCCGGTGCAGCCCGTCGTCGTCCGCGGTGCTCCCGAGCACGGCGAGCCCGCGGCGGGCGGCCCCGAGAGTGGTGCCGGCCCAGGTCGCCAGGTCGGCATCCCGCGCCGGGCCGTGCGCGACGAGGTAGCGCCGGGCCAGCTGGCCCAGCGCCTCGTCCGGGTCCGGATCCGGCGGGCGCGGCCCGAGCCAGGTGACCGGGTCGACGAAGGCCTGCTCGCCGCCCGGGAGCACCGGCCCGCGCAGGAGCAGTCCGCGCAGGGACGCGGCGAAGAGCACATGGATGAACGCCTGCCGCTTCGTCGGTACGCCGGCGTCGTCGAGCAGGGTCCGCAGGCCGTCGCGGCTCATCGGACCGGCCGTCACCGCGCGGGAGACGACGTCGACGCCGGTCTCGAGCTGCGCCGGGGACACCCCTTCCTGCTCGAGCCGGCGGCGGCTGTTCGTGGCGAGCTGCGGCGTCGTCAGCGGGTGCAACCACCAGTAGTCCTCGGCGGCGACGAGGTGCAGCGTGCCCCGGTTCAGCCACGCGACGACGAGCCGACCGGCGTCGAACGCGGCGTCGACGTCCCGGGCGAGCAGGCCCGTGCTCCGGGACCGGACGGCGAGCCGGGCGCCGCGCAGGTCCTGCGCCTGGACGGCGAGGATGCGGCGCACCACGTCGTCCGGCGTCCGGTCCGCGCGCTGCGTGAGCCCCTGCACCTCGAGCCGCTGCAGGTGGACGTCGGGCGGGGTCGGGCCGGCGGGCACGCGCCCACGCTAGCCGGGACGACCGACAGATCGGGGTCACCCGCAGGACGGGCACCAGACCGCGCCGAACCGGCTGCATGGTCAGACCCGCGCCGGGTAACGCCCACCGCGACGTCACGTCCCGCGCCGGGCCCGCGCCACCGGGACCGACGCGGCCGAGGGCGCGCGAACCGCTGCCGCGCGCTGCGCGGTGCCTCCCGACCCGGCCGTCCCTCAGGGCCGGGAGGCACCGCGGCGCGACTATGCTGACCCGGTCACCGGCCGAGGCCGGTGCCGAGAGCCAACAACCGGCGGACCGCCGGTGCGAGGAGGTCGGACGTGAAGAAGCTCCTGGTCGTCGCCGTGGCCGCGGCGGCAGGCTTCGCCATCTGGCGCAAGCTCGAGGCCGACAAGGCCGAGCAGGCCCTCTGGGCCGAGGTCACCGACCCGGTCAGGTGACCGGCGTGGGGTGAACCGGATGTGATTGGCCGTCCGCCGGGGCGGGCTGGCACACTTGACCAGCCTGCCGAGGCGGGCATCCGGGGGCGTGGCGCAATTGGTAGCGCACCTGCTTTGCAAGCAGGGGGTTGTCGGTTCGAGTCCGATCGCCTCCACCCGAGGTCAGAGGCCCTTCCCCTGTGTCGGGGAGGGGCCTCTGCCAGTGGGGTACGGCCGCGGAGAACGGCACTGTCGTCCGATCCGTCCGCGACCGCGCGAGGTCGTCAGATGTCGAACAGGTACACGAACAAGATGGCGTGACCGCTGTTGCAGGCGGTCCCCCATTTTGCTCAGCGACCGTGGGCGCGGGGGCTCCATACCCACTACGACGGCTGCGACGCCCGCCAGTGCCGTACCGGGTTCTGGTCACGCGGATGGCGTGTGCGGACTCGCTCGCCGTCAGTCGCCCTCGCTATCAACCACCCAGTCAGGTCCAGTCGACCCGACACCTCGCGCTCGGCATCAGAAGCCGCTTGTCTATTGACGCACGACAGGGCGACGGCTGGAATGATGCGCGACCAGATCATCCTGGGGCCCATCTTGTTGAGCCAGTCAGGCTCGCCGTCGGGGATCTTGGCGATGGGTATGTCATCGACCTGCCGATCACTGAGCCGGACTGTCGTGTAGGCATCGGGGTTACCCAGGGGCCACACCCAGTACGGGTGCGGGTGCCCCTCGCCACCATCTAGTTGCGCGTACTCGAGCAAGCCCTTGATCCCGCACTCCAGGTCACCGGCGTCAGCCGGGGCGTAGAACACGATGTGCTGCTTGAGGATCAGAGTGGCCGCATCGGCGAAGTTCCGTGCGATGGCGCGAAGTGCATGTGCTCCCGCTGCGTTCACAGCCTCCACTTCGCCTATCCCGACCACCTCGCTCTCGACATGCCATGGCTCGGGTGGCGGTCGTAGCCCTGCAGACACGAGCCTCTGGACACACGTGGGGTCGACTAACCTGCCGTCTCTCGTGAAGGCGGCCCGGAGTCGCTGGTCGTCCTTGACAGCGCCAGGGGTTCCCAAAACTGGTTCGGGGCGTTGTGGGTCTGGCAGATAGTCACGCATCAAGAAGCCGGCAAGCGCCAGCACAGCGAAAATGGTCACGGCATGAGTGATGGTGATCGCAACGGACGTCTTCACGGCAACATCAGCGCCGAACACGCTGACAGCGGCCGCGAGCGCCGCAATCATCATGATTCCGATCGGGTACTTCTTGAGCAGTTTCATCCCTGTCGTGAAGACGCCGTCCGTGGTCTCGCCCGCGCCGGCCCTGGATTCGGTGCGCGTCTTCGTCGAGTCCTCCACCATCGCCACTCCTCAGCTCACGAGGTGAACCCGCGTCACTTCAGGACATACCGGTGGTCTGCCGGCCACCATGGACCTACGACCTGCGAGGGAGCCGGGATCACACGCAGAGGGGCGGGCGCTGGGTCGTGGCGACAGCTGTACGGTGCCGACGTGAAGCCTGATCTTGAGTTCAACTCCCCCGAGGAGTTCCGACAGGTCTGCATGTACATGGCAGGACGTCTGCACCATGTGAACCGCGTCTGGCTGTCGGAGTCCGGGTTCGTGTGGGAGGTGGCCGAGCTGGTCGAACGACTCGGAGCGACCCTCCAGAGCGGTCTCGACGACCCGCAGGTGGTGGCGGACTTCGGTGACGGCTATAGAGCCGGCGCGATCCCGCCGGACCGCCGGCGGCAACGACTTCTCGAGCTAGTGGCCGCGGACCTCGGTTGACGTCACCGGTGCCCGGACAACGGCGACGCCGCGCACTGCAGCGCCCCCCGGGGCCACGTGGGCGGGTCGCCAGGGGCACCTAGGATCGTGGCATGACCGATCCCCGCCTCGTCCCCTCTCTCACCCTGCGCACCGGCCCGGCCGGCAGCCCCGGCCTGCCGATCCCGCAGGTCGGTTTCGGCGTGTGGCAGGTGCCGGACGACGCCGTGCAGCCCGCGGTCGAGGCCGCGCTCGCGGCGGGGTACCGGCACATCGACACCGCGCGCATCTACGGCAACGAGAGCGGGGTCGGGCGGGCGCTCGCCGCGACCGACGTGCCGCGCGAGGACATCTTCGTCACGACCAAGGTGTGGAACGATGACCACCTCCGGGTCAAGGACGCCTTCGAGGCGTCGATGGACCGCCTGGGCCTCGAGCAGCTCGACCTGTTCCTCATCCACTGGTCGGTGCCCGACGCGGGCACCTACGTCGCTGCCTGGCGCGGCCTCCTCGAGCTGCGTGAGCAGGGCCGCGTGAAGGCGGTCGGCGTCTGCAACTTCCACGTCCCGCACCTGGAGCGGCTCCTCACCGAGACCGGCGAGCTGCCGGCGATCAACCAGATCGAGCTGCACCCCTACCTCCAGCAGAGCGAGCTGCGGGCGTTCCACGCCGAGCACGGCATCGTCACCGAGTCGTGGAGCCCGCTGGCCTCCGGCCAGAAGGTGCTCGACGACCCGGTCATCGGCGAGATCGCGGCCGCCCACGGGGTCACCCCGGCCCAGGCGATCATCCGCTGGCACCTGCAGCTCGGGCTCGTCGTCCTGCCGAAGTCGGTGACCCCGCACCGGATCGTGGAGAACCTCGACGTCTTCGGGTTCACCCTCGACGACGCCGAGCTGGCGGCGATCGCGGGTCTGGACCGCGGGATGCGCACCGGCCCGGACCCGGACGAGTTCCACATGGACGCCGTCTCCTGATCCGGTCGTGACCGTTCTCCGACGATCTCCGAGGCTCTGACGATCTTCTGAGAAAGTCCCCCGCGCCAGGCATCCAGATCGGGCCGCTCGTGCGACAGAAGGGCGTCAGCCCTTACCGGGCACGGGACCATCGGGGAGAACAGTCACCATGAGGCACTCTGTCACTGCCGGGAGTCACGACCCGCGCCGTCGGCGCGGACGGCGTCTCGTCGCGGCCACCCTGGCCACGAGCGTGGCGTTCGTCGGCGCGGGTCTGCTGGCGACGACGACGCTCGGCCCGGCGGGGAGCGCGCGGGGGACGACGCAGCCCGCCGCGGACGCCGTCGCGCAGCTCGCCGTCACGTCGCCGTCCGGCCCTCGGGCCGAGCAGCCGGGGGTGGGTGCGCTGGCCCGGCCGGCGGCCGCGGTGCGGCTCGGCGTGGAGCGCCGCCTCGTCCCGAAGGACCAGCCGAAGAAGGGCCTGGTGTACCGGGGGCTCAAGGGTGCGCTCGAGGGTTCGTGCGTCGGCATGTTCTCGATGACGACGCACGGCGGCGAGTCCTGCACGCACGGACCGGACGCCGCTCCGCCGCAGCTCGGGCTCGACCCCACGAAGTCCGTCCCGCCGCTGCGGCAGCTGCAGGCCGCGGACCCGGCCGCGTCGTCCGCGCCGTTGACGTCGGTCGCCGCGGTGACCGCCATGCCGTGCATCGGCGACGGCACGAGCGGCAACCGGGTGCAGGTCCTCTACGCCTACTCCGCGACCGACCGCTCCGCCACCTACATGGACTCGTTCCGGACGTGGGCGATCGGGATCGACCGGATCGTCCAGGACAGCGCGAAGGAGACCGGCGGTGACCTGCGGCTGCGGCTGCTCACCGAGCAGGTGTCCGGCGGCTGCGTCCCGACCGTGACGAAGGTGCAGGTCACCGCCTCGGCGCTCGACGGCTTCGACACGATGATCTCCGCGCTGCGCGCCCAGGGCTTCACCCGCACCGACCGCAAGTACCTCGTCTTCGCGGACACGAACGTCTACTGCGGCATCGGCCAGTTCACCGGCGACGACCGCAAGATCGCGGCGAACCGCTCCAACGCCGGCCCGATGTTCGCCCGGGTCGACAGCGGCTGCTGGACGGCGCCCATCGCGGCCCACGAGGTCGGCCACACCCTGGGGGCGGTCGCCTACAGCGCGCCGAACACCAGCCGCGGCGGCCACTGCGTCGACGAGTGGGACGTCATGTGCTACTCGGACGACCCGGACCGGCCCGCGATGGTCGTGCGCTGCGCCGACCGTGCCCACGACGACCTGTTCGACTGCAACCACGACGACTACTTCAACACCGACCCGGCACCGGGCAGCTACCTCGCGACCCACTACAACATCGCAGACAACACGTTCCTCGCGCCGCCGCCCGACGCAGGGCCGAGCCCGACGGCGACAGCGACCCCGACGCCCACC
>NZ_MWLL01000173.1 GCF_002198675.1 Kineosporia sp. R_H_3 | reverse complement strand
GACGACGAGCGTCTCGACGGACAGGCCCAGCCCACGGTGGGGCGGTGGACGGCGTCGACACCCTCGGGGTTGGCGAGGTGGCGGACGTACAGGCCACGCCCGGGCAGCGTCGCGACGCTGATGCGGCGGCGGCCTTCCCACAGGACGGTCGTGGCACGTTGGCGGGGCGCTCGGGGCATGGGTGTGCTCCTTGGGGGAGGGGCGGTCTGCGCCGGTTCGCGTTCGACCGTCGCGCTAGGACCTTTCCCACCCGGCCCGTGTCTCAATCCTGATTCGTCAAAGTCAGATCATCTTTCTGGCTGGGCCGCCTCGTGTTGCGGGCCGGCGGGAGGCGTCCGACGATCCCTCTCGTCCCACGACCGAAGGAGCACGACGTGACCGACTCGATGGTGTCCGCCCCGACGCTGTCCGACGCCTCGACGTCCGACGGTGCGCCGTCCGGGGGTTCGCCGTCGGGCTCGCACCCGCGGCCCGAGCCCGGGCTGGGCCTGTCCGTCGAGACGCTCGTCGTCTCCGCACCGGACGGCGACAGCAGCGGGACGGCGGAGTGGGCGATCGTCCGCGTGGACGGCGAGATCGACGTCGCGACCGGGCCCGAGCTGCGCCGTCGGCTCATCGAGCTCGTCGACGAGGGCGTCCGGCACGTCGTCCTCGACCTGTCGACCGTGCCCTTCCTCGACTCGTCGGCCCTCGGGGTCTTCGTCACCGGGCTCAAGCGGCTCCGGATCGCCGGCGGCACGATGCGCCTCGCGGCCTGCCGGCCGCCGGTGCGGGCGGTCCTGAAGATCACGTCGCTCGACCGGGTGTTCTTCCTCTACCCGTCGGTCGAGGCTGCGCTCGCGGACGAGACGGAGTACGTGGCGCCGACCGGGGCGTGACGCCCGCTCGACCGGTCCGACCGGTGGTCGATGAAGGCTCCGAAGCGCGTCAGTAGAGCTTGTAGGCCGCCCGGGACACCCGGAAGCCGTGGTTCGAGCCGTCGACCGTGAGGCACTCGACACCGGTGGTCCGGCTGATGCAGAGGATCGAGCCGACGAGCACGGCCCTGCCGTAGCCGAGCGGGGCGGGACCGTCGGTCGCGACGTCGCCGACGCAGGCGAACCGGGCCTTGCCGGCGCCCTGGGTGACCTCGACCGACGAGCCCCAGTCGAGCTCGCAGCCCGCCGGCTTCGGCGGGTTCTTCCACGTGTTGTCGAGCACGTCGCAGCGTGCGCTCCCGGGGTCGGCGCCGTCGGAGTCGCGGACGGCGCAGAGGATCCGGCCCGACGGGCTGCGGAAGCCGACCTGGCCGAACTGCGCCATCCCGGAGTCGACCGGGTCGACGAGCTTCACGCCGAAGGCCTTCGCGACGCCGAGCGGGTCGTCCGGGTCGACGGCGCCGCTCTGGACGGGGCCGACGCTCGGTTCGTCCGCGGGGTCGTCCTGCGCGGCGTCGTCCGTCGGGTCGTCCGACGCCTCGACGTCGGACGGGGTGTCGTCGTCCGTAGCCGTCCCGTCGTCCGGGTCGATCGTGGCGCTGCCCGGGGCGACCCCGACCGTGCCGATCGGGGCGGGACCGACGGTGGCCTCGGTGTCGTCGTCCGGCCCGAGGACGGAACAGCCCGTCAGCAGCAGGGCGGCGGTGACCGACAGGACGGCGACGCGGACCCCCGACAGGCGCATGCGGCGGAGTATGCCAGTCGATCACCGTGATGATCCGCTCCGGGGGAGGGGTGCATCCAGAATTGACCGGTTCCAGAATCGGACGAAACTGGGCGAAACATGTCGAGTTGAGAGGTCGATTGACGAATGACGACGACAGATCCCCGACAGCCGCAGGACGGGCAGCGGCCGTGGACGACGACGGACGGCGGGGTGCCGGTCGCGAGCGATGAGTTCTCGCTGACGGTCGGCCCCGACGGCCCGGTCCTGCTCCAGGACCACTACCTGCTCGAGCAGATGGCGAACTTCAACCGCGAGAACATCCCGGAGCGCCAGCCGCACGCGAAGGGCGGCGGCGCCTTCGGCACGTTCGTCGTGACGGCCGACGTGAGCGCGTACACGCACGCAGCGGTCTTCCAGCCGGGCACGACGACCGAGACCCTCGTCCGGTTCTCCACCGTGGCCGGCGAGCGCGGGTCACCCGACACGTGGCGGGACCCGCGGGGCTTCTCCGTGAAGCTCTACACGACCGAGGGCAACTTCGACCTCGTGGGCAACAACACCCCGGTCTTCTTCGTCCGGGACCCGATGAAGTTCCAGCACTTCATCCGCTCGCAGAAGCGGCGCCTCGACAACAACATGCGCGACCACGACATGCAGTGGGACTTCTGGACGCTGTCGCCCGAGTCGGCGCACCAGGTGGCGTGGCTCATGGGCGACCGCGGCATCCCGAGGTCGTGGCGCACGATGAACGGCTACTCGAGCCACACGTACTCGTGGGCGAACGCGGCCGGTGAGAAGTTCTGGGTCAAGTACCACTGGCGCAGCGACCAGGGTGTCGAGTGCCTCACCCAGGAGGAGGCCGACCGGCTCGCCGGCTCGGACGGCGACTACCACCAGCGCGACCTCTACGCGGCGATCGAGGGCGGCGACCTCCCGTCGTGGACGCTCAAGGTGCAGGTCATGCCGTACGAGGACGCGAAGACCTACTCGATCAACCCGTTCGACCTCACGAAGGTGTGGCCGCACGCGGACTACCCGCTCGTCGAGGTCGGCCGGATGACGTTGGACCGCAACGTCACCGACTACCACACGCAGATCGAGCAGGCCGCGTTCGAGCCGAACAACCTCGTGCCGGGCACCGGGCTCTCGCCGGACAAGATGCTCCTCGCGCGCGGGTTCTCGTACGCCGACGCGCACCGCGCGCGGCTCGGTGTGAACTACAAGCACATCCCGGTCAACCAGCCGAAGTCGCCGGTGCACGCGTACTCCAAGGGCGGGGCGATGCGCACCGTCAACGCGGCCGACCCGGTGTACGCGCCGAACTCGTACGGGGGCCCGGCGGCCGACCCGGTCCGCGCGGGCAACGCCGGGACGTGGGAGTCGGACGGCGACATGGTGCGCTCGGCGTACACGCTGCGGGAGCGGGACGACGACTTCGGCCAGGCGGGCACGCTCGTCCGTGAGGTGATGGACGACGCGCAGCGCGACCGGCTCGTCTCCAACGTCTCTGGCCACCTGCTCAAGGGTGTCTCGGAGCCGGTGCTGGTGCGGGCGTTCGAGTACTGGCGCAACATCGACAAGGAGATCGGCGACCGGATCGAGGCCGCCGTCCGGGCGGGGTGACCCTGCTCGGTCGCTGACCGACGACCGTCGGCCCCCGTCCTGTCGGGACGGGGGCCGACGGCGTCCTCAGGCGGACGGGGCGAGGACGTCGGCGGGGGCGAGGTCGGCCAGCGCGAGGTCGGCCAGTGCCTCCGGGTGGGTGAACGGGTTGTTGTGCGAGCCGTCGAGGACGGCGACGCGCACGTCGCCGGAGCGCACGGCGGACGCCGCGAGCGTCTCGAGCCAGGCACGGGGCGCGAACGTGTCGTACCGCCCCGCGGTCACGGTCACCGGGAGCGGCAGCCGGGCCAGCCCTTCCTCGGGCCGGTCCCGGACCGCCGACCTGATGAGCTTCAGTGCTCTCCGGTGGCCCCGCAGGTAGTCCGGGACGACGACGAGCTCGCGGACCGAGTCCCGGCGGAACGCCGTGGGCACCCGCAGCAGGAGCCGGCGCAGGGAGCGCTGGTCCGGGGCGACGGTGGGGCCGGCGAGGACGAGGCGGGCGAGTGGGCCGCGCGTGCCCGCCGCACCCCGGTGCCGGTCGTGGAGGTGGAGTGCTGCCCGGAGCGCACCCTGCGCGCCCGTCGAGTGGCCGAGGAGGACGACCGGCCCGCCGCCGTCCGGCCCTGTCGTGCTGCGGCCGAGGTACGCCGCGGTGACGCGGCCGAGCCCGGCGACCGACGGCGCGCACGCCAGCGGGCGGGACGTGCCGAAGCCCGGGGCGTCGAGCAGGGTCGCCCGGGCGCCCCGGGCGGCGAGCGCCCGCAGGAGCGGTACGAGGTAGCCGGGCGCACCCATACCGGGAAGGACGACGACCTGCGCGCCGTCGTCCCGCGAGAGGTGCCCCGGAGCCACCTCGAGCGTGCGGAGCGCGGTGCCCGCGACGTCGACGGTGCGTTCGACGACCGGCGGGCGGGTCGCGCTCAGTGGACCGGGGTCCCGCCGGTCACGGCGACCGTCTCGGAGGTGATGAAGCCCGACTCCGCGCTCGCGAGGAACACGTAGGTCGGTGCGAGCTCGGCGGGCTGGGCGGCGCGGCCCATGGGCGACTGCTCGCCGAACGAGGCGACCTTCTCGGCGTCCATCGTGGCCGGGATGAGCGGCGTCCAGACCGGGCCCGGCGCGACGGCGTTGACCCGGATGCCCTGCCCGGCGAGCTGCTGGCCGAGACCGCGGGTGAAGTTGACGATCGCGGCCTTGCTCGTCGCGTAGTCGAGCAGGTTCGGCGAGGGGGTGAACCCCTGCACGGACGCGGTGTTGATGATCGAGGCGCCCGGCGCGAGGTGCGGCAGCGCGTGCTTGCTCAGCCAGAACATCGCGTAGACGTTCGTCTTCATGACCCGGTCGAGCTGCTCGGTCGTGATGTCGGCCAGGCCGCCGTCCTGCGACATCTGGTAGGCGGCGTTGTTCACGAGGACGTCGATGCCGCCGAGCTCGGCGACCGTCGTCCCGACGGCCTTCTCGCAGAACGACTCCTCGCGGATGTCGCCGGGGATCCGCACGCAGCGACGGCCGGCGTCCTCGACGAGCGCCGCGGTCTCCTTGGCGTCGCTCTCCTCGGCGTCGAGGTAGACGATCGCGACGTCGGCGCCCTCGCGCGCGAAGGCCAGGGCGACGGCCCGACCGATGCCGGAGTCGCCGCCGGTGACCAGAGCCTTCCTGCCGACGAGCCGGTCGGTGCCGCGATAGCTGTCCTCGCCGTGGTCGGGCGTCTCGCGCATGTCGTGGGTGCGGCCCGGGTGGGTGATCTGCTCGCCCTGGCCGGTCGGTGCGCCGGTTCGCACGCTCGGGTCGGTGGGGGTGAACTGGTCCTGCTCGGGCTGCTGGTCCTGCGGGTTCACGGGGTTGCTCCTCGGGTGTCGTCGGCTTCACGGTGCCGTGCCCCTCGGGGGTCGGGTCATGCCTGGTGGTGCCGGTCGTGCGCCGGGTGGAGGCGCTGCCGTGCTGCGAGCACGGTTCGTGAGTGATGGTGACTCACACAAAGTTGTTCTGCTGGAACGGGTCTCGCGGTGGTCGGACTGTCGGACCCCGTCCCTACTGTTGTTCACGTGAGCAGCGACGAGCAGACAGGCGGCGAGGTGCCCGGCGGCGGGCCGGACGCCGTGGTGCCGGCTGCTCACGTGGTCTCGGACGGGTCGTTGCCGGTGCACGACCTGCTTGCGGGTGTCTCGGCGATGAACGCTGCGACCGCGGTGGTGCTGGAGGCGTCGCGGTGCGCGTGGTCGCTGTCGGACGGCGAAGCGCGGGACGTGGTGGAGGCGTTCACCCGGGCGATGGCGTCCGCGGAGGCGGCCCGGCTGGCGGTGATCAAGGTCCTCGACGAACGCCCCGAGGCGGTACCGGGGGCGAGTGAGGGGAAGGTCGCGGCGGCGTTCCTGACCGGCCGGTTGAACGTGGACCAGGGCCGGGCGAACGCGGACGCACGCGCGGCGCACGCGCTGGACGCGGACTCCGGGTCGCTGCCGCAGGTCGGTGCTGCCCTGGCGGCCGGTGAGATCACCCGTGAGCACGCCGATGCCTGTGTGCGGGCGGTGGCGCGGTTGCCGAAGCGGTTGCGGGTGGTGCTGCTGGAGGATGAGGCGTCGGGTGAGCTGCGGTCCGGGATGGAGATCGCGGACGCGTTCCTGGCCGAGCAGTGCCGGCGTTTCCCGGTTCGGGCGATCCACCGGTTGGTCGACGAACTGGTCCGGGTGCTGGATCCGGACCGGGAGGAGGACTTCGACGAGGACGCGCACCTGCGCCGTGGCCTGTCCCTGGTCAAGGACTCCACCGGCATGGGCTCCCTGCGGATGACCCTCACCCCGGCAGACACCGCGGTCCTGTCCGCGATGCTCTCCGCTGCCGGTAAGCCGCGGCCGGCCCGCGAGGTCCTCGCCGTCGATGGTGACGGGGTCGAGCAGGTCACGTTGGTGAAGGACGACCGGACGGTCGCGATGCGCCGCTATGACGCCGTGATGAGCCTGCTCCGCGCCGGCCTCAACGGCGACAGCGGGGGTGAGGCGCCCTCACCGCTGGTGAACCTCCTCGTCACCGCGACGGTGGAGCAGGTCGCGGCCGCCGGTGCGGCCGCCGAACAGGTGCGGCGGAAGGCCTCGACCGCGGCCGGTGCGGCCCCCGAACCACCGGTCTCGGAGACGTTCTCCGGCAACAGGTCGGTCGACTCGGCCGCAGGCCAGGTCGGCCGGGCAGCGGGGTTCGCGACCCTGCACCGACACGGCCCGATCGGATCCCACCTGCTCGCCTACCTCGCCTGCACCGCCACCCTCACGAAGGTGCTGCTGGACCCGAACGGGGCACCACTCGACGTCGGACGAGCGCACCGGCTCGCGACCCCGGCACAGCGCAAGGCCCTCGCCGCCCGCGACGGCGGCTGTGTGATCCCCGCGTGCCCGGTCCCGCACGAAGGCACCGACGCCCATCACCTCCAGGCATGGGAGCACGGGGGACTGACAGACCTGCACAACCTGGTGAGCCTCTGCCCGGCCCATCACCAGCAGGTCCACGCCGGCCTGTGGGTCGTCGAGGTGCTCGACGGCATCCCGTGGGTGCGACCACCGTCCTGGATCGACCCCGAACGTCGCCGCACGCGGAACCTGCATCACCAGACGCATGCCGCAGCCCAACGGATCAGCCAGCAGCTACGGCTCGCCCTGGACGAGGACGCCGACGCCCGCGGTGCCGGACCGAGCCGGACCGGGCTGAGCCCGATCGACCTCACACCACCCATGTGGAACCAGGCACCACCCGACGACACCTGGAAACGCACCGCCTGACTCTGGTCAGCGATCGGAGTCGCGTGCCGACAGGAGAACCGTCCCCTGCGTGTCCGTGCGGAAGACCCGGGCAGTCCCGAGCATCGTCAGTGTGCGCGGCGACGGGTGGCCGTAGTCGTTGTCGAGGCCGACACCGATGAGGGCGATCGGAGCGCCGAGCCATTGGTACAGCTCGGGTTCCTGCGTCGACGAGCCGTGGTGGGCGACCTTCACGACGTCCACGGGACCACCCAGCGGGGTGGCTCCGGACTGCAACGCTCGGAGCAGAGCGAGCTGGCCGTCCGACTCGAGGTCGCCGAGGCCCACGATCCGGAGAGTGCCGCTGGGACCTGTGACGACGAGCTCGGTGGCGACGCTGGAGTCGTTGGCGTCGGCGTCCTCGGCACTGCCGCCGTGGGACACCCGGCCCGGCGACCCGGCGACCGCGGCCGAAGCACCTGGGTCGCCGTCGGCCTGCAGGACGTGCCAGGCGACGCGCCACTCCCCCGAGCCGACCTCGCCGGCATCGCCGGCTGACGCCAGGGACTCCGGGATGTCCGCGGCGTCGAGCCAGGCGCTGACGCTGCGCGCGTTCTCGGCGGGCTCGGGCAGTCTGCTGACGAGCGCCGCGGCGATCCGGCGGTCGTGGGAGAGCACGCCGGGAAGCCCCAGGACGTGGTCCGCGTGGAAGTGCGTGAGGACGAGCAGGTCGACGTGACGGACACCGAGACGGGTCAGGCATCGGTCGGCGGAGTCCGGGTCGGGTCCGACGTCCACAAGCACTGCGGATTCCTCGCCGCTGCGCACCGCCAGCATGTCGCCCTGCCCGACGTCGCACATCGCCACGGCCCAGTCGACGTCTGCGCCGCTGCGCGAGCGGCCGAGGATCGACGGGGCGGCCAGCCAGCCGATCGTCAGGGCGACGACGGCCGCGACGACGACCAGGGCCGTGGTGCCCGACAAGGAGCCACGGTCGCGGTCCGGGACATCGAGGCGGGTGCGCTCGAGGGCAGCACGGTCGCGGTCCGGAACATCGCGGCGGGCGCGCTCGAAGGCAGCACGGTCGCGGTCAGGAACATCGCGGCGAGTGCGCTCGAGGGCAGCACGGTCGACGTCCGGGGGCCGCGGGCGAACCCGCAGGGTCAGGGCGACGAGCAGCAGCGTCAACACTGCGAGGAGCAGGGCGCCACCACGCCCGGACGGCCACGGGACCGACGAGCCGGGCAGCGCCGCGGCGCGGTGGGCGACGAGGGCGATCCAGCTCGTCGCGAGTCCGCCGAGCCGGGCCGGGACCACGGCCAGGGTCGGGGAGACGACGGAGACGAGCGCGGCGACGACCCCGAGAACGGTGGCCGGGGCGACCGCCGGGCCGGCGAGCAGGTTGGCGGGGACCGCTGTCGTCGGCAGCGCGGGGTTGAGCAGCACGACGATCGGTCCGCAGGCCGCCTGGGCCGCGGCCGGGACCGCGAGCGCAAGAGCGGCCGGTCTCGGCATCCAGCGTTCGAGGCGGGCCGACCAGGCAGGGGCGAGCACCATGAGGGCCGCCGTGGCGGTGACGGAGAGCGTGAACCCGGGGCTGCGGGCCAGTCCCGGAGACGCCACGAGGAGCACGAGCACCGCGGCACACAGCAGCGGCAGCCCGCGGGACCGGCGTGCCCGCAGCAGGGCCACGAGTGCGATCGACCCCATGACCGCGGCCCGGAGCACGCTCGGCTGCGGCCGGGCGAGCACGACGAACCCGGCCACCGCGGCCAGCCCGAGCCAGACCCGGGCCCGGCGACCGGCGCCGAGGGCGGCGACGGACCAGACCGCGGCGGCGATGACGACGGCCACGTTCGCGCCGCTGACCGCTGTGAGGTGCGTGAGACCGGAGGTGCGGAGGTCCTCCACGAGAGTCGGCGGGAGCCGGGTCGTGTCGCCGACGACGAGCGCCGGCAGCAGACCCCGGGCATCGGGAGGCAGCCCTGCGCACGCCCGGCGCAGACCGGCGCGGACGTGGTCGGCCGCGCGCCAGAGGACGCCGCCGGGATCGGTCCGTGGCGGTCCGAGGGCCTGGACGAAGGCCGCCGCACCGTCGACGGGGTCGGCGCGGTCGAGACGGCCGGTCAGATGGATCTGCTGCCCGGCGCTCACTGCGGCCCACGCCGGGCCGCCGAGCACGACGACGGGCACGGGTGCGGTGACCCGGCTGCCCCGCGCCTCGACGACCCGGGCGGCGACCCGGACGACGTACCGGGGCGGGCCCGGGAACGGCCCCGGTCGCACGGCCACCGCGTCCGAGCGGACGACGCCGCTGATCTCGGCGACGACCCCACCGGCGGCCCAGCCACGGACCGGTTCGGCGTCGCGGCGCAGCGCCGCACTGCCCTGGACCGTCAGCATCGCGACGACCAGGCCGCACGTCAGCGCGACGAGAGCGGCAGCACCGCGCGCTCCCGTGGAGGGGCCCGGCCGGTCGTCGAGGTCGTCGCGGGCGTCCAGGTCGTCGCGGGCGTCCAGGTCGTTGAGGACGTCGCGGTTGCCGCGGACCGCGGGTCGGTCACGGACCTCGGGTCGGTCACGGACCCCGAATCGGTCACGGACCCCGGATCGGTCACGGACCCCGGATCGGTCACGGACCGCGGGGTCGTCGCCGCGAACGCTGCGGGATCGGACCGATGCCGCGGCGACCGCTCCCACCGCGACGACCAGCACCGACGTGACCACGACTGCGGCCACGACCAGGGCGTGGACCTGCTGGGGCAGCGCCCAGGCCGTCACCGCCCAGAGGACGAGCGCGGGACCGAGGAGCCGCAGGTCCTGGCCGGTCACACCGCCACGAGCGGGCGCAGCCGCTCGAGGACCTTGTCGCCGATGCCGGCCACCTCGGCGAGCTCGTCGACCCGGGTGAACCGCTGGTGCTGCGACCGCCACTCGACGATCCGGCCGGCGAGCACCGGGCCGACACCGGGCAGCTCGTCGAGGTCGGCCGCGGTCGCGGTGTTGAGGTCGAGCGGGCCGGACGGCCGCGCCGCGCCGCCGGGACCGGACGTCGCGGCGGGGGCCGCGGGCAGCGCGGGCAACGGATCGTCGGCGTCGGGGACGACGACCTGCTCACCGTCGGCGAGGACGCGCGCGAGGTTGATCCGGGCCAGTGCCGCCGCATCGGTCGGGCCACCGGCCGCGGCGACGGCGTCCGCGACGCGCGACCCCGGCGGGAGCCGGACGAGCCCGGGACGCCGGACCTTGCCGACGACGTCGACGACGACCGGGGCGGACGCCGCCGGGCCGGCGCCCGAGGCCCGGACCCCGGTCGCGCCGACGACCGCCACCGCTCCGGACCCCGCTCCCCCGGGCCCGCCGACCGCCTGCCCGGCACCGTCGCCGGTCGACACCCCCGCCCCCGGCGAGGACCCCGCACCGGTCGAGGAACCGGCCGGCAGCGCACCACCGCTCGACCCCGCGTCGGCGGCCCGCGCCGAGGACCTGGTCGCGGGCGCGAGGTCCACGACCTCGGGCCGGGTCGCGCGCGCCCGCAGGGTGACCCCCACGACGACCGCGAGGACGACGAGGAGCACCGCGACCGCTGCTGTCACCGGGACCCCGGCCCGAGG
>NZ_MWLL01000172.1 GCF_002198675.1 Kineosporia sp. R_H_3 | reverse complement strand
GGCTGTCCGCCGCGGGCGCCGCGGCGGACAGCCCCGCGACGGCGAGGGCGGCGACGGCCAGGGCGACCCTGCCGAGCGGCCGGCTCACAGCTGGTACCCCATCGCGGTGCAGACCTCCAGGACGCTGCGGACGTCGGTGGCCGCGGCGCCGGCGGGCAGCGCGGCGACGGCGTCCCGCAGGCTCGTGCTCTTCGTCTTCTTCACGGCCGACCGCAGCTGCTCCAGCTGCCCGGCCAGGTCACCGCCGGTCTCCGGGGACCGGAAGGCGAACTCCGCGCGCGCGCACGCGGTGGCCCCCGCGGCGTCGAGCCGCCACGGCTCGCCGATCTCGTTGCGGGCCTTCGCCTTCGGCGCGTCCCGGTCGAACGCGACCGGGGTCGCGGTCTCGATGGGCCGGACGGCCGGCTCGGTCGCGGTCGCGGCCGCCGTCGCGGAGGCCGTCGACGGGGTGTGCGTCCCGTCGTCCGCGGGCCCGGAGCACCCGGTGACGCCCGGCACCAGCGCGGTGAACAGCAGGGCCGCGACGGCCCCTCGCTTCGACAACACGGCTTCCCAGCTCCCGGTTCGGTCCCGATCCTGCGTCTGGGATCGGCTCGGGGCGCCGGGGAACTGAAGGACGACGACCGCACACCATCCCGGTGGGTGCCGGGAAAAGGAGCCGGTATGTCGCGCTACGACCCGAATGTCGTCCTG
This sequence comes from Kineosporia sp. R_H_3, assembly GCF_002198675.1. Lineage (GTDB taxonomy): Bacteria > Actinomycetota > Actinomycetes > Actinomycetales > Kineosporiaceae > R-H-3. Next base: position 40,137 of record NZ_MWLL01000172.1, on the reverse strand, counting down.
GACCGGGATCGGGACCGCACCGGGCGAGGGCGGCCCCGAGGGCGGTCCCGACCCGTCGCGGCCCTGCCGAGGTCGGCGGTGAGCGCCGGGTTGTCCAGGTCTGCGGCGAGCAGGACCGCGCTCTCCAGGTCGCCCGGGCGGCCGAGCGCAGCGCCGTGGAGCAGCGAGCGGACGACGAGCTCGCGCATGCCGGCCCGGGAGGCCAGCTCCCGCAGCCGCCCCACCCAGACCGCCACCGCCGGGTGCCCGTGCCGCACCCCGAGCTCGCACTGCGCGTCGAGGATGTAGGCCTCGAGCCACACGTACGGGTCGGCGAGCCGTACGCAGCGGGCCGCGGCGTCCGCGAGGAGCTCGAACGCGCGGTCGACGTCCCCCGTGGCCTCGGCGACGAGCGCGAGCCCGCGACCGGAGATGCCCTCCCAGCAGGGGTCGCCGAGCCGGCAGGCCCGCGCGAAGGCCTGCCGGAGCAGCTCCGCGGCGCCGTCCGCGTCACCGCGCCGCAGCTGGACCTCGCCGCGGATCGCCTGCGGCCACGGCAGGAACGACAGCCAGTGCTCGGCGGTCGCCAGCGCGACGGCCTCGTCGAGCAGCCGGGCGGCCTCGTCCCGGTCCCCGCGCAGCAGGTGCAGCCGGCCGAGCATCGACAGGGCGTACGCCTCGCGGCGCGGCTCCCCGGCGAGGCGGGCCAGCCGCACCGCCTCGGGCAGCAGGGCGAGCGCCCGCGGGTAGTCGGCACGGTCCGCGGCCACCGACCCGAGATAGGTCGTGGCCTTCGCCGCCACCGCGGGCGACGGCCCGGCGAGCGCGAGCGCGTCGCCGAGGTGACGCTCGGCGCGGTCGTACCGGGCGCGCAGGAAGTCGACGTACCCCAGCTCGGCACGCGCCTGGGCGGCGGCCTCGGCGCGGCCGGCGTCGACGGCGATCCGGTCCGCCTCGTGGAGCGCGGCGAGGCCGTCCTCGTCGAGCCCGCGGGTGGCGTGCACGAGGGCCTCGCCGAGGGCGATCCGGGCCCGGATCCGCAGCCCGGTGAGGTCCCCGGCGTCGGCGAACCGGGCCGCGGTCCGCAGCGAGGCGATGCCGGCGTCGACGGCGCCCGCAGAGACGGCCGCGACCCCGGCCTCGACGAGCGCGTCGACGTCGGCCTCGTCGGTGCCGCCGGGAGGCCCTTGCGCCGGCTGCCGCATCGCCGCCATGACCACCGGCCCGGGCTCGACCCCGAGCTCGCCGGCCAGCAGCGCCGTACAGGTCTCGAGCTGGGCCCGGGCGGCCTCGTCGTCGCCCGCGGCACGGTAGAGCCGGATGAGCAGGGCCTGGTGGTTCTCGTCGAGCGGCTCCCGCGCGACGAGCCGGACGGCGTACGAGGTGGCGCCCGCGAGGTCACCGGCGGACATCGCCCCGAGCGCCGCCTCGTGCAGCGCCGCCTCGCAGGCCGCCGCCGCGTGCCGGCGCTGCCCGAGCAGCCAGGTGTCGAAGGCCGCGGAGCCACGCACGGCGAGGCCCTCGAGGAGCTCTGCCTCCACGTCGACCGCCGCGACGGCGTCCGGCCACGCGCCCCGCGTCACGACGTCGAGGTCGACGACCGTCCCCGGCGGGAGCCGCAGGACGAGCGGGTCGCCCTCGAGCACCGTGCCGTCCCCGAGGCCCCGCCGGACCTCTGCGAGGCTCCAGCGCAGGGCGCGTGCCGGGTCGTCGGCGTCCGGGAAGAGCAGTGCGGCCAGCTGGCTGCGGCCGGGAGGTCGCTCGGCGCGCAGCAGGTAGGCGAGCACGGCCCAGCTCTTGCGGCTGCGGAACTGGTAACCCGGCCCGTCACCGCGCAGGAGCGCCGGGCGGCCGAGCAGCTTGACGGTCAGGTTCACGGGGTCCCCCGACGCCGGCGGGTCCGGACGTGTGCACGGTACCCGCCGGCGCCGGAGGTCACGCGTGCTCGCTGACCGGGAAGATCTCGTCGGCGACGAGACCGTGCGCCTGCCGGTGCACCTCGTTGGCGGCGTCGGCCGACGGCGCGTCGACGAGGCAGAAGATCTTGCCGGCCTCCTCGTCGACCCAGTACTTCAGGTAGTGGACGCCGTGCGCGTCCTGGGTGGCGAGGTCCGCCGCGTGCGCGCCGGCGACGTCGGAGCCGCTGACGCCTCCCTCGATCGTGTGGATGTCCATGAACAGTGGCATTCGACCGGTCCTGTCGTGCACGCCCCGCCGCTGGTCGGCGGGGCTGGTGGACCCATCGCACCGGGGCCGTGTTTGACGGTGCGTGTGACACCGCTCCCCGCCCCGCGACCGTCAGGGACCGGCCTGCGCCGCCTCCTCGTCGTCCGCGCCGCTGCGCGCGAACTGGCTGCGGTAGAGGTCGGCGTAGACCCCGCCGCGGGCGAGCAGCGTCTCGTGGTCGCCCTGCTCGACGACCCGGCCGGACTCGAGCACGAGGATCGTGTCCGCGCCGCGGATCGTCGAGAGCCGGTGCGCGATGACGAAGCTCGTCCGGCCGCGCCGCAGCCGGTTCATCGCCTCCTGGATGAGCACCTCGGTGCGGGTGTCGACCGAGCTCGTCGCCTCGTCGAGGATGAGGATCGACGGGTCCGCGAGGAACGCCCGGGCGATCGTCAGGAGCTGCCGCTCCCCCGCGCTGACGTTGCTCGCGTCGTCGTCGAGGACGGTGTCGTACCCCTGCGGCAGGGTCCGGACGAAGTGGTCGACGTGCGCCGCCCGGGCTGCCGCGAGCACCTGCTCGTCCGACGGGTCCGTCGCGCCGTACGCGATGTTGTCGTGGATCGTGCCGCCGAAGAGCCAGGCGTCCTGCAGGACCATGCCGAACGAGCGGCGCAGGTCGTCGCGGGTCAGCCGGCGGACGTCCACGCCGTCGAGGGTGATGCGGCCGCCGTCCAGCTCGTAGAACCGCATGAGCAGGTTGACGAGCGTCGTCTTGCCGGCCCCGGTGGGGCCGACGATCGCGACCGTCTGGCCTGGCAGCGCCTCGAGCGAGAGGTCCTCGATGAGGGGCTTGTCGGCCTCGTAGCGGAACGAGATCCGGTCGAAGACGACGTGCCCGCTCGGTGTCGGCAGGACGACGGGCTCGGGGTCGTCGGGCTCCTCCTCGGGCTCGTCGAGGAGCTCGAAGACCCGCTCCGCCGACGCCAGGCCGGACTGGACGACGTTCGTGATGCTCGCGAGCTGGGTGATCGGCATCGTGAACTGGCGCGAGTACTGGATGAACGCCTGGACGTCGCCCAGCGACATCCCGCCCGACGCCACCCGGAGCCCGCCGAGGACGGCGATCCCGACGTACGACAGGTTCCCGATGATGTTCATCGCGGGCATGATGATCCCGCTGATGAACTGGGCCTTGAACGAGGCCTTGTACATCTCCTCGTTCGCCGCGTCGAACGTCTCGAGCGAGGCGTCGCCGCGGCCGAAGACCTTGACGAGGTCGTGCCCCGAGTAGGTCTCCTCGACGTGGCCGTTGAGCGTGCCGGTCCACTTCCACTGCAGCGCGAACTGCGGCTGCGAGCGCTTCGCGACGAGCATCGTCACGACGATCGACAGCGGCACGCTGACGAGAGAGATGAGCGCGAGCAGCGGGCTGATCCACACCATCATGACGAGCACGCCGAGCACCGAGAACAGGCTCGTGATGAGCTGCGTCAGCGTCTGCTGGAGGGTCTGGCTGATGTTGTCGATGTCGTTCGTGACGCGGGACAGGATGTCGCCGCGCGGGTGCGAGTCGAAGTACCGCAGCGGGAGCCGGCCGAGCTTGTGGTCGACCTCCTCGCGCAGCACGAAGATCGTCCGCTGCGTCACGCCCGCCATGACGTACTGCTGGACCCACATGAACAACGACGACAGCACGTAGACCGCGACGACGACGAGCAGCGAGGCGCGCAGCGCCCCGAAGTCCACGCCGACGCCGGGGACGACGTCCATCGCCGACAGCATGTCGGCCTGGGTGGTGTCCCCCGCCGCGCGCAGCCGCTCGACGACCTGCTCCTTGGTCACCCCTGCGGGCAGCCGCCGGCCGACGACGCCGGCGAACAGGATGTTCGTCGCGTTGCCGAGGAGCTTCGGGCCGGCCACCGCGAAGGCCTGCGCGACGACCGCGGAGACGATGACGAGGCCGATGAGCATCCGTTCGGGCCGCAGCCGGGCGAGCATCCGCCGGGCCGTGGCACCGGCGTCCCGGGCCTTCTCCGTCGGCATCCCCATGCCGCCCATCGGGCCGTGACCGCCGCCGGGGCCGCGCATCGGGCCGCCGGGACCGCGGGCCGGGCCGCCCGCCGCGGGGCCGCGGGCGGCCGTCGTCGCCGTCACGCTCTGCCTCCGGTTCGCGAGAGAGGCGGCGCATGATGACCGCGCCCTTGCTCCTTGTTCGCAGGCGAAGGGCATGCCTGCTCTCTCGTCGGTCCAGGCACGGTCGCGGCGCCTCCCCCGCTCACGCCGCACCCGCCGCGGCGAGCTGGGACGACACGATCTCCGCGTACGTCGGGCACGACTCCAGGAGCTCGTCGTGGGTGCCGGTGCCGACGACCCGGCCGCCGTCGAGGACGACGATGCTGTCGGCGTCGAGGATCGTGCTGATCCGCTGGGCGACGATGACGACGCTGGCCTGCGTCGTCTCCCGGGCGAGCGCGGCTCTCAGCCGGGCGTCGGTCGCGTAGTCGAGGGCGGAGAAGCTGTCGTCGAAGACGTACACGGCCGGGCGGCGCACGAGCGCGCGGGCGATCGAGAGCCGCTGCCGCTGGCCGCCGGAGAAGTTGGCGCCCGCCTGGTCGACCCGGGAGTCCAGGCCGTCGGGCATCGCGCGGACGAAGTCCGCGGCCTGGGCGACCTCGAGGGCGTGCCACAGCTCCTCGTCGGTCGCGTCGGGGCGACCGAAGCGCAGGTTCGTCGCGACGGTCCCGTTGAAGAGGAAGGCCTTCTGGGGCACGATCCCGAGCCGGCGCCAGACGTCCTCCTGGCGCATCTCCCGGACGTCGACGCCGTCGAGGAGCACCGCCCCCGCCGTGACGTCGTAGAGCCGTGGCAGCAGGTTGACGAGCGTCGTCTTGCCCGAGCCGGTGCTGCCGACGACGGCCGTCGTCCGGCCGGGCTCGATGCGCACGCTGACCCCGCGCAGCACCGGCTCCTCGGCGCCGGGGTAGCCGAACTCGACGTCCCGCAGCTCGACGACGCCGCGGGGCGGGCCGGGCTCGACGGGCTGCTGCGGGTCGTGCACCGCGGGGACCGTGTCGAGGACGGCCTGGATCCGCTCGGCGGACGCCGCGGCGCGCGGCACCATGACCGCCATCATCACGGCCATCATGACGCTGAAGAGGATCTGCATCATGTAGCTGAGGAACGCCGTCATGTCGCCGATCTGCATCCGGCCGCTGTCGATGAGCCGGCCGCCGAACCACACGATGAGCACGCTCGACACGTTGATGACGAACATGATCGCCGGCATCGTCAGGGCGAAGAGCCGGGTCACCCGCAGGGTCGTGTCGGTGAGGTCGGCGTTCGCCTCGGCGAACCGGGCCTCCTCGTGCCGGGTCCGCACGAAGGCCCGGACGACGCGGACGCCGGTGAGCTGCTCGCGCATGACCTGGTTGATCCGGTCGATCTTCGTCTGCACCGCGCGGAAGAGCGGGATCGCCCGGCTGAGGATCACGGCGATGAACGCGAGCATGACCGGGATGACGACGGCGATGAGGCCGGACAGCCGGACGTTCTCGCGCAGCGCCATGACGACGCCGCCGACCGCGGTGATCGGCGCGGACACCATGAACGCCAGCCCCATGAGGACGAGCTGCTGCACCTGCTGGACGTCGTTCGTGTTGCGCGTGATGAGGGACGGTGCTCCGAAGTCGTTGACCTCGCGCAGCGAGAAGCCCTGCACGCGCCGGAAGATCGCCGACCGGACGTCCCGGCCGAAGCCCATCGACGCGAGCGCGCTGTACCAGGCGCCGGCGATCGCGGCGAGGGCGAGACCGGCCGTCACCGCGAGCATCACGCCGCCGGTCCGCACGATGTAGCCGGTGTCGCCGGTGACGACGCCGTTGTCGATGATGTCGGCATTGAGGCTCGGCAGGAGCAGGTTGCCGATCGCCTGGACGAGGAGCAGGACGACGACGATCCACACCTGCCGCCGGTACGGCCGCAGGTAGGTGCGCAGAAGCCGGGTCACGGGGCTCCCTCCGCCGGCACGGGGCCGGACGAGTCGGGGTCGGGGTCGAAGGGCGCGCTCACGGCGTCCTCGAGGTCGGCCGTCCCGCACCAGGCGGTCATGAGCCGGGCGAGGTCGCGCAGGTCCTGCTCGGGGAGCCGGGCCAGGGACCGGTCGAGGAACTCGGTGAGCGCGCTGTCGACGAGCGCCTGCAGACCGGTCCCGACCGGGGTGAGCCGGACGACCGTCTGCCGCGCGTCGTCCGGGTCGCTCGCCCGCTCGACGAGCCCGGAGCGCTCCATCCGCTGGAGCATCCGGGTGACGGTCGGCGCGGAGAGCATGAGCGTCTCGGCGATGTCGCGCTGGCTGACGCCGTCCCGCTGGGCGAGCACCCGCAGGCACATCGCCTGCCCGGGGTGCAGCTCGTGGCGGGACAGCACCCGCTGCAGGAGCAGCCGCTGCCGGTGGACCAGCCGCAGGAAGGCCTCGTGGACCTGGGTCGTCAGCGGGGCGTCGGCCGTGGCGGGGCAGGCGGCCGGGCGCTCCACAGGATCCACGCAGAGAACGTTAGCCCCGCAACTGTTAGCCCCGCAATCGGATTGTGGGACGTCAAGCGGCTCGGTCCTCCGGCCGATGGTGGAGCATGCAATCCTCGGGCATGGTCGTCGCGCCCGAGTGGTCCGCCGCGGACCCCGCGCACTCCGAGGCGGTGGTCGCCGGCTACGCGCTGCTCGAGCAGTCGCAGAGCGGACCGCTCGGCACCGCGGCGACCGACCTCCTCGACCTGGCGGCCGACCGCGGCTGGCACGACGTCGCCCTGCTCAGCCACTACTCGGTCTACGCGCACGCGCTGCTCGACGGGGACGACCCGGTGGAGCTCATCGACCGGATGGAGGTCGAGGCCGAGGCCGCCGACGACGACGCCCTGCGTGCGCTCGTCGTCGCGACCCGCGGCGAGCTCCCCGAGCGCGACCGGGGCGAGGGCCCGGCGGCGCCGGACGCCGCGCTCGCCCGCGCCGTCGCGCTCCTCGACGACGGCCGCGGCTCCGCCGTCCACCGCCCCGTCGCCTACATCGCCTGCGGCCTCGGCTACGGCCACCGCAACCTCTGGGAGCTCGAGGAGGAGATGTACGAGCGCGCGGACGAGGCGCTCGCCGTCCCGCTGCCGCCGGGCCTGGAGGGCACCCGGCTGTTCAACCGGCGCGTCGTCGCGCTCAACCGCAGCGAGGCGCACGCCGCCTGGACGTGCGCGCTGGCCGAGGCCGGCCTCACCGACGGCGCCCGGCGGCGGGCCGCCGACCGGCGCCGGCTGCCCGCGGACGTCGTCCAGGACCTGCCGCCGCAGTGGCTGCGGGACAACGCAGCGGTGCACTACCTGCTCGCCGCGATCGCCGGTGACCCGGAGCCCGCGCCGTACGCCGAGGTCTGCGCGGGCGTCGAGACCTCGTCGTGGCCCGGGTACCTCGGCTGCGTCCGGCTCGGCGGCGCGGTCCGCGCGCTCGCGGCGGGCCGGGACGACGTCGCGGCCGACCTCGTCGAGCAGTCCCTCACCCGGCTCAGCGACGACTACCTGCCGACGATCCGGATGATGGCCCTCGGCGTCGCCGCCCGGCTCGGCGCGACGCCCGCCTCGACCCGTTACGTCGACGAGCTGACGGCCCTGCGCTGGAGCGCCCGGATCAAGCTCCTCGGCGCGGCCCGGGCACGCCTGGAGGCCGAGCGGATCAAGCTGGAGAACGCCCGGCTCGCCGAGCGCGCCTACCTCGACGAGCTGACCGGCGCCGCGAACCGGCACGCCTACGCCCGGCACCTCACCCGGCTGCGCCGCAACCCCGAGGACCACCACCTCGCGGTGCTCATGGTCGACCTGGACCACTTCAAGCGGGTCAACGACGTGCTCGGCCACGGCGTCGGCGACGACGTGCTGCGCCGCGTCGTCGCCGTCCTCGCCGAGCACTGCCGGCCGTCGGACCTCGTCGTCCGGCTCGGCGGCGACGAGTTCGTCCTGCTCCTGGACACCGTGCACGGCCACGACGCCCGGCGCCGCGGCGAGGAGATCGTCGACGCGGTGCACGCCCTCGGCTGGGAGGACCTGTCCCCCGGGCTCCGCGTGACGGTGAGCGCGGGCCTGGCGGTCGGCCCCTCCCCGGCCGTGGACGACCTGCTCCGGGACGCGGACAGCCGGCTCTACCGGGCCAAGGCGCTCGGCCGCGGACGGCTCTGCGCGGACGACTGACGCACCCGCGCGTCGGTTCCGACGTCCTCGACCGCCGCGGGCCGTGTGGGCGACAATGACGGACCCGGGGGGATGGGAGGCGGCCCGTGGACGCCGACGAGGGCACCGACGCGCGCACGCGCGACGCGCTCGAACGCGTCCGCCTCGTGCTCCACACCCTTGTCGCGACGCCGGACGAGACCGACGCGCCGACCCTCGTGCTCACCCAGGCCGTCGCCGGCTGCGGCGCGACGACCGGCGCCCTGCTGCGCATCGGGGCGGAGGGCGCGCTCGAGGTCGCGGCCGCCGTCGGGCTCGGGCCGCACGACCTCGCCCGGTACACCGGCGGGCTCGTCCCGGGCACCCCGGTGGCGCACGCGGCCGTGCTGCGCGAGGCCGTCCTGCTCTCCTCGCGCGCCGAGCACGAGGAGCGCTTCCCCGCGCCGGCCGGCGTGGCCGCGCCGCAGGGGGCGTCCGCGACGCTGCCGCTCGTCGTCGGCCCGCGGCTCGTCGGCCTGCTCCTGCTCGGCTGGGCCGACGACCGCCGCCCGGACCGGGACGGCTCGACCTTCCTCACGACCGTCGCCGACCTCGCGGGGCTCGCGCTGCGGACCGGCGCCGACGCACCGGCGCGGCGCGCGCCGTCCGGGCCGCCCGTCCCCTCCCCGGCGCACCCCGCGGACGTCACCGTCCCCGCCCCGGCCCAGGACGTCCGCGCCCTGCTGCGCGCGTTGTTCGAGGAGGCCCCGATCGGGCTCGCTCTCCTCGACCCCGACCTGCGGTTCGCGATGGTCAACCCGGCCCTCGCGGCCGTCAACGGGGTGCCCGTCGAGGAGCACCTCGGCCGCCACGTCACCGACGTGCTCCCGGAGATCGGGGACGACGCGGTCGCCGTCCTGCGCCGGGTGCTCGAGACCGGCGAGCCGCTGCGGGACGTCGAGATCACCGGCCGGACGCCCGCCTCCCCCGACCTGAGGACCTGGGTCGAGGACTTCCACCGGGTGCGGTCGCCGTCCGGCGAGGTGCTCGGCGTCGTCGCGGTGCTCTCCGACGTCACGGCGCAGCGGCGCAGCGAGCGCAGGCTGCGCCAGCTCATCGACTCGCTCTTCTCCTTCGTCGGGCTCTGCCTGCCCGACGGGACGCTCGTCGAGGCGAACCGGACGGCGGTCGAGGCCGGCGGGCTGACGATGGCCGACGTCGTGGGCCGCAAGCTCTGGGAGACGTCCTGGTTCACCTGGGACGACGGCGTCGTGGAGCGGGCGCACGCCTCGGTGCTCGCGGGGCAGCGCGGCCGGACGAGCCGGTTCGACCTCGAGGTGCGCATGGCGCACGGCACGATCCTCATCGACTACCAGCTCGTGCCGGTCGTCGAGGACGGCGCGGTCGTCGCGCTCGTGCCGTCAGCGACCGACATCACCGCCCGGCGCCGGTCGGTGGAGCAGGCCACGGCGCTCGCCGTCCTCGCCCGCCGGCTCAACGCCGCCGCGACCGTCGCCGAGGTCGGCGACGCGATCGGCGGGCACGCCGGCGCGGCGGTCGGCAGCCGGTTCGCCACGGTCGGGCTCGCCGACCCCGACGGCGGCACCCTCACCCTGCTCCAGCCTCCCGACCTGCCCGAGGAGCTCCGCCGGCGCTACCGGACGCTGCCGCTCAGCTCGCCGCTGGACGTCGTCCGGGCGGTCCGGGAGCGGCGCACCGTCGTCCTCACCGACCCGGTCCGGCCGCAGGACGTCGGCGGCGACGCCGCTGTCGCCGCCGAGCTGCAGGCCGACCGCACCGCCGCCGGGGTGACGCTGTCGGTGGCGACGCCGCTCCTCGACGCGGCGGGCCGGGCCCTCGGCGCGCTGACGATGGGCTGGGCCAGCACCGACTCCCTCGACGACGAGCTCACCGCACGGGTCGAGACCGTCGCCGAGCTGTGCGCGCAGGCGTTCGAGCGGGCCCGCCTCACCGACGCCCACGTCGTGGCCGCGCAGCGCACCGGCGCGCTCGCCGTGCTCGCGCAGGAGCTGGCCTCGGCGGTCACCGCGGCCGATGTCTCCTGCGCGGTGGGCCGGCTCGCACCGGCCGTCGTCGGCGCGTCCCGGGCGCGGCTGCGGATCCTCGAGGGCGAGCAACCGGTCCGGTCCGAGAGCGCGACGCCGTCCGCGCTGGGGGCCACCGACCTCGCGGCGGCCCGCCGGCCGGCGTCCGTCGTCCTCGTCCTGCGCGACAGCACGGACTCCCCGCTGGGCACCCTCGAGCTCGGCTGGGACGCGCCCGTCGTCCTCGACCCGGTGCTGCGGGCCACCCTCGACACGGTCACGGAGCTGTGCGGGCAGACCGTCGAGCGGGCCCGGCTGCACGCCGCCGAGCACGAGCTCGTCGAGGGCCTCCAGCGCCGCTTCCTGCGGCCGATGCCCGAGGTCGACGGCCTGGAGATGCACGCGACCTACCGGGCCGCGCAGACGTCGGTCGGGATCGGCGGCGACTTCTACGACGGGCTCGTCCTGCCCGACGGCCGGCTCGCCGTCGTCCTCGGCGACGTCGCCGGGCACGGGATGGAGGCGGCGGCCGACATGGCCCAGCTGCGCACCGTGCTGTCGACGCTGCTCGCCGCCGGGGTGCCGCTGGACCGGGTCTTCGACCGGGCCGAGCAGGTCACCGGCCAGGTGGCGACGGTCTCGCTCGCCACGGCGGTCGTCGCCGTCGTCGACGTCGCCGCCGGGACGCTCACGTACGCCCACGCCGGTCACCCGCCGCTCGTCCTGCGCGGACCGGACGGCGCGACCGCACCGCTCGAGGGCGCCCGCGGGCCGCTGCTCGGGGTGAGCGGGCTCGTCGACCGCTCGGGGCTCCCGTCGCGGGCCGCGCCGGTGACCGTCCCGTTCCCGCGCGGGAGCGCGCTCGTCGGCTACACCGACGGCCTCGTCGAGGACCGGCTCGCGACGCTCGACGACGGGATCGCCGCGCTCGTCGGGGCGACCGCCGGCGTGGCGCTCGCCGGCCCGGACGGCCGTTGGGCGCCCGGGTCGGCGGACCGGGTCGCCGAGGCGGTGCTCGCCCGGTGCATCGGCGAGCGCGCCCTCGCCGACGACGTCGCGCTCCTCGTCCTCACCCGGCCGCCGGTCTGACGTTCTCCCGCGGTCGCGCGACCACGGGCCCGGCCACGCAGTAACGTCCGTGTGCGTCGCGCTGGTTCCTGGGACGGGACCGCTCGCACCGTGGCAAGCAGAGCCACGGCGGCAGCCCGGGGCGGGCGCCGCGACCACCGCCGGGAGATGATCGGCCCACCGACCGGCACCGCCACGTCGACGGAGGTCAGTTGCATGCGCAGAGCCGCCGGCACCGCTGGTCTGGCGCTGCTCACGGCCGGTCTCTACGCCCTCGGCGCGACGCTCACGCTGGCCTGGTTCGACTCCAGCGGGCTCGGGCCGGGCTTCTTCCCCGCCGCCGGTGTGACGCTCTCGGCCCTGGCCCTGACCCGGCGGCGGCGCTGGCCGTGGATCCTGCTCGCGGTCGGGGCCACCGAGCTGACGATCGACCTCGCGAGCGACCTCGGCGCCGTCGCCTCGGTGGGCTACGCGCTCGCGAACACCCTCGAGCCGCTCGTCGGCGCGGCGCTGCTGCGGGCCGCCGTCCGTCGTCCGGACCTCGCCGTCCGCCGGGACCTCTGGACGTTCCTGCTGTACGCCTGCGTCGCGGGCCCGCTCGTCGGTGCGGTCGTCGCGGCGACGACGCATACCGTGGACGGCGGGTCGCGGGACTGGTGGCTGTTCGCGGCGCGCTGGCTGCTCGGCGACGGGCTCGGCGTCCTGCTCGTCGGCGGGGCGGCGCTCGGCTGGCGGTCGGGGGACGACCTGACCCGCTGGCGGCTGCGCAGCCCGCTCGGGATCGGGCTCCTCGTCGTCTGCGTGCTCGCGTCGCTCGCGATCTTCCGGTGGGACGTCGTCTGGCTGGGCTACGTGCTCGTGCTGCTGCTCGTCGGGGTGGCGTTCCTCCTCGGCACCCGCGGGGTCGGGCTCGCCGGGCTCGCGATGGCGACGATCCTCGGCGAGGCCTCGGCGACCGGGCGGATCCGGGTGCCCGACGGCGTCTCCGAGGACGCGACGTGGTTCGCGCTCAACCTGCTCATCGGGCTCGTCGTCGTCGTGGGCCTGTCGCTCGCCGCTGAGATCGGCGAGCGCGAGGAGTCGGTGCGACGGCGGCGGGAGGCCGAGGACGCCCGGCGCTCGGCCGAGGTCCGGGCCGAGGCGGCGACCGAGCGCAGCCGGCTGCTCGACGCCGAGCAGCAGGCACGGGCCCGGGCCGAGCTGCTCCAGGGGGTGACCGCGGCGCTGTCGGGGCTGACCACCCCGGCCCAGGTCGTCGGGGTGATCGCCGAGCTCACGGCCACCGCGCTCGGCAGCAGGACGGCGGTGCTCGCCGTCCCCGACGAGGCCGGCCGGCTCCGGGCGCTCACCGCGTACGGGTACGACGACACCCAACGGGCCCGGCTCGACGTGGTCCTCGCCGGGGACCGGCCGGTGCCGCTGACCGCCGCGTACGCGGCGGGGCGCTTCGTCTGCGCGAGCGGACGCGCGCAGGTGCTGACCGCCTTCCCCGGCGCGGACGACCTCCCGGCGACGTTCGAGGCGGTCGCGGGGGTGCCGGTCCTCGTCGACGGGCACACCGTTGGGGCCCTCGGGTGGGGCTTCACCGAGACCCGCGACTTCGACGACGACTTCGCCGCGCTCGCGACGGCGGTCGCCGCGCAGGCCGGGCTCGCACTCGAGCGCGGCCGGCTCTTCGAGGCCCAGCGCCGGCACACCGAGCACCTCACGGCGCTGCAGGACGTCGTCGCCCTCATGGCCGCGGCGACGAGCACCGAGGCCGTGCTCGACGCCGTCCTCGGGCACGGCCTCGGGGCGGTGTCCGCGAGCAGCGCGGTGATCCGGGTCGTCGGGCCGGACGGCCGGTTCACGACGACGGCGACCCGCGGCCGCCCGATGGACCCCGACCTCGACGAGACCGGCAAGACCGTCGCCGACGCCGCGACCCCGCTCGCGGACGCCGTCCGCACCGGCGAGGTGGTGACGCTGCCGTCGATCGCGGACGCGTACGCGCGGTACCCGGACTTCGCCCCGGTGCTCGCCGCGAGCGAGGAGTCGACGTGGGCGGCCGTGCCCTTCCTGTCGTCGACGCTGCAGGGCGGCCTCGCGCTCGGCTTCGCCGGGCCGCAGCCGTTCGACGCCGAGCAGCTGTCCCTGCTCGTCACCCTCGGCCAGGTCGCGGGCCAGTCGCTCGGGCGCGCCGCCGCCGCCGAGCGCGAGCACTCGATCGCCGTCGAGCTGCAGCGCTCGCTCCTCGGCCGCCCGGACGACGTCCCCGGCGTCGAGGCCGCCACGGTCTACCGCCCCGGCACCCTCGAGCTGCAGATCGGCGGCGACTGGTACGACGTCATCGCCCTGCCCGGCGGCTGGGCCGCCCTCGTCATCGGCGACGTCGCCGGCCACTCGCTCGCCGCCGCAGCCGCCATGGGCCAGCTCCGGAGCACCCTGCGGGCGCTGGCCCCCGTCGTGACCGACCCCGCCGCCCTCGTGGAGCGCCTCGACGACTACGTCGACCAGATCGACGGCGCCCCCATGACGAGCCTGTTCTACGCCGTCCTCGACCCGCGCTCCGGCGCCCTGTCGTACACGTGCGCCGGCCACCCGCCGCCCCTGGTCGTGCCGCTCTCGGGTGAACCCCGCTTCCTCGACGAGGGCCTCGCCCCGCTCCTGGGCGTCCCCGGCATCGGCACCCGCCCCACCGCCCGCACCACCCTCGACCCCGACGACACCCTCGTCCTCTACACCGACGGCCTCGTCGAACGCCGCGGCGAGTCGCTGACGGTCGGGCTCGAGACGTTCGCCGAGCACGCCCGGGCGGGCGTCCAGTCGCCCGCCGTCGCGGGCGTCCCCGTGCCGCTGGCGGCGGTGTGCGAGCACCTCACGCTCGCACTGCTCACGCCCGACGCGACCGACGACACGGCGCTGCTCGTCGTACGGGTCACGGGTGAGGACTGGTGACGGTCCTCTGCCGACGTCCACCCGCGGATCGGCCGGGCCCTGTGGCGGGCACCCGGGATACTGTGAGCGGGGCTCCTGCGGCACGCGGGACCGCTCCGGGCCTCTAGCTCAATCGGCAGAGCAGCGGACTTTTAATCCGCGGGTTGAGGGTTCGATCCCCTCGGGGCCCACTGTCTGACCTGTATGCCTTCGGCTGATGCTGGACGTTTGGTCGTCGGTTGATGCTTGACGGTGTTTCGGTTGATGCCTGACAGCGGCTTCGGTTGATTCTTGACACTCCCTGATCATGAGGGAGTTGAGCGTGGCCGAGCAGCGGTATCAGGCTGTGTTGGCGGTGATCGGTCAGGGCAGGACGGTGACCGAGGTCGCGGCGGCGTGGTCGGTGTCTCGTCAGACGTTGCATGCATGGCTGGCGAAGTACGAGGCCGGTGGGTTGGAGGGGCTCGGGGACCGGTCGCGTCGTCCGGTGTCGTGTCCGCACCAGATGCCCGGGCCGGTCGAGGTCGTGGTGCTGGAGCTGCGGCGGGCGCACCCGTCGTGGGGGCCGCGCCGGATCCGGGCCGAGATGGTGCGCCGCGGGCTGGTCCCGGTCGACGAGGTGCCCTCGGAGTCCGGGGTGTACCGGTGCCTGCTGCGGGCCGGGCTGGTGGTCCCGGACGCGCGGCGCCGGCGGGGTGAGGCGTTCCGGCGGTGGGAGCGGGCTGCGCCGATGGAGCTGTGGCAGATGGACGTCGTGGGTGGGTTCGCGTTGGCGGACGGGACCTCGGCGAAGGCGTTGACCGGGGTCGATGACCACTCCCGGTTCTGTGTCTCGGCGCGGCTGATGCCGCGCGAGCGGACCCAGGCCGTCTGCGACGGGCTCGCGGCCGCGCTGCGGACGTACGGGGTGCCGGCGCAGATCCTGACCGACAACGGCAAGGTCTTCACCGGCCGGTTCGCACAGCCACCGGTGGAGGTGCTGTTCGACCGGATCTGCCGGGAGAACGGGATCGAGCACCTGCTCACCCGGCCCAGGTCACCGACCACGACCGGGAAGATCGAGCGGTTCCACCGGACCCTGCGCGCCGAGTTCGACACCAGCCGGGTGTTCGACTGCCTCGATCACGCCCAGGCCGAGCTCGACGCGTGGGTCGCGCACTACAACCACGACCGGCCCCACCAGGCGATCGACGACCAGACCCCGGCAAGCCGCTTCCACATCGTGGAAACGAAGCGACCTCGGACCGATCCGGCAGCACACCAGAAGGGCACGCAGGGCAAGCAGCGGTCGGCCGGCCCCGGTCAGGAGTGGGTCGCCAGGAAGGTCGCGGTCAACGGAGTCGCCTGCGTCGGCGCCCAGCAGGTCAGCGTCGGCAAGCACCACGCAGGCCGCCCCGTCGACGTCCTGGTCACCGACCAGACCCTGCAGTTCTGGATCGGCACCGAACTCCTCAAGACCGTCACCCGCACCGACCCCCGCCCGATCCGCAAGAAACGCGCCGCAGGCACCAGCCCCCGGCCCTAACCTCCAGCAGAACGACAACGACGGAGTGTCAAGGATCAACCGAAACAGATCCGTCAAGCATCAACCGAAGGTCCACAGGCCCACTGTCTGACCTGCAGGTTCTCGCATTTCGGGACTCTGGATCTCAATATCTGACACCACTGCCAACGGAACTGCCAACGGGACGGCCAGCGACAGCGCCGCGAAACACGCTTGTAGCGGCTCTGTTCTGAGCACGAAGCCTGCGTCGACGACCTCCAATGTGCGGATCGATAATCCGCTGGCAGGCATCCGTGGACTGCCGTCGCGTCCCGCGTGTGCTGGCCCGAGTCGCTTCGTCCGCCAGGAACTGACGGACATAGCGCGCACTGTCGGCGCTCAGCCTGACCGGTCGCGTCGGGTCGGATCTTCGCCGAGACGTCGAGACGACGCCCCGACGCCGAGTGAGAACGGGGCGGCAGGCATGTTGACGTCGAGCCGCGTCGGCGATCGAATCGCAGCGGCTACAAGACCGGAGGGGCCAGTACCGGGCGCGGCGTCGACCTCACCAGACCTGAGTCGACCGCGGCGTCGATGACGGGCAACTCGTTCTGTGACAGCATGCGCCGCGCGATGGAGTGGGTCTTGATGTCGTTGAGCGACTCGACGCAGGAGACGCGGCCGTCTCGCACCCGGAGAACGGAGAAGGCGCCGTCCGACTCGTCGCCGACGATGAAGCTGGCGTCATCCTCGGCGGAGAGGCCGGCGATCTGAAGACGGATCTTGCCTTGCGAAGACCAGAACCAGGGGGCCGGCGAAAAGGCGTGCGCCGCGCCCGTCAGGACGTTCGCGAGATGGTGCGCCTGGTCTGTCGCGTTGGGCAGTGACTCCAAGCGAAGATGTGCCTGCCCGTAGCGCATGCGGGCGCAGTCGCCGATGGCGAAGATGGCCGGATCGCTGGTACGCAGGGAGGAGTCGACGAGGACTCCGTCGCTCACCTCCAGCCCGGCCTCGCGCGCGAGCCGTGTCCTGGGTCCCACACCGGTCGCCTCGAGCACGACGTCGGCACGCAGTTCCGACCCGTCGGCGAGCGTCACAGCGGCGTACCCGGGGCGCGGCTGGTCGACGCGTGCGACCACCGCATCGAAGCGGAACGCCACCCCTTTGGCCTGGTGCCGCAGCAGCACCGCGCTGCTCATCGGCGCGCTGACGGCACGGCTCATCAGTCGCCGGCCGCGTGTCGCGACCAGGACCTCACACCCCAGCTCGCCGGCCGCCGCCGCGACCTCGAGACCGACGTAGCCGGCTCCGATCACGATGATCCGGCATCTCTCGCGCAGGACGGGTGCCAGCCAGCGGGTGTCGTCGAGGGTGCGGAGCCTTCGGATCGGCCCGGTCACCTGCCACGGAGGTGTCGGGGATTGCGATCCCGTGGCGAGGACGAGGGTGTCGTAGCGGAGCCGCCGGCCGTCCCCCATGGAGACTTCACGGGCCGCACGGTCGATCGTCGAGACGACGGCGCCGCGCACCAGCTCGATCCGCGCCGCGTCGTAGAAGGCCTCGCCACGGATGGGCAGCGGCTGCTGGGCCGGGTCCCGGAGCTGGTCCTTGGACAGCGGGGGCCGTTGGTAGGGCTGGTCGGCCTGCTCGTCCAGCAGCGTCAGCTCCCCGTCGAACCCGTTGCGTCGCAGAGCGTCCGCGAACTCCACACCCGCGTGACCCGCACCGACGACGACGACGCGCATCAGATCTGGGAGGGCGGGACGTCGCCGACGACGTCGTCGGCGAGTCCGACGAGCTGGCAGGACAGGCGGGAGCCCGGGCGCCGCTCGGAAGCCACGACCTCCAGCATCTCCTCCTCCTCGTCGCCCATCACGGGGAGCGCGTCGAGATGGTCCTCCCGCACGTACACGTGGCAGGTGGCGCACATGGCCTGACCGCCGCACTCGGCGACGATGCCCGGGACGCCGGCGAGCACCGCCGCACGCATCAAGCTCTGGCCCGGCTCGACCGAGACGACGGCGCTGCTGCCGTCGGCCTGCACCAGCGTGACCTTCACCATGGCAGAGAACCCCTTCTGTCGTTCATGCCAACCTCGCCGGGAAGCGAGTGATCCCGCGGAAGGCGAAGCCCTCCCAGTGCACGTCCCCGATCGGGTCCGGCCGGATCGCAGGGAAGCGCTCGTAGAGCATCGGTACGCCGATGCCTGCGACGGACGCCTCGGCGACCCATTTGCCCGCGCACAAGTGGGTGCCGGCGCCGAAGCCGAGGTGTCGCCGCTCGGTGCGGTCGGGCTCGAAGTCGTCCGGGGCGTCGTAGACCGCCGGGTCCCGGTTGGCCGATGCGAGCATGATCCCGATCTGCGATCCGGCCGGGATCGCCGCGCCCTCGAGCACGACGTCGCGGACCGTCTGCCGCGTGACCATCGCGATCGGGGTGTAGAGACGCACGGCTTCGTCGAACACCCTGCGCCACGCACCGGCGTCCAGCGACGCCGGCCGCCGCTCGGGATGCTGCGACAGCAGGTACACCATCGCCGTGATCATGTGCTGGGGCTCGTTCACCCCACCGGAGATCGTGAGGAGGATGTTCGCCCGGATGCTCTCGACCGGCATGCCCGCGGCCACGAACAGCGAGATCATCGACTCGTCCGGGTGGCGTTGCAGATATGCCAGCGAGGTGTCCACGGCGGACTCCGCCTCGACGCGCGAGCTGGTGCACCGCGCCCAGATCTCCGCGTCGTCCAGGACGTTGCCTGCGCCGGCGATGAAGTCCGCCGACCAGCGAGCGAACGTCTCGACCGGCACGTCACGGATGCCCACGAGGTCCATGAGGTTCTTGGCGGCGAGCGGGCGGGCGAAGTCCCGGTTGAGGTCGGCCCGGTCGCCGGCGGCTGCCAGGACGTCGAGGGCCTGCTCGGTGTTCCGTCGGAAGCGGTCGCTCCACACCTGGGTGACCTGGCTCGGCCGCAACGTCGGGTTCACGGCCGCACGCTCCGTCGCGTGCTCGGGATCGTTCTTGCGGATCAAGGACACTCCGCCGAGGGCCCGGTTCAGGTTCGCGCCCTCGACCACCGAGGAGAAGACCTCCGGATGCTGCTCGGCGTAGACGCAGCCGGCGAACGACGTGAGCAGCACCTTGTTGATCGCGGGGACGGCGGCGACGGGCGCCTCCTGGCGCAGTCGCGCGTAGATCGGGTAGGGGTCGCTCCGCAGCAGCCGCGGATCGACCCAGTCAGCGACGGGCAACGAGCCCGTACTCGGAGCTGTAACCACGGCCACCTCACACCAGAACAGGTGCGGTCACCGTAGGCGGCGCCGACCTAGGTGTTTCCCGAACTCCCTTTGAAAGGGATCCGGCGAGTGCTGCTCAGGCTGGCGCGTACCGCCCGCCGTAGGTCCGTCGCAGCGCACGAGTGATCGCCGCGGAGGTCGGGAGCAGCACTTCGAGGACGCGCGCCTCCCGGGGCGACGCGGTGGGGACGATGGCGGAGATCGCGGCGACGGTTCCGCCGAGCACGCCCTTGATCGGGACCGCGACCGAGGTGGCGTCAGGGTGGATGTACCCGGGCGTCGTCATGTGTCCGCGCCGGCGGATGTCTAACAGCACCTTCTGGAGCTGCGCGGACGACAGCGCAGGCTCGAACGCATGCACCGGACGGCTCGACGCAAGCAGGGCCGCCCGTGTCTCGCTCTCCTCGTAGGCGGCCAGGACGAGTCCGCTCGACGTCGCATACCACGGCAACCGGCCGCCGATGACGACGAAGTTCACGACGGAGCTTGGCGCCGAGAGCCGTTCGAGGTACAGCACGTCGGTCCCCTGCAGGATCCCCAGCTGCACGCTCTGCCCGATGGCCGCATGGGCCTGCAGCAGGAACGGCCTGGCGATCTCGCGGATGCCGAGCGCTCCTGGCGTCCGGACCGCGAGCTCCCACAGGCGCAGCCCGATCCGGTAGCCGCGGTCGCCCTGGCGCTCCAGCAGGCCGAGGTCCACCAGGTCGCCGAGCAGCCGGTGGACCGTGGACAGCGGCATCCCCGCCCGTTCGGCGACCTGCGTCGCCGTCAGGTCGCGGACGCCCTCATGGAACGCGTCGAGGATGCGGACGGCTCGCGCCAGGGCCGAGACGCCACCGGAGGCCTTCGCCACCTCGCCTCCTTCCGCCCTGCTTCCGATGATAGGGAGGAGCGGCCGGTGCAGGGGACAGCGGGTGGATGCTGTCCGGCATCGTCCCCGCCGACGCTCCGATCAGCTCCGGATGGTGCCCATGACACTGGATCCTGCTGCGGGGCTGCCCGCGGCCGCCGACTGGCTCGATCCCGTGCTGGGCTCGCGACCGATGCTCACCAAGGACGATCCCGAGCACCAGGCGGAACGAGCCCCGATCAACGCCACGCTGCGCCCCAAGGCCATGACCGAGGTTTGGTCCGCGCGGTTCAGCGACAACGCCCGCCGCCAGCTGGCGCGCCTCATCGCGGTCGGCCCCGACGAAGCGGACCTGAGCCGGGACTTCGCCGCCCCGTTGGCAGCTGCGAACCTCCGCGACCTGCTGGGCTTCCCGGACGACGTCCCGGACGACGACCTGGTGCGCTGGTCGACCGCGTTCATCGACGGCCTGACGGCGGGCGTCACCTCCGGGGAGCTTCTCGACCGCTGTCGCCGGGCACAGGCCGAGGTCGACGCCGTCCTCGACGACCTCATCCCTCGCGTGCGTCGCGCGCCCGGCGCGTCCATCACGTCGCACCTGGTCGCCTCGGGCATGGCGGAGTCCAGCGTCCGGGCCAACGTCAAGCTCACCATCTCCGGCGGCCTCAACGAACCCCGGCACGTCCTGGGCACCCTCACGTGGGCACTGCTGAGCCACCCCGACGAGCTGGCGGCCCTGACGAACGGCGCGACCACGTGGGCGCAGGCCTTCGAAGAAGCGGTGCGCTGGATCAGCCCGATCGGCGTGCTGCCGCGCGTCGTCACCCAGGACGTCGAGTGGTTCGGATCGTCACTGCCTGCCGGTGCTGAGGTGTGGCTGCTGCTCGCGGCAGCCAGCCGAGACCCGCAGGTCTTCGAGGAACCCGACGCCTTCCAGGTCCGGAGGGCGCATCGCTCGCACGTCGCCTTCGGGCTCGGCGCGCACCTGTGCGCGGGCCGATGGGCGGCCAAGACAAGCGTCGGCGAGATCGCCGTACCGATGCTCTTCGATGCCCTGCCCACGCTCAGGGTCCGCGACGGCGAGTCCGTCGACTTCCGTGGCTGGGAGTTCCGTGGTCCAGAGAGCCTGCCTGTGTCCTGGTCCTGATGGACGGGTCCACGCCTGTCCCGCGCGGCATTCAAGGAGGCTCTGAGTTCACCGGCCGGGTTCGACCATCGGACCGGGATCGGCCCCGGTCGTGTCGAGCAGCAACCTGATGGCGTCGGCGCGCCGGCGCAGGTAGCCGTAGTAGTAGGCGAACCCGGTGGCCACGATGCCGGCCGCGATGGACAGGCTCACCCACTGGCCGCGGTCGCCGAGCGCGAGGACGATGATGGTCCCGATGGCGACCAGTGCAACGGCGGGCGCGAACGGCCAGCCCGGCATCCGGAACTCGCCGGCGTCGGCCGTGCCGCGTCGACGGCGGGCCACGAGGGCGCTGACGGCGATGAACCCGAAGCTCACCGCGAGCGTCGAGCCGGTGGCGTTGACGACGACGGTCAGGGGCAGCAGGCAGCACAGGCCGGACAGCACTCCCATGACGACGGTGGCGACGACGGGCATGTGGGCGCGGGTCGAGACCCGGGACAGGGGGCCGGCGAGGGCGGCAGGCATGGCCCGGTCCCTGGCGGCGGCGAAGAGCAGGCGGCCGGACCACAGAGCGAAGGCGATGTTGGCGTTGAGGATCGCCAGGGCCATGGACAGCAGGACGAACGTGGCCAGGGCGTGCCCGGCGCGCTGCTCCAGGAAGGCCTGGACGGGCAGGTCCGAGCCGAGCAGGTCCGACCACGAGGCGCTGCCGAGGAGCACGGCGGCCAGCGGGACCGTCTCCAAGGTGACGGTGATGACCGCGCTCAGCATGACCGCCTTCGCGACGGCGCGACGGGGTTCGTGGGTCTCCTCGGCGAAGTAGACCGAACCGTTGTACCCGGACTGGGACAGGATGCCCTGCGTCACGGCGACGACCAGGCCGGCGACGCCCAGCGTCGTGAGCCCGCCGGCGCCGTCGGTCACCTGCAGCCGCGCCAGGTCGGTCACGGGGTGGCTGACGTGCGTGAAGCCCAGCCCGGTGAGCAGGCTGAGCGCGGCCAGCTCGACGACGAGGAACGCGCCGGTGACCCAGGCGTTCGTGCGCATCCGCAAGCAGGCCACCGCGGTGGAGATCACCGTGACGACGAGACCGGCCGCGAGCGGGCTGACGCCGTCGAACGTCCCGCGCAGGTAGTCGGCGACGCCGAGCGCGAAGATCGCCTGGCTCATCGGCAGGGTGATGAGCCCGACGAAGAACACGGCGACCCCGGCCGCTGATCCCAGGCTCCGGCTGACGAGCGTGTAGTCACCGCCGGCGAGGGGGAAGCAGGCCGACAGCTCGGCGTAGCACAGGGCGATGAGGACGCTGACGACGCCGCCGATCGCGAACCCCCAGAACGCGCCGGTCCCGTAGCCGGCGAGGGCTGCGCCACCGAGGATGAAGACGCTGGCCGCGGGCGAGATGCCCGACAGGGTCAGCAGGACGTTCCCCCCGACCCCGAGAGAGCGCTCGAGCTTCTGCTCGAAGGCGACCTCCTGCAGGCGCGGCTCGTCGGCGATGTCGCTGTCGACGGGGGGCTTGGGGGGTGTCTGCACGGCTGCTCCTGCCTGCCCGGCCATCCCTGGCCATTCCTTGACTCTTGCGTCAAAGAATGGGGAGAGACTCACACCGGCGTGGGTTACTGTCAACCCCATGGCGCGGCCGCGGAACCAGAGCAGTCGTCGAGAGGCGCTGATCGAGGCGACGTATGCCGCCGGCCGGGAGCACGGCCTGCGCCGCCTGTCTCTGACCGACGTGGCCCAGCAGGCCGGGCTGACCCGTGGCGCGGTCCTGTACTACTACGAGGACCTCGACGCGCTGCTCGTGGAGGCGCATGCCGCTGGCCTGCAACGGTTCTGCGCAGACCGGGACGCTGCGGTGGCGACGCAGGACGATCCCCGGCGGCAGCTCGACATCGCCTTCACGGTCGGGCTCCCGAGCGGTCCGGACGACGCGCTCATGCGCCTGCTGCTCGAGCTCGACGTCCTCGCCGGAACGTCGAGCCTGCACGAGGAGCTCGTGCAGCAGCTGGACCGGCACCAGCAGGCCACCTACCGGGCGATCCTCGCGGCGGGGGTCGAGCAGGGCGTGTTCCGGCCCACGCTGTCGCTGGACGACCTGACGCTCGCACTGGTGGCGATGGAGGACGGGTTCACCCTGCAGATCGTGGCCGACCGCATCATCACCCACGATGCCGCGCTGCAGGTCATGCGGTCGACTGCGGCCGGCCTGGGATGCCCTGTCCTGCAAGAGATCCCCTAACCGATCCCGCACCTGCGGCGGCCGCCAGGGCGGTGAGCTCCTCGTGCTCGGTCAGGGCCCGGTCCAGGCTCGACAGGTAGCGGTCGGCGTCGGCGAGACCGATGCACAGCGGCGGCTTGACCTTGAGGACGTTGCCCAGCAGGCCGGTCGGCTGGACGATGACACCGAGCTCGAGGAGCCGCTCGCAGATGTCGGCCACGGCGTCGGGCCGAAGCGGGGTCTTGTCACCGGCGGCTGCCTCGACGAGGTCGATGCCCTGGTAGAGGCCGAGGCCGTACGTCGCCCCGATGACCGGGTGCCGCGCCGCGAGGTCTGCGAGACCGGCGGCGATCCGGTCACCGACGAGCACGGCGTTCTCGCGGAGGCCTTCCTCGGCGATGACGTCGAGGACCGCCTCACCGATTCGGCAGGAGACCGGGTTGCCGCCGGCGGTGGAGAAGAACGGCGAGCGGGCGGCGAAGGAGTCGGCGATCTCACGGCGGCAGGCGACGAAGCCGAGCGGGTGGCCGTTGCCGGCCGCCTTGGCGCTGGCGACGATGTCCGGCACGGCACCGAGGTTCTGGAACGACCAGAAGCTGGCACCGGTCCGGCCGAACCCGACCTGCACCTCGTCGGCGATGCAGAGCCCGCCGTGGCGGCGGACCGTGGCGAAGGCGTCCTCGAGGTAGCCCGCGGGCGGGACGACGCCGCCGCGGTTCCCCAGGACGGGTTCAGTGACGAAGGCCGCCACGCCGCCGTGGGGCACGGCGTCCAGGCACCTGTCCTCGACGGACCTCACGTAAGCGGTCGCGTCGTCGCCGTGAGCGCCGCGGTGCGGGTCCGGCGCATCGGCGACGTGGACCCAGGGCGCCAGACGGTCGCGCCACCCGGGCCGGTCCGCCTCGATGGTGCCCAGCTCCATGAGCTCGGTCGTCCACCCGTGGTACGTGCCGTCGACGACGACGACGTCATGGCGGCCGGTGTGCGCGCGCGCCATCTGAAGGGCGACCTCGACCGCTTCGCTGCCGGAGTTCACGAACAGGATGGTGTCCAGCTCGGGCGGCAAGGTCGCGGCGATCTTGTCGGCGTAGTCCGCGATCGCGTCGTAGAGGAACCGCGAGTTGGTCGCCAGCCGGTCCAGCTGCGCAGCCGCCGCGGCGGTGATCCGGGGGTGGCTGTGCCCCGCGATGGCGACGTTGTTCACCATGTCGAGGTAGCGACGTCCGGTGCTGTCGTACATCCACTGGCCGCGCCCGGACACGATGAGGGGCGGGGACCGGAAGTACGTCTTCTGCACCCCGGCCACGTGACGGCTGCGGCGCCTTCGGGCGGTGGCGCCGTCCGCGACGGTCTCCAGTCCCTGTGCCGTCTCCGGGAGGAGCCTGCGGGGGTCCGGGCAGAGCCGTCGCCACAGGTCGGCGTCTCGGACCGCGCCCCGACCCGGCAGCGCCGGGTCGCTCATGAGCTGCACGTGAAGGCTTCTTGCTCCGGCCGGTAGACCACCCAGGCGCACGCCGAGAGCGACGTGTGCACCGGGTGCGACGTCCGGCTCGAGACCTTCGACCCGTAGGTAGGCGGGGACAGCGCCCGGGACGTCGAGGCGCAGCGTGACAGACGCGCCCCGGACCTGGTGGATGGCGCCGGCCATCGGCGTGAGGACGTCGGCGGGGCCGTCGACGTGCACGACCGTGCCGAGGTGCATGGCGTCCGGGACGGCGGCGTCGCGCTCGTGGTCGGTGAGCGCGGCCATCGTCTGGTACCCGCCGATTCCGCAGCGGCGCAGCAGGTGCGCCGCAGGGACGAAGTCGGGGACGACGGGCTCGAGGTGGGTGGTGCCGTGGCCGCACCTGGCGCGGATCGACGCCGCCGCGAGGGTCGGATGGACGTCCAGGACGGCGCGTAACGCGACGGCGTCGAGGGCCGCCAGTCGTGCCGCGTAGGCGTTCGTCGGGTCGGCGGCGGCTTCGACGCCCTCGACGAGGGCGCAGATCAGGGCACGCGCCAGGACGACGTCCCAGAGCAGGTCGGCCTCGGTCTCGGTCAGGGGCTTGTGCTCGAGGTATCCGTCCAGCACCTGTCTGAGGGCACCGAGCGGGTCCTCGGGTCGCCGGTCGATCGCCGCGTGGGCGGTGACGGCGAGCTCGCACAGGGCCCACGTCCAGGTCATGTCCTCGAAGTCGACGAGTCCCGTCGCGAGGAACGTGCCCTGCCGGCCGAACGCGCCGAGCACGTTGAGGTCGGTCAGGTCGAGGTGGACCACCTGCTGGTCCAACAGGGTCGAGTCTGGGGCCGGGAGGTGGTCGCGCACCCGCACGAGGGCCCGCTCGACGTCACCGCGCAGGGCCGGCGGGCACCGGTCCAGGTACTCCTCGGTGACGGCGACGGCATGCCGGGGGTCCCACTCGACGTCCCGGTGCAGAGCTGCCTCGTCGAGGCCCTGCAGCGCCCGGGACACCCGGCCCGCGACGGAGCCGAGCTCCCGGGCAGCCTGGTCCGGCAGCCGCGACCAGGCTGCGAGCCGCTCCCCGCGCACCCAGCGCATCAACCGGGTCGAGGTGCCGTCCCGCCACTGCAGGAGGTTGCCGTCGGCTCCCCGCTGCAGGGTGGGAAGGTCGAGCTCGGGGAGGGCTGCCGCCAGGTGGTCCAGGATCCTGCCTTCGGCGTGCAGGGCCGTCTCGTCGACGGCCCCCGTGGACACCCGGGCGGCCCCGATCGGCGTCCCGTCCTCGCCCAGGACCCGGTAGACGGCGTCCTGGAGGCTGCCGAGCGGGCGCACGCGTCCGGCCACGCCCCAGCCGGCCGCCAGCGTCAGCTCGACGTCTTCGACCTCCCGCGGCCGGACCACGGCCCCGCGCTCGTCCGCGCTCATCGCGCCGACTCGCCGAGGTCGCGGAGGAAAGGCTCCTCGTCGATCGAGTTGCCGCCGTCGACGACGAGGACCTGCCCCGTGATGTACGACGCGTCCGGTGAGGCGAGGTAGGCGACGAGGGAGGCGACCTCCTCGGGCATCCCGGGACGCCCCGCCGGCGTCGCCTCGCCGAGGGCCCGCTCGTGCTCGGAGGAGGAGCCGGTGGCGATCCAGCCGGGCGCCACGACGTTGCAGGTGATCCCGTGCCGGGCGTGGTCGACGGCGATCGACCGCGTGAGTCCCACGATCGCGGCCTTCGCCGCGTGGTACCCGGCGTCCCCTCGGTAGGCCATGACGGCGCCGGAGAGCGAGCCGATGCTCACGATCCGGCCGTACCCCTGCGCGACCATGGGCGCCAGGGCCGCCCGGGTGACGAAGAAATTGGTGTCGAGGTTGCGGGCCAACAGGTTCCGCCACTGCTCGTCGGTCGTCCGCTCGGCAGGGGACTGCTCCTCCTCACCCGTCGTCGCGACCATGCCTGCACTGTTCACCAGGGCGTCGATGCGCCCCCACCGCTCGAGCGCCTCGGCCACGAGCGCGTCGGCCGTCGCCGGGATGCTGAGGTCGCCGACGAAGCCGACCGCGTCCGCGCCGAGGTCGCGCAGCTCGCGGACGCGGTCGTCGATCCGCGAGCTCGTGGCGGCGACGACGAGCCGGTGGGTGGGCGCCAGGGCACGTGCGCATGCGGCGCCGATCCCGGTCGGGCTGCCGGCCCCGGTGATGACGGCGACGCGGCCGCCGGCCGGTGGCGTGCGGGTCTGGCCCTGGGTGTCCATCTCGTGTCCTCGTTCGTCGCAGGGTCGTTCAGGCGCTCGGCGTCGGCAGGACGCTGAGCAGCTCGTAGATCGCGTGGGCGGCGGCGATGCCGGTCAGCTCGGCATGGTCGTAGGGGGGCGCCACCTCGACGACGTCGACGCCGACGACGTTGAGCCCGTCGAGCCCGCGCAGCACCTCGAGCAGCTCGCGGCTCGTGAGGCCGCCGGCCTCGGGCGTGCCGGTGCCGGGGGCGTGCGCCGGGTCGAGGACGTCGATGTCGAGGGAGACGTAGACGGGGCGGTCGCCGAGCCTTGCCCGGACCCGGTTGACCAGGTCGTCGATCGGGTGCCGGATGAAGTCCCGCGCGTGCACCGTCGTGAAGCCGAGTGCCTCGCTCTCGTCGAGGTCGAGCTTGGAGTACAGCGGGCCGCGGATGCCGACGTGCACCGAGTGCTCCAGGTCGAGGAGCCCTTCCTCGGAGGCGCGCCGGAACGGGGTGCCGTGGGTGTAGGGCGCACCGAAATAGGTGTCCCAGGTGTCGAGGTGGGCGTCGAAGTGCAGGACCGCGACCGGCCCGTGGAGGTGTTGCTGGACCCGCAGCAGGGGCAGTGCGATGGTGTGGTCCCCGCCGATAGTGACCAGGGTGCGGCGGGTGCCGACGAGCTGTGTCGCCGTCGACTCGATCGTCGCGATGGCTTCCGAGAGGTCGAACGGGTTGACGCCCAGGTCGCCGGCGTCGGCGACGGTGCGGCGACCGAACGGCGAGACGTCGAGCGCCGGGTTGTAGGGGCGCAGCAGTCGGGACGACTGGCGGACGTGCTGCGGCCCGAACCGGGCTCCGGGCCGGTAGCTCACCCCGCTGTCGAACGGGATGCCCCACACGAGCGTGTCGGCGTCCGGCAGGTGCTCCCACCGCTCGAGCCGGGCGAAGGTCCCGTCGCCGGCGAACCTCGGGACTACGGTGGCGTCGACAGGCGAGGCGGGATGCGCTCGCACGGGCCTGAGGAGGGAGGCGGCGTCCCCGGCGGCGATGTCCTGCGACACAATGGGTTCCTCACTGCGACGTCGCTGCTGCGAGTATCTGACGAGCCGAGAGGCTATCAACTGATAGGAAAAATGGAAGACCTCTGATGCCTTCGTCTCGACGGACCACCCTGCCGGCCCACCACCCCCTCAGGCCTGCGCGATGACGGGCAGAGGACGCGGCCCCGACGGAGCCGCGCGGGCCAGGATCCTCGTCGAGGCATCGAGGCTGTTCGCGGTGCGCGGGTTCCACGGGACGTCGACACGCGACATCGCGGCGGCGGTCGGCATCAGGCAACCCACGCTGTACAGCCACTTCCCGAGCAAGCACGCGATCCTCGCGGCACTCCTGGACGCCGACCTGCGCCCCGCCCTGAGCCGCGTGCGCACCGCGCTCGACCTCGAGGCGACACCTGCGGCCCGGCTCCACGCCCTGCTCGTGGCCGACGTCTCGGCCATCCTGTCGCTGCCGTACGACGTGCGCGGCTTCTACAACGACGAGGTCCTCGACCTCCTTGAGCTGGACGAGCAGTCCCGGCTCCG
The DNA here is from genome assembly GCF_002198675.1 of Kineosporia sp. R_H_3. Classification (GTDB taxonomy): domain Bacteria; phylum Actinomycetota; class Actinomycetes; order Actinomycetales; family Kineosporiaceae; genus R-H-3. The sequence continues at coordinate 11,578 of NZ_MWLL01000172.1, read as the reverse complement.
CGAGGAGCTCCACACCCTGACCGCCCGCCTCGTCGGCCTGGGAATCGACTCCGGGGAGTTCCTCGACGAGGACCCCGCGTTCGTCCGCGGGGCGATCACCGGCCTGACCTTGCAGGCGGTCAGCGAGCGCGGCCCCGAGCCGGCGGCGAACCCGGCGCCCACAGCCCTGCGGATCGCGGACTTCGTCGTTCGAGCCCTGCTCGCCGACCGTCGGCACCTGCCCCGCATCCAGAAGGCGAGCGACACCCTGGTGGGGACGGTCGCGTCCGCGGCGAACCCCGGGGAACCGGAGTAGCCCGCACCCACCCGGTCACCGCCTCGCGCGGGCCTCAAGGTCGCTGATGACGAGCTCTACCTGCCGGCGGAAGACCTCGGCGTGGTCGATCGCCAGCAGGTGGGCGGCGGCCTGCTGCGCGTACGGGTACGCGGCCGGATCGGTCGGGTGGTACACCTGCACCCAACCCTCCTCACCCTCAGCGGCCACGGACACCAGACGCGTCGCGTGCTGGGTGCACACCGACAGCACGAGGTGGGAGTAGACGGCGTAGCCCATCGCGGCGTCCTCCCCGCGCAGGCCCGCCTGGTGGACGGCCTCGAGGACCGCATCCACCGCACGGAGCTCGTGCATGCCGCGCGTCGTCCGGTGCATGGCGACCGACGCCGCGGCCGGGTGCTCGCTCGCGGTGCGCCAGGCCCGCCAGGCGAGGTCGCGCAGGGAGTCGCGCCAGTCGCCCGCCGGCTCGTAGCCGTCGAGGCTGAGCCGGTCGAGCTCCTCGGCGATCGCGACGACGATCTCGTCACGGGCGGCGAAGTGGCGGTAGACGGCGGTCGTGGAAGCGTCGAGCGCCGACCCGAGCCGGTTGAAGGTCAGGGCGTCCGGCCCTTCCTCGTCGAGCAGGCGCAGGGCCGCCTCGACGATGCCCTGCCTCGACAGGGTTCCCCTGGCGAGCCGGCGCCGCGAGACCGAAGACGCGGTCATCGCACCTCCTCTTCCTGCCCCGACGATAGCCGGGGTCGCTCGTTCCAAGTTAGTTAACGCTATTGACTACGTCTTTCACTAGCCTCATAGTCCTCCGCTATGAGGCCAACGCCCCCGGACCTGCGCCACGCGTTCACGATCGTGGCCGAGGTCGCAGAACCCGAGGTCCTCGAGCACCGCGGTGAAGGGACGCTCGAGTTCATCCCGATCACCGGCGGCCGCGTCACCGGTGACATCACGGCTGCGGTGCTGCCCGGGGGCGGTGACTGGTGCCTGACCCGGGCGGACGGCGTCTTCCGCGTCGAGGCCCGCTACCTGCTCCGCACGGACGCCGGGGAGCTCGTCGACGTGCACAACGTCGGCTACCTGCGCCATCTCCCGGGCGAGACCGGCGACTGGACGGCGATGCGCTACTTCCAGTCCACCCCGGTCTTCCGCACGGCGTCGCCCCGACTGCAGCACCTCACGAGCACGGTCTTCGTCGGCCGGGCCCGCGCCGGTGCCGACGAGGTCTCGATCGACGTCTTCGAAGTCCTCGCCTGACCGCCGCTCTCCCTTCTGTCTCCCCGCACGCCTCGGCACGTCCGTCTCCCGCACCTCCCGTCCGCTCACCACCGTCACGCCGTCCACATCGGCACGAGTCGCAGGAGTCCCCATGCGCCACGGCAGTTCCCGTGTCCTCTCCTCCACGGTCGCCCTCGCCTCCGTCGTGCTCGTCGCCGGGTGTGCGACGACCGGGTCCGCCCCGACGGCGACGTCGAGCGGTGCGGGCGCCGCCTCGACGACGACCGTCCGGACGACGATCGTCGTACCCGCCGGCTTCGACCCCGCCAAGGGTGCGTCGCTGCCGGACTTCTTGCTGGCCCGGATGGCCTTCGACACCCTGGTGCGCAAGGACACCGGCGGCATCGTCGGCGGCCTGGCGACGACCTGGACCTCCACGCCGACCAGCGCGACGTTCACCCTGCGTACGGACGCCACCTGCACCGACGGCACCAAGATCACCCCGACGATCGTCAAGGCCTCCCTGGAGCACCTGGCCGACCCGAAGACCACCGCCTCCAGCGCGGTCTCCGTGTTCGGCCCCGGCAACGCTCCGAAGGTCACGGCGGACGACGCCGCGAACACCGTCACCGTGACCGTCGAGCGGCCGTGGGACCTCGTCGGCGGGCTGACCATCGCCACCGCCGGGATCGTCTGCCCCGCCGGCCTGGCCGACCCCGAGGCCCTGGAGGCCGGGACGGTCAAGGGCGCCGGGTCCGGCCCGTACACGCTGACCGCCCAGCAGTCCGGCGCGTCCTACACGTTCGAGCTGCGCACCGACTACACGGCCTGGCCCAAGCGAAGCCAGGAGCCCGCCGGCGCGGTGCCCAAGACGGTGCAGCTCGTCGTCTCGCTCGACCCGACGGCGGCGACGAACCTGGTCAAGAACGGACAGCTGGACATCGCACAGATCAACGCCGAGTCCATCCCCCGGGTGGAGGGCGACGGGTCCGCCAAGAGCAAGGTCTTCCCGTTCTCCGACTACTACCTCGTCTTCAACGAGCGCCCCGGCAGCCCCTTCGCCGACCCGGCCGTCCGCAAGGCCGTCGCGCAGGCGATCGACCACGCCGCCTTCGAGAAGGTCACCTCCAAGGGCACCGGCGAGGTCCTCAGCTACCTGGCCACGAAGAACACGCCGTGCTGGGACTCCGACAGCTCCTTCGTCATCCCGACCGACCTTGCCGCGGCGAAGAAGGTGCTGGCCGGCAAGACGTTCCGCCTGCTCGGCCCGCAGATCATCGGCACCAACGGCGCCGGGAACGTCTACCTGCAGGAGGTGCTCCGCTCGGCCGGCGCCACCGTCCAGCTGGAGAACACGGACGTCGGAACCTGGGTCTCCAAGGCGTTCGGCGCGCCGGACGCCTGGGACGTCCAGGTCTTCGCCGACCTCAACTTCATCGGCTCCCTCGCCAGCCCGCTGCCCTTCTTCAGCGGCCCGGCCGTCGAGGCCGGCGGCGGCAACCTCGGTGCGGTGAAGAACGCGGCCGCCGACGCCGCGTTCGCCCAGGGCCTGGCGGCCACCGACGAGCAGGGCCGCTGCTCCGGCCTGCGCGCCGCGCACCAGGCACTCGTCAAGGCCGCCGACACGGTCCCGCTGGTCAACGACGCCTTCATCTACGCCGTCCGCCCCGGCTTCGACGTCTCGATGCTCGGCGGCGCCCTCGACGACCCGACCTTCCGCATCACCGGGGCGTCCTCGTGATGGACCCGCACGCACCCCTGACCACCGTCGCGGAGCTCGTCCGCAGCCGGCAGGTCAGCCCGGTCGAGGTCGCCGACCTGTACCTGGACCGGATCGCCCGGCTCGACGGCGCCGTGAACGCCATCGTCTGGCTCGACGAGCAGGCGGTGCGGTCCGCGGCCGCCCGGGCAGCGGACGACGTCGTCCACGGCCGCCCGCTCGGCCCGCTGCACGGCGTCCCGATCCCGATCAAGGACCTGCACACCTGCGCCGGCCAGCCCAACACGATGTCCTCGCTCGCGGTCGAGGAGCGGATCGCGACGGAGAGCGACCCGGACGTCGCCGCGCTGCTCGACGCGGGCGCGATCCCGTTGGGCCGCAGCAACTCCCCGGAGTTCGGGGCGCTCACCGTCTCGGAGAACCTGCGGCACGGGGTGACCCGCAACCCGTGGCGGCTCGACCTCACGTCGGGCGGGTCGAGCGGCGGTGCGTCGGCCGCCGTCGCCGCCGGGTTCGCCCCGGCGGCGCACGCCTCCGACGGCGGCGGCTCGATCCGGGTACCCGCCTCGGTGACCGGCCTGGTGGGCCTCAAGCCGAGCCGCGGACGGGTCCGGGCGCTGGTGCGCGGCTGGGAGCACTCCACGACCGAGGGCGCGATCACCCGCACGGTCGCCGACACCGCCCTGCTGCTGGACGTGATGAGCGGCTTCGACCCGCTCAGCTGGTACAGCGCGCCGGCGCCGGAGCGGCCCTTCAGCGACGAGGTCGGCGCCGACCCGGGTCGGCTGCGCGTCGGTCTGCTCCTCGACGCCCCGACCGGGATGCCGGTCGACGACGCGTGCCGCGAGGCCGCGCTCACCGTGGCGCGGCTGCTGGAGGACGCCGGGCACGACGTCGTCCCCGTGCAGCCCTACCTGTTCGACGCCGAGACCTTCCAGGCGTTCGCCGGCGTCGTCATCAGCGCCTCGACGTGGGCGCTGCCGCTGGACGACCCGGCGAAGGTGGACGGCTACATCGGCCGCCGCCGCCGCGTCGCCGAGACGGTGCACGCCGGCCAGTACGCGGCGGTCGCGGCCCGCCTCCAGCTCGAGACCCGGCACGTCGTCGCCCAGTGGGGACGCGACTTCGACGTCCTGCTCACCCCGACGACGGCGGTCGTCGCCCCGCCGATCGGGCTGGTCCGCGGGGAGGCCAACGCCGAGCCCGAGGGGCCGCGCCTCACCGAGCTGCGCATGGTCTCGTTCACCGCGTTCTGCAACGTCAGCGGCCTGCCGGCGATCACCCTCCCGGCGCACCGCACCGCCGACGGCGTCCCGGTGGGCGCCCAGCTCGTCGGCGGCCCCTTCGCCGACGCGCTGCTCATCCGCCTCGCCTCCCAGCTGGAGCCCGCGCTCCCGCTCGTCGGCGCCCACCCCGCGGACGAGGACCTCCTCGTCCCGGCCGGGCGATGACGGCCACGACGGCGGGCGAGGCGCCCGCCCCGACCGCCGGCGGCCACGCGCGGGCCCGCGGCAGGTCGGTGCTCGACCTGCCGTGGGTGCGGTTCGCGGTCCGCCGGGCCGGCGGGCTCGCCCTCGCCCTCGCCCTCCTCGTCACCGTGACCTTCCTGATCGTGCCGCTCATCCCGGGCGACCCTGCGCGGGCCATCGCCGGCAGCACGGCGTCACCGCAAGCGGTCGCCACGATCCGCGCCGACCTCGGCCTGGACCGCCCGCTGCCGCAACGATTCGCCGAGTACGTCGCGGGTCTGGCCCGCGGCGACCTCGGCACCTCCTTCCGCTACCGGGTGCCGGTGTCGGACGTCGTGACGGCGCGGCTGCCGTACACGGTGCAGCTCGCCGTCCCCGCCATCGCCCTGGTCCTGGTGCTGGCGATCCCGCTCGGGATGGCCGTCGGCGTCCTGACCCGCGGCGGGCGCCGCCGCCGGCTCGACGTCGCGTTCGGCGCGCTCGCCGGCACCGTCGCGGCCGTGCCGCCGTACGTCATGGGCACCCTGCTCGTCGTCGTCTTCGCCATCGGGCTGAAGCTGTTCCCGCCAGGGGGCGCGCAGACCCAGGCCTCGCTCGTCCTGCCGATCCTGGCCCTGGCCGTCGGCCCCGCGTGCGCGGTCGCCCGGGTCGTGCGCGCCGAGACGTCGTCCGTGCTGGAGCAGGAGTTCCTGCGCACCGCGCGCGGGCGACGTCTGCCGGCGGGCCGGCTCTACCTGCGGCACGCGCTGCCCAACCTGCTCACCAGCGTGCTCACGCTGACCGGTCTCGTCCTCACCTCGCTGCTCGGCGGAACCGTCGTCATCGAGAACGTCTTCAGCTACCCCGGGCTCGGCACCGGGATCGTCCAGGCGATCGTCAGCAAGGACTACCCGGTCATCCAGGGGATCATCCTGTGCGTCGGCACGCTCGCCCTGGTCGTCAACCTCCTCGTCGACGTCGTGCTCGGCATCGTCGACCCGCGCACCCTCACCGGAGGCCACCATGGCGGTTGACACCGCCCTGCTCGCCGAGGCCGCGCTGCGCGGGCCGTCGGCCCGGAAGGCCTGGCGGCGGTCGCCGTCCCTGCTCGCCGGCGGCACCGTGCTGCTCACGCTCGTCGTCGTCGGCGTCCTCGCCCCTGTCCTGCTGTCCGGCCCGGCCGGGACGCTGACCGGCGATGCCAACCTGCGCCCCGGTGGCGCGCACTGGCTCGGCACCGACCCCTTCGGCCGGGACGCCCTCGCCCGCGCGCTCGTCGCGACCCGGCTGACGCTCCTCATGGCGGCGGGCGCCACCGCGCTGTCCTTCGTCGCCGGCGTCGCCGTCGGCGCCGGAGCGCTACTGGCCCCGCCGCGCGTCCGGCAGGTGCTGCTGCGCGTGGTGGACGCCGCCGTGGCGTTCCCCTCGCTGGTCCTCGCGCTCGTCATCGCCGCCGTCCTCGGCGCGGGCGCCGGCTCCGCGGTCGTCGCCATCGGCCTGGCCGGGGTCCCCGGCTTCGCCCGGCTCACCTACAACCTCACCCAGGGCGTCGCCACCCGCGACTTCGTCACGACCGCGCACCTGCTCGGTGTCCCCGGGCCGCGCGTCCTCGCCCGGCACGTGCTGCCGAACGTCTCGGGCCCGCTGCTGGTCCTGCTGACGTCGTCGTTCGCGCTGTCCCTGCTGGAGATCAGCGGGCTGTCGTTCGTCGGCCTCGGCGTGCAGAGCCCGCAATACGACTGGGGCCGTCTGCTCAACGAGGCGCTGCCGTCGATCTACACCTCGCCGTGGCTCGTCCTGGCGCCGTCGCTCATGCTCGTCCTCGCCGGGGCCGGCGCGATGCTCGCCGGGGACGGCCTCGCGCGTCTGGTCGACCCGCGGCAGGCGCACGGCGCCCCGGCCGGCACGCGGTCGACGCGCCGGGCGGCTGCCGCGGTCACGGACGTGGCGGACGGCGCGGACGGCGCGGGTGCCGGGTCCGACGACGCCGTGCTCGTCGTCGACGGCCTCGTCGTCGAGGCGGCCGGCCGGCGCCTCGTGGACGACGTGTCCTTCCGGGTGCGGCCCGGCGAGGTCGTCGGCCTCGTCGGCGAGTCGGGGTCCGGCAAGTCGACGATCGCGATGGCGGTGGCCGGGCTGCTGGCCGACGGCCTGGTCGCCGACGCGCGCGAGCTCCGGCTGCGCGACATGGACCTGCTCGGGCGGCCGCCCGCCCGGCGCCTCGCGACCGAGATCGGCATCGTCTTCCAGGACCCGTCCGCCACGTTCAACCCCGCGCTGCGCCTGGGCTCCCAGCTCACCGAGGTGCTGCGGGTGCACCTGCGCCGCTCGCGGACCGCGTCCCGGGACGCCGTCGTGGCCGCCCTGACCGAGATCAAGGTGACCGAGCCTCGACGCCGGCTGCGCCAGCACCCGCACGAGCTGTCCGGCGGGATGCTGCAGCGGGCCTCCATCGCCGCCGCCCTCAGCACCGAGCCGGCCCTGCTCGTGGCCGACGAGCCGACGACGGCGCTCGACGTCACCGTCCAGGCCGAGGTGCTGCGGCAACTGCGCCGGCTGCAGCGCGAGCACGGCACCGCCGTGCTGTTCATCTCCCACGACATCGGCGTCGTCGGGGCGCTCTGCGACACCGTGCTGGTGCTGCGCGACGGGCGGGTCGTCGACCGGACGACCGGCGCCGCGCTGCGCGCCGGGGCGGCGGACCACCCGTGGACCGCGGCGCTGCTCGCCGCCCGCCCAGGCGCCCGACACGAGGAGGCGACGCCATGACCGCTCCGACGTCCGCCGGGACGGCGACCACCGACGCGGCCGCCCCGCCGCTGGTCCACGTCGAGGACCTCGTCGTCGTCCTCGGCCACGGCCGCTCGGCCCGGACCGTCCTGGACCACGTCGACCTCACCGTCGCGCGCGGTGCGGCGCACGGGCTGGTCGGGGAGTCCGGCTCGGGCAAGTCGACACTCGCCAAGGCCTTGGTCGGCGTCCACCGGCCCGCGTCGGGGCAGATCCGGCTCGGCGGGATCCCCTTGCCCCACCGCGGGTTGCGCGGCCGCCGGCCCGACGGGCTGCCCCGGGTCCAGCTCGTGCCGCAGGACCCGTGGTCGTCCCTCGACCCGCGGCGCACCGTCGCCGAGACGATCGCCGAGGCGCTCGACCCGCGACGCGCCAGGGTCGCCCCGGCTCGGGGCCGGATCCGCACCCTGCTCGAACAGGTCCGGCTCGACCCGGACGCCGCCGACCGCTACCCGCACCAGTTCTCCGGCGGCCAGCGCCAGCGGATCGCCGTCGCGCGCGCCCTGGCCGCGGACCCCGACCTGCTCGTCGCCGACGAGATCACCTCGGCGCTGGACCTGACGACCCAGGCCGGGATCCTCGACCTGCTCGCCGACCTGCGCGCGCGACTGGGCCTGACGATGCTGTTCATCTCCCACGACCTGGCCGTCGTGCGCGAGGTCAGCGACGAGGTGACGGTGCTCCTGCACGGCCGCGTCGTCGAGCAGGGCCCGACCGAGGACGTCTTCGCCCGACCGTCCGCCGACTACACCCGCCGACTGCTCGCCGCCGACCCCGGGGCACCCGGCTTCACCCTCGACGGCGCCGGCTGAACCGCGCTTCACCAGAGGCTCTGCCCGCAACGGCGGTCCCGGCACGATCCCGCGACCGTCAACGGCTGCCCTGTGCCACCGGGACCGGCCGACCCGACCGACTGACCCACCGACCCGACGGAGACATCTCATGAGCACCCCCGCAGCCACCACGGCGTCGAGCGACCTCTGGCGCTGGTCGGCGACCGCTCTGCTCGACGCGATCCGCCGGGGCGAAGTCAGCGTCACGGAGGTGGTGTCCGCCCACCTCGACCGTGCCGCAGTCGTCAACCCGTCGGTCAACGCGCTCGTCGAGGTCTCCGCGGACGAGGCGCTCGACAGCGCCCGTGCATTGGACGCGGCGTCGCCGCAGTCGCGGACCGGCCTGCTGCACGGCGTGCCGACGGTGGTCAAGGACAACACCGACCAGGCCGGGCACCGCAACACCAACGGGATCGCCGCGGCGGCGGGCAACGTGGCGGCGCAGGACGCGTCCGTCGTCGCAGCGATGCGCGCGCACGGCGCCGTCTTCGTCGGCCGCAGCAACCTGCCGGCCTTCGGGCTGCGCTGGTTCTCCGAGAACGACCTGTTCGGGCGGACCCTGAACCCGTGGACGAAGGACCGCACCCCCGGCGGCTCCAGCGGCGGCGCAGCGGCCGCCGTCGCGACCGGGATGGTCCCCGTCGCCCATGCCAACGACATCGGCGGCTCGATCCGGTACCCCGCTGCGATGTGCGGCGTCACCGGAATCCGTCCCACCGTCGGACGGGTCCCCAAGTGGGCGGCGCCGTCCCCGGTGAACCTGGCGCCCTCGCTCGCCGAGACGGTCATGGCGGTCGAAGGCCCGATCGCCCGCCACGTCAGCGACCTGCGGGTGGCCCTCGAGGCGATGTCGCGTTACGACCCGCGTGACCCTGCCTCCCTGCCCGTCCCGTACCGTGACGAGCCGCCGCTCGGTGCCGGCGCCCGGGTCACCGTCGTGCGCGAGGTCCCCGGCGTCCAGACCTGCGCCGCCGCCCTCGACGCGATCGAGAAGGCCGCGGGCTGGCTGAAGGAGGCCGGCTACGAGATCGTCGAGCACGACGTCCCGGAGATCGCCGAGGCCCACCGGCTCTGGCAGCTGCTCCTCTTCGAGGAGCTGCGCCCCGCGACGGCCGAGTTCGCCGCGCGCGGCGGCGAGCAGCTGCACGAGTCCCTCCTCAACAGCTTCGCCATCGCCGAGCCGGTGTGGGGACCGGCGCCGACGCTCGAGGACTTCATGCACGGCTACACGCGACGCAACGAGCTGCTGTCCCGGCTGGAGACCCGGTTCCTCGACGCGCCGCTCCTGCTGACCCCGGCGTCGGCCGCGCTCGCGCCGCTGCATGGTGCCGATCACGGACCGGTCGACGCTGCCAAGGCGCTCATGGACGCCCAGTGGCCGATGACGTTCGTTCCCTGCCTCGGCCTGCCCGGTGCCACCGTGCCCACCGGCATCGTCGACGGTCTGCCCACGTCGGTCCAGCTCGTCGGCGGCCGGTTCCGCGAGAGCTGGATCCTCGACGCCGCCCAGGCCATCGAGGACCGCGCCGGCGTCATCACGCCGATCGACCCGTTCCCGACGTCCTGAACGGCCGAAGGCCTTTGCATCGCGGCCGGCGACGCGGACGAGCTCGACGAACTCCGCGATGCCCAAGGCAGCCGACCCGCGGCCGAAGCCGGGCGCTTGGTGCCGCCGAACGGCAGTTCTGCCGACCCTCACCGATCCATCGGGGCGGTCCCAAGCGACACTGCATCAGCGGCAACCGCCCGCAGGACCTGCTCCCGGCATGCTGTCTCCTGTCTCCGCTGCGCCAGGGCGAGGTCCACGGCTCGGCGGGCCACGGTCCGTCGGGTCAGCGGCAGGCCTTCGGCGGCGAGCTGGGCGCGGGCTTCCCGTTGGACGGCGACTCGTCGTCCGTCGAGCTCGGCCAGCACCGCCTCGAGCTCGGCGAGCTCGGCACGTTCGCCGGGATGATCGACCGCCTCGAGTCCGCTCGCGCCGGGCGTCGTGGTGGCGTCCCACCACGGGCCTGGGCAGCGGACCCTGGCTGGGCTGCGGGTGGCCGGGTCGGCGGCGACCGCGAGCAGCGCCGGGATCGCCGCGGCTGGCGGCAGGCCGTGATCGAGGACGGCATCAGCCAGCACGTCCGTCAGCCGGTCTGCGGTCCACAACCCGGCCGGGAGGCAGAGCTGGCGGCGCAGGATCACGCAGCGGGCTGCCACGTCGTCCAGGTCCGCGACCCCGACGGCGGCCAAGAGCTGGCTGCGCCGTACAGCCCGCACCGCGCGCCGCGCCGTCCCGGCCAGCAGGTCGCCAGAGTCGTCGGCATCCGCGGTCCGCGGCGGGGAGGAGGGTCCGGGAGGAGGGTTTGTCTGGGTCAAGAACTCTGGGTCGGGCCGCATCCGTGCGGCCACCCCCGCCGCATTCGTGCGGCCGGGGGTGGCCGCAGATCTGCGGCCACCCCTGCGACCCTTGCCGCCCTCGACGACGCTCCCTGAGCACACCGGCACGACCGTCGTGTGACCCCGGTCGTCCGGGGTGGCCGCATCCCTGCGGCTACCCCACCCCCGGCCCGGTCGCGGCGTCGTCCCCGGCTGCGTGGTCCGGACCAGGTACCGGTTGGTCAGGCTCACCCCGTCCCGGAACCGGCGGGTGACCTCGACCGCGCCGATCCCGACGAGTTCCTTCAGCGCCCGGTCGACCGTGTCGACCGACTTCTTCCGGAGCCGGTCCGCCAGCGTTCTGCGGGACGGCATCCGCTGCCCCGACGACTGCCCGAACCGCAGCAGCACCGCATACAGACGCACGGCGGCGTCAGAGACGTCGGCGTCCAGGACCCACTCCGGGACGATCGAGAACCGCTCCTCGACAAGCAGCAACCCGGCGGACTGGACGGCATCAGACGGCACGAACCGGCCGGCCGAATCCGCCGACTCGCGAGCCCCGTCCTCTATCGCTGACGACGCCGGAGCAGCAATCCTGGAATCCGCGGTCTGGACGTCGTCGAGGGTCGCGGTCACGGGGTCACCGACCGAGCGCGGAGGGGGTGGTCAGAGGGCTGAGACTGCCAACGTGGTGCCAACGGAACTGCACTCACTACGTTGCAGGAGCCGGACGAGCCGACACGAGACGGATTCAGGATCCGTTGCAGGAGAACAGGAACGCTCACCACTGGTCCAGCCCGTCACGAGCCGGACGACCAATGTCCGAACTTTTAATCCGCGGGTTGTGGGTTCGATCCCCACGGGGCCCACCTTCCGACCTGTATGCCTTCGGCTGATGCTGGACGTTTGGTCGTCGGTTGATGCTTGACGGTGTTTCGGT
>NZ_MWLL01000171.1 GCF_002198675.1 Kineosporia sp. R_H_3 | reverse complement strand
CCGGGTGCTCGCGGCGGTCGTGGCGCTCGCGCTGCTCGGGGCCATCGCCGGTGTCACCGCGGCCTGGGTGCGCGGCCGGTCCGCGGCCGCGTCGCCGTCCGGCGGGGCGACCGGCAGCCCGTCCGCGGGCGCGGCGGCGTCGCCGTCCGGCTCGGGGAGCGCGAGCGCCTCGGCCACGGTGCCCGCCGACGAGCGCTGCACCGACGAGATCAAGGCGAACCCGCGCTGGGTGTGCCTCAAGAGCGCCACGTTCGACGGCCTCGTCCTGACCATCGAGTACTCGGCGAGCTTCGACGGCGCGAGCCCCGACGTCAGCGGCGGCTACCACCTGCACGTGTACGGCGGCGACGGCAGCGACCCCGTCGAGGACACGATGGGGCGGCAGGCCGCGAACCCCGGGCAATGGTACGTCGAGGACGCGAACCCGTCGGTCCGCCGGGCGACGGGGCGCGACTACACGAAGGCGATCGGTGACGCGCCGAAGGTCTGCGCCCGGATCGCCGACGCCGGGCACCGTCTCGTCAAGGCCGTGGACGGCGGGTTCCACACCGGCAACTGCGTGCCGATCACCCAGGTGTAGCCGTCAGGCCGCGTCGAGACCGAGCGTGTAGGCGGTCATGGACAGCGACCCGTACGCGCAGCCGTCGACGAGCACCCGGGTGTCGTCGGCGGCCCGCGGCCCGTCCGCCGCGGCCAGGCCCGCGAGGTAGAGCAGCGGGATGAAGTGGTCCGGCGTCGGGACGGCGAGGTCGTAGTCCCGGTGCGCGTCGAGCCGCGCGAGGTCTGCCGGGTCGGTGAGGAGCTTCTCCGCGGCGTCCCGGTCGAACCGCTGCGCCCAGTCGAACCCGCCGTCCGGCTGCGTCATGTCGACGCCGGCGAGGTTGTGGACGACGTTGCCGCTCGCGACGACGAGGACGCCGCTGTCGCGCAGCGGCGCGAGCCGCGCGCCGAGGTCGACGTGGTAGTCCATCGGCTTGTACGCGTTGACGGACAGCTGCACCACGGGGATCGACGCGTCCGGGAAGGCGTGGCGCAGCACGGACCAGGTGCCGTGGTCGATGCCCCACGAGTCGATGTCGGCGCCGACCCACGTCGGGCTCACGAGGTCGCTCACCTCGTCGGCGAGCTCCGGCAGCCCCGGCGCCGGGTACTCGACGTCGAAGAGCTCCTGGGGGAAGCCGAAGAAGTCGTGGATCGTCCGCGGTCGCGGCATGGCGGTGACGGCGGTCGCGTTGATGTACCAGTGCGCGCTGACGACGAGGATCGCGCGCGGCCGCGGGACGGAGGCGCCGAACGCCGTCCAGGCCCGGGTGTACCGGTTGAGCTCGAGCGCGTTCATCGGGCTGCCGTGGCCGAAGAACGCGGCGGGCATCCGTTGCGGGGCAGCTGGTCCGGAGCCGGGGGCGGGGACGTCGAGGCTCATGCGGGACTCCCGGAGGGACGGCGGCGGGTGGCACCACCGTACGCCGCGAGCCCGACGCCGACCGCCGCTCCGAGCGTGTTCGCGAGCCAGTCGCCGGCCTGGCACTGCCGGTCGATGAGCAGCTGGACGGTCTCGATGCCGAGCGAGGCCGCCGACAGGGCGACGAGCACGCGCAGGGGGTGCCGCGTCCACAGCGTGAGGGTCAGCCCGGCCGGCACGAAGAGCACGACGTTGAGCGGCCCGCCCGGGTCCGCCCACAGCGTGCTCACCATCCGGCGGACGCCGCCGGCGACGCAGCTGCGCGGCGACGGGTCCTCGATCGGGTCGCGGAGGAACTGCCACACCGAGTCGCCGGGCACGAGCGTCGTCGCGACGACGAGCGTGAGGGAGGCGACGACGGCGAGGACCAGCCACGGCGAGCGGCCCAACCGCCGGCCGACCGGCCGGGCGACGAGCGCCCCGGCGACGACGCCGACGACGAGGACGAGGCTGCCGAGCTCGCGCAGGACGCCGGTGACGAATTGCTCGAGGTAGCCGACCAGTCCCATCCGGGTCGACGCTAGCCGACGGTGCGTCGTCCGGTCCGGCGCCGGCCCCGGTGCCGGCGGTTATGCGTCCGGCGTCACAGCGAGGCCGAAGTCGACGAGGCGGCCCAGGACGTCCTCGTCGAGCCGGCCCCCGTGGCCCGGTGCGGCGAGGACGTCCGCGACCGGCCGGCCGTCGAGCTGCCACAGGGCGGGCTCGAGGTCGGCGGCCAGGACGAGCGGGTCGAAGGGGCTGTAGCCGACCAGGCGCAGGACGTCCGTCGTCGCCTCACTCGCGGCGCCCGGTTCGAAGCGCAGCCGGTCGGGGAGCTCGTGCCGCCCCAGCGCGTCGAGCCGGGTGCGGACCGCCTCGACGACCTCCGGCGTCTGCCCGAGCAGGTCGCGCAGCTCGGTGTCGCCCACGGCGTCCGCGAGCTCGGCGCAGCGCGCGAACCATTCCTCCTCGCGGCCCTCCCAGGCGCCCCAGAGCCGGGAGTGCAGCTCGGGGGAGTCCTCGTGGGCGGCGTCCACGGCCGGGTCCTCGCCGGCGTTCGCCCGTCCGACGGCCTCGCGCATCGCCGTCCGGTTGTCGAGCACCGCCCGGACCTGCTCCGCCGGCAGGCCGCTGTTCTCGAGGCAGTGCCGCGCGAGGTGCTCCTCGACGGTGACGAGCAGGTCCCGGACGGCGTGCCAGAACTTCAGGCTCACGTCGCCGCGCTCGTGCTGGCAGAACCACGTCGAGCAGACCGCGTTGCGGGACTCCCAGATGCTGCAGCCCTGGGTCTCGGTCACGTAGTGCGGGCAGCGGACGATCGCCGTCGACCCGAAGCGGGACTGGGTGTCCGCGAGGCGGCGCAGGTCGCTCGGGCTGAGGCCGAGCCCGAGCGGGCTCACCCCGCCGCGCCGCCGGATCCGCAGCTCGACGCTGTCCCGCCCCGGTCCGGCGAGCGCGCGCCCGGCGAGGAAGTTCGAGACGTGCGGGATGTAGCTGCAGCACTTCGCGTCGGGCGAGAACGTCACCCGGCTGTTGGAGCGCCCGACGCCCGCGCACATGACGCAGTCGGCGCACGTGGCCTTCGGTTCCGGGGCGGGGTTGCGGACGCCGGTCAGGGCGTACAGCCAGCCGCCGTGCATCGCGGGCAGCGCCCTGACGGGGTCGACCGACAGCCGGTCGGTGCTGATGTCGCGACGGCCTGGAGGTGGCGTCCAGGTGCTCTGGCTCATGAGGGCCGACCGTACCGGGGGATCGTTCACTGAACGCTCATCTACGGCTTACGGAGAGCGACAAGTTTGAGACGCCCCGGCCGCGCCGCAGCCGTCAGGCACCCCGGCTGTACCGTTCCGCGGCTCCGGGAGGGCCGTTCGGTGTGCACGGCTGGTGCCTGATCTGCACTGCCCTCAGGAGTGAGGCAGCGACGACCATCGGCCCGGGCCGGCGCCCGGTCCTCGGGCGCACCATCGAGGTGTGACCGGCCGCTGGCGTGCCGGGCTTCCCGGCGCGATCGCCATCGTCGCCGTGGTCCTCGCGGGATGCGGGGCAGGGACCTCGGCCGGGACGGTCACGCCGTCCGGCACCGCGCTGCCGACGACGGCACCGACGACGGCGCCCTCGACGCCGGGTGCGACGACGGGGCGGACGACGGGGCGGACGACGACCGCGGCCCCGACGTCGTCGACCGGCACGACGACCCGGACGACGCCCCGCACGACCTCCACGACGTCCCGCCCGCCGCGCACGACGACCGCCGCGCCCGGAGTGCCCGCCGGGATGGCGGGGGCCGACCTCACGGTGCTGCCGTCGTCCGCCCGGGTCGTCGCGCTGACGTTCGACGCCGGCGCGAACGCCGACGGCCTGACGTCGATCCTCGGCACGCTCGGGGCGACGGGCACCCCGGCGACCTTCTTCCTCACCGGTGACTTCGTCGACACCTTCCCGGCGCGGGCCCGGACGATCGCCGCCGGCGGCTACACGATCGGCAACCACACCCAGGACCACCTCGACCTCACGACGCTGAGCGACGCCAAGGTCGACGCGCAGATCACCTCGGCGCAGGCTCGGATCCTCGCGGTGACCGGGCAGGACCCGCGCCCGTGGTTCCGGTTCCCGTTCGGCGCCAGGGACTCCCGGACGATCGCCGACGCCAACGACCGCGGCTACGCGTGCATCCGGTGGACCGTCGACACGCTCGGCTGGAAGGGCACGAGCGGCGGCCAGAGTGCTGCGACGGTCGAGTCCCGGGTGCTCGACGGGCTGCGCCCCGGCGCCATCGTCCTCATGCACATCGGCTCCAACCCGGACGACGGCACGACGCTCGACGCGGACGCGCTCCCCCGGATCGTCGCCGGCCTGCGCAGCCGCGGGTACACCCCGGTGTCGCTGGACTCGCTCCTGTCGTGACCTGAGCGGGGCGCGCCGACGGGTCCGGCGACCGAACCTCGATGCACTTCCGATGCACTATGGTGCACTCGTGGATGACGGTGCAGTGGTGCTCGCCCGGGCGATCGGCGCGCGGGTGAAGCAGGAGCGCCAGGCCCGGCGCTGGACGCTGGACCAGCTCGCGGCGGCGGCCGGCGTGAGCCGGCGGATGGTGGTCAACGTCGAGCAGGGCGCGGTGAACCCGAGCGTGGGGACGCTGCTGCGGCTCGCGGACGCCCTCGGGGTCGGGCTTCCCGCCCTCGTGGAGCAGCCCCGCCGGGCGGTCCTCGAGGTCACCCGGCACGGCGCGGGGGCGGTGCTGTGGCGGGGCGACCACGGCGGGCGCGGCGTGCTCGTCGCCGCCAGCCACCAGCCGGACGTCGTGGAGCTGTGGGACTGGACGCTCGGACCGGGCGACGTGCACCCGAGCGAGGCGCACACGCCGGGCACCCAGGAGCTCCTGCAGGTCCACGCCGGGTCGGTGCGGCTGGATGTCGCCGACCAGAGCGTCGTCCTCGGGCCGGGTGACGCGGTCGCGTTCCCGGGGGACGTCGCGCACGGCTACACCAACCCGGGGGACGAGCCGGCCCGGTTCTCCCTGTCCGTGTCCGAGCCGCGCCGCGGGGCGGCCGCCCGCTCCGCCGCGGCGTCCCGATCGGAGGTCCTCCATGACTGACATAGGCGTCCTCGAGGAGTTCCTCGCCGGCGCAGCCGTCGGTGCCGACGTGCTCGCGCTGCGGCCCGACTACCGGGCCGTCCTGCTCGCCGTCGACGGGATCGTCCCGGGGCCGAGCGACGACGACGGCGACGCCCTCCTACGGGTCGCGGAGGACGCCGCGCGCGAGGCGCTGCGCGACGCGCCGGTCGAGGAGGTGCCGCACGTGGCCGCCTGGCGCGACGCCTACCGGGCCTTCGGGGCCAAGCCGCAGCGCACCCGCAACAG
The DNA here is from genome assembly GCF_002198675.1 of Kineosporia sp. R_H_3. Taxonomy (GTDB): domain Bacteria; phylum Actinomycetota; class Actinomycetes; order Actinomycetales; family Kineosporiaceae; genus R-H-3. Next base: position 8,655 of record NZ_MWLL01000171.1, on the reverse strand, counting down.
CCTCGAGGCGCTCATGCGCCGGGCCGGGGCCGGGCTACCGCGCGTGAACCGGCTCACCGACCTCTACAACGCGGTCTCGGTGCTGCACCAGGTCCCGCTCGGCGGTGAGGACCTCACCCGCTACGCGGGACCGCCGCGACTGGTCCGGGCGACGGGCAGCGAGCCCTTCGACACCACGGCGGACGGCGGCCCGGTCGTCGAGCACCCCGACGCCGGCGAGGTCGTGTGGTGCGACGACGCCGGGGTGACCTGCCGCCGCTGGAACTGGCGCCAGGGCCGGCGCACGCAGCTGCGCGAGGACACCACGTCGGCCCTGTTCATCCTCGACGCCCTCGGGCCGATGCCGGACGACGCCCTGCAGGCGGCCGCGGACGACCTGCTGACCCGGCTGCACCGGCTCGGTCCCGACGTCCGCTCCGCGCAGCGGCTGCTCCGCGGCTGATCGGCCCGATCCGGCCGATCGTCACGCATCCCGCTCGAGGCGGTCGTCGCGACGAGATCCTCGGCCGCCCACCGGGGCGCAGGCTCAGCGGACGCCGAGGACGAGGACGGCGGCGTCGTCCCGGATCACGTCCCCCGCGGCATGGGCGAGCATGCCCGCCACGACGGCCTCCGCGGTGGCGAGCGCGGTCGGGGCGGCGGCGCGGACCGCGGCGTGCAGGGCGGCGTCCCCCCACTGCGTGCCACGGCGGTCGGGCTGCTCGGTGAACCCGTCGGTGAACAGGACGACGCTGTCCCCAGGGGCGAGCGTCAGGGCGGCCTCGGCGATCCGGACGTCAGGGAGCACGCCGAGGAGCAGGCCGCCGTCCGCCACGGTCTCGACCCCGCCGCCGGCCCGGCGGACGACGGGGGAGGGGTGACCGGCACGGGCGACGACCGCGCCGACGCCGCCGTCCGGCAGGGGCGTGAGGACCGCGTAGACGGCGCTGACGAACTCCTGGTCGTCCTCGTCGCGCGCCAGCAGGGCGTCGTTGAGGACGCCGAGCACCCGGCCCGGGGACGGCTCGCCGAGCGCGGCCGTCCGGATCGTGTGGCGGGCGAGCGCCGTGGTCTTCGCTGCGTCCACACCGTGACCGCAGACGTCGCCGATCATCGCGCCCCAGCGGTCGCGCCCGATCGGGAACACGTCGTAGAAGTCGCCCACGACCTGGGCGCCGCCCCTGCCCGGCAGGTAGCGGGCGGCCACGTCGAAGGCCGGCGGTCGCGGCAGCCGCGGAGGTAGGAGGCTCTCCTGGAGGGTGCGTGCCAGGCGGCCGAGGCTGGCGTTCACCCGGCGCAGGTCCTCGGCCGCCGCGTACGCCTCGTCCCGCGAGGCCCGCAGCGCGATCTCGCCGGCGACGGCCTGGCTCAGGGTCTCCAGGACCTGCTCGTCGCGCGACGTCCAGGCCCGCGGCGCGGTGTCGACAACGCAGAAGGTGCCGAGCACCTCGCCGTCCGGCGACCAGACCGGCCAGCCCGCCCACGCCGCGACGCCCATGGTCCGCACCGAGGGGTTGTCTCGCGTCCGCGGGTCGGTGACGGCGTCGTCCACGACGAGCGGCTTGCCCGAGGCGACGACGTACTGGCAGAACGACTCCTGGACGGTGTTCTGCCGGTCCGCCGGGTCGTCCGACTCCACCCCGATGCAGCTCTTCCAGAACGAGCGGGTGTCGTCGACGACGGTGACGAACGACAGCGGGGTGCCGAGCAGCGTCGACGCGAGCCGCGAGTAGCGGTCGAACGCCTCCTCGGGCGCGCTGTCGAGCAGCCCCGTCGCCGCGACCGCCCGTAGCCGGCTCGGGCTGAGCACGGCCTGCGCGGCCTGCGGGTCCAGCCCCGGCAGCCGGACGTCGCCCTCGGCCCCGTTCTGATCTCCCGCCACGTCTGCAGACTAGGGCCGGGCCGCGATCATGGGCGGTCGAGCCGGGACGACGGAGGTCAGCCGAGGAGGGCCGCGTCGAGGAAGGCGGTGACGCGGCGCTCCCAGTCCTGCGGTCGGGCGCGGAGCGCCCCCGTGTGCGCCGCCCCCGGGACGTCCCACGTCTGCACCGTGCCCGGTGCGGCGGCGTGCAGGGAGCGGGCGACGTACGCCTCGTCCGGGCGCTCGCCCGCGCTGATGACGAGGACGGGCCGGGGGGCCGCCGCCCGGACGGCCCGGCGCAGGGTGGCCGGCGGGGCTGCGTCGGTGAGCAGGTCGGCGGCACCGTAGGTGAGCCCGGCCAGCCGCTCGGTGGCCGTGCCCCGCCACCCGTAGACACCGGGGAGCCAGGCCTTGTCGCCCGCGACGCGGCCGGTGACGCCCTCCGCGACCACGGCTGCGGGACCGGTCGCGGTGCCGAGCGCACCGATCGCCTCCTCGCCGCCCATGGACAGGCCGACGGCACCGACCCGCCCGGGGTCGACGCCCGGCTGCCGGCGCAGGTAGGCGACGGCGGCCGCGATGTCCGTCTCGCCGTACCAGCCGAAGTCCATGGCCCGGCCGCCCGAGGCACCGTGGCCGCGGGCATCGGTCATGAGGACGCCGTACCCGTGCCGGGCCAGCACCGCGGCGTGGGCCCGGACGCTGCACCGGGTCGAGCCGGCACCGTGCCGCAGGACCACCGCGGCGCCGTTGCGGCCGGGCAGGTACCAGGCCGACACGGTGGCGCCGTCCGCCGTCCGGAACGAGACGTCGCGCGGTGCGACGACCCCCTCGGGCGGCGTCGTGCAGACCGGGGTCGCGGGCACGTTCGTCGCGGCCACGGCCTGCCCCAGCGTCCACGAGGTCACGCCCAGGCACACCACGGCGGCCACGGCCGCCGCTGCACCGGTCCGCGTCCCGCGGTGCCGTCGGAGCCGCCCGAGCCCTGCGGCGAGCAGGACGAGGCCGCAGCCGGCCACGACCGCGCCCGCGGCTCCCGGGCGACCGAGGCCGTTCTTCGACAGGTGCGGGAGGGCGACGCCGAGGCCCGCGGGGACGGCGAGCAGCGCGACCACGACGAGGACGAGCGCTCCGACGGCCGCGGGGGCACGGCGCAGGACCAGCCAGGTCGCGGCCGCAGCCGCGACCGCCGCGGCGACGCGGGCGACCCGGCCGCCGGGCGAGCCGTCGCTGCCGACGAGGACGCATGTCGCGGCGAGGACGCCGATCAGGGCGGCGGCCGTCACGGGGCCGGGCGTCGCGGCGTCGGTGACCGGCGGCTCCCGGTGGGAGAGGGACGCCGGGCCGGCCGTCATGGCCCGGTCACCGGGGTCGTGGCGTCGTGCCCGCAGGCCTGGTGCGGTCGGCGGCCGGAGCCCTGCGGCGGCGGGGCCGCCTCGGCCCTGTCCCGGATGCCGCGGACCCGGCGCGGTGCGTCGACGTGCTCGACGACGAACCAGGCCGTCCCGGGAGGGCCGTCGGGGACGAGCTCGTCGCCCGGCAACCGCGCCCGCCGCTCCTGACGGGTGGAGCCCGCCTGCCGGCCGAGCACGTGGAGCGCCGCGTACCCGAGCGCCGCGGCGAGCGCGACCCGTCGCGTGGTCCTCATCGTCGGTCCCCTCTCCGCGGAGGTTGCGGGCTCAGCCCGTCGCTGCGTCCTCGAGCTGCCGCAGCCACGCGAGCACCCGGGGCCCGGCGACGTCGGCGGTGTAGATCGTCGCGTGCGTGGCGTCCGGGACGATCTCGGTGCTCACCCGGAACCCGTTGGCGCCCAGCACCTCCGCGAGGTCCTCGGTGCCGCTCACCCGGACGGCGGTGTCGGCCGAACCGTGCAGGAGGAGCACCGACACGTCGCCGGCCGCCGTCGCCTCCTCGGCCCACGTGAGGACGTTCCCGTCGTGCCACAGGTCCGGCCGGGTGCGGGCGTCCGCCCCGAACAGCCGCAGGGCGAGGTCGGGGTAGCGGGTGACGTCGTAGGTGCCGGCCAGGCCCACGAAGCCGTCCGCGCGCACCGGTGGGTAGGGGCAGGACGCGCGGAACCGGTCCGGTGCGAGCGCCGCGAGACCCGCGAGGTGGCCGCCCGAGGAGTGGCCGAGGACGACGACGTGCGTGACGTCGATCCCGGCCCGGGCGGCCGCGTCGACCGCGAAGCCGATCGAGCAGGTGACGTCCTGGACCGGTCCGGGGAACCGGCCGCCGTCGTCGACGGCCCGATGGGTGGTGCTCACCGCCACGACCCCGGCCGCGGCGAGCGTCTCCGCCAACGGGGCCAGACCGGTGCGGTCGGCGGTCCGCCAGGCACCCCCGGGGACGAGCACGACGACCGCTGCGGGGCCGGCGCTCTCCGGGAGGTAGACGTCGGCGGCGCGCCCCGGCAGGTAGTCGGAGGTCCGGGTGAGGTGCTCGCCCGCGGGCGCCCCGGAGCAGGCCGGCGCGGCGCACAGCGCGAGGGCGACGACCGCCGCGGCTGCGGCACGCCCGGCCCGGAAGGGCGCCGTCCGGGCGGGGCGCCGTCCACGGCCGGACCCGATGACCCGCACTGCGACCACCCCCACCGGCCCTGCGCGGTTCGCCGGCGCGCGGGGCCACCTCCCGATGTACACCCGGGGGCGGGCCGTCGCGCGGGGCGAACGTCATCGCCGCGGGTCCGGTGCTCGGGGCCTGCACGGACCACGAGGCCCCGCGGTCGACGACCGCGGGGCCTCGTGTCACTGCTGCTGCTACCCGGTCCGGCAGGAGACGGTCGGCCAGGTCCAGGTGCCGTTCGTCTGGATGGTGACCCCGAAGGTGTTGCCGGAGCCGTTCGGTCTGGCCGTCATGACCTGGGCGCTCGGCCAGGTGGCCGCGACGTTCCAGGTGGCGATGACCTTCGCCGGTGCCGGGATGTTCATCGTCACGGTCCAGGTGCTGCTGCCGGAGACCGTGACGTTGAGGTTGTAGCGGTCGCTCCACCTGTCACCGGCCGACAGAGTCGCGGTGCAGGTGCTGCCCCCGCCGCCGGTGGGAGGCGGCGTGGTGCCACCCCCGCCGGTGCTGCTGCCGGGCGCCACGGCCCGGCCGGTGGAGGCGGAGATCATGCCGGTGCACAGACCGCGCGAGGTGAGGTCGGCCATGATCTGCGGGATCGCCGCCCGGGTGGTGGCGTACCCGTCGTGCATGAGCATGACCTGCCCGTTCTGCAACCGTCGGGCGGCGGCGACGATCGAGGCCGTGCTCGCGCCGTTCCAGTCCTGGGAGTCGACGTCCCAGGTGACCACCTTGAGGCCGAGGCCCGCCGCCACGGCGTCGAGAGTGGCGTTGTGCTCGCCGTACGGAGGCCGGAAGACGGTCGGCTTCGGCGCGCCACCGTTCTGGACGGCCGTGTTCGTCCGGGACAGCTCGGACTGCATCTGGGCCGACGACAGGGAGTTCATGTGCGGGTGCGTGTAGCTGTGGTTCTGCACCCACATGCCCGCCTGGACCTGCTGGGAGACCAGCGACGGGTTGCCGGCGGCGTTCTGGCCGATGTTGAACAGGGTGGCCCGGGCACCGTTCGACGTCAGGGCCGAGAGCAGGGCCGGCGTGCTCCCCGCGTTCGGACCGTCGTCGAAGGTGAGAGCGACGTACCCGTTGCACGTCGCCGCCTCGGAGCCGGTCGCACCGAGGGTGGACAGGCTCGCCAGAGCGGCGGCCGCTACCGCCAGCACGGCAGTCCTCGTCTTCGAGAGTCTGCTGATGGACATCGGATGCTCCTCTCCTGCCCGCTCAGCCGGCCCGGCAGGAGACGGTCGGCCAGGTCCATGTGCCGTTCGTCTGGATGGTGACCCCGAAGGTGTTGCCGGAGCCGTTCGGTCTGGCGGTCATGACCTGGGCGCTCGGCCAGGTGGCCGCGACGTTCCAGGTGGCGATGATCTTCTCCGGTGCCGGGACGTTCATCGTCACCGTCCAGGCGCTGCTGCCGGAGACCGCGACGTTGAGGTTGTAGCGGTCGTTCCACTTGTCACCCGCGGACAGGGTCGCCGTGCAGCCGCCGCTGCTCGGCGGCGGCGTCGTCGTCCCGCCGCCTCCGCCGCCACCGGTGGTGGTCGAACCGACGGTGATGTTCGAGCTGCCGCTGCTCTGGTAGCCCTCGGTCCCCAGGACCATGTAGTTGTGGGTGCCGAGGTTGAGGCCCCTGGCGGCCCAGGCGTCGAAGTGGTTCCCGGTGGTGATCGTGCCGCCGGTGCGCTTCTGCTGCCGGACGCTCCAGTACTGGTAGAAGGTCGCGGTGCCGTTGATCGACGGCTGGTTGACCCGCTGGGTGCGGTAGATGTCGTACGTGCCGCCGTCCGTCGTCACGGTGCCGTAGGGGGTGCCGGTCGGCTTGTACGAGCCGTAGTTGTCGACCACGTAGTACTCGACGAGCGGGTTCGTGGTCCAGCCGTACAGCGCCAGGTAGGCGTTGCCGCTGGTGCTCCAGCTGCCCGAGTAGCTCACGGTGCGACGCCCGCCCGTGGCCCACCCCTTGCCGCCGACGAAGTTGCCGACGTTGCTCCACTGGTAGCTGTAGTTGCCGCCGGCTCCCAGGGTGAAGTTGACGTTCCCGACGCCGTCGGACCAGTGCGAGTAGAAGTAGCCGTTGTGGGTGCCCGTCGCGTTCGGGGTCGACGCACTGGCGTTCGACGTCCCGAAGAAGAGGAAGGCGGCCGCGAGCAGCGGCAGCAGCGACCACCCCCGCAGCCTGCGCATCGCCCCGGTCCGAGCGGGGGCGGCCGGCCGCGCGTGCCGTAGGTGCCGCCGCACCGGCGACGGCCCCGCGGCCGCGTCGCGTCTGCCCGCCGTCGGCATGGTGCCGGTCGTGGTGAGCGTGGTCGCCTCGCCTGCGGCGGCGCGACCCCTGCGATCTCTGCGTAGGTATCCCATCGTGTGGCTCCGTCCTTGGATGCCGCCCCGCGCCGTCGCGGGGGGTACGTGGTCGTCGACCGGCGGGCTACCACCCCGGCCAGAGGCATGTCGGGGTCGACGAGGATGCGGTGCGAGCGTGGCTGCGGTGGTGGTGCTGCCCGAGGCGGCCGGTTCCTTCCTCGGCCGCCCCGGACAGGGCTTCGGGTTCACGGCCCGGTGCGCCGTGTGCATCGCCTACGTGGTGCGCACGGTGCAATCGGCCCATATGGGTATCGATATCGATAACGTTATCGAACGATGATCCGTCACACTAGGCCCTGTTTTGTTCGGCGGTGTCACTGACAGTGACGGCGGTGGGGAGAGCTCTCGCGTCGCTGCCGGGATCGCGACCGATCCCGCGGCGGTGTGCCGAAGGATCGGTCACGATCCCGCCGGAACGCGCTGCTGCGCAGGCAGCACCTGTGCCGGGGCTGACTAGGCTGCCCCGATGATCGCGACCGGCGGCGAGGCGGACGGCGGCGCTGCGGCTCGTGGGCCCTGGCTGCCTCTGGTGCTGGTCGTGGCTCTCGGCCTCGCCGTGCACGGCCTGGGCAGCGGCCGGGCCGCCGACAAGGCGGGGGACGCGCTGTACGCCGCCATGGTCTACCTGCTGCTCGTCGTCGTGCGGCTGCGCCGGCCCCGGTGGTTCCCGCTCGCAGTGGCGCTGTGCTGGTGCTTCGCCGTCGAGCTCCTCCAGCTGAGCGACCTGCCCCGGCGGGCCGCGGAGGTGTTCCCGCTGTCGGCGCTCGTCCTCGGGTCGGGGTTCGACGCCTGGGATCTGGTGGCGTACGTCGTCGGGGTGGTGGGTTGCGCAGTGGTCGTGCGCCCGGGCGTCAGGGCGGTCGGCGTTCGGCGTGGGGGCTGACCTCGGGGGCAGAGCTGTCGTCGCGGTCGCCGGCAGGAGTCGTCGTCGCGGCCCCCGGCAGGAGGCGTCGTCGCGGCCCCGGCAGGAGCCGCCGTCGCGGCCCCCGGCAGGAGCCGCCGTCACCGGCGCCGCTCCTTCGTCGCGGCGTCGGTTCCGGCTCCCGTCATCATGCCGGGGACGCAGATGGGGCTCGAGACGCGCTTCGCGCATCTCGAGCCCCATCTGCTGCAGAACGTGCCCCCGGCAGGATTCGAACCTGCGCACCCGCCTCCGGAGGGCGGTGCTCTATCCCCTGAGCTACGGGGGCTCAGGAACGGATGAGACCTTACCAGCCTGACCGGTGCCCCTCGAAACGGGTTCCGGCTAGCATCGGCCGTGTCAGCCGCGGACACCGCTCCGCCTCACCGACGCCCTCGGCCGGACCACCGGGCACCGCCCCGGCGGCGGGGCGCCGTCCTCGGAGCGTGTCATGACCACGTCGCAGCAGACCCCCGCACAGCCTCCCGCCGAGCGACCGGCCGGGACGCCGCACCCCGTCCGGTTCGGGCGCGTCGCGGCGGCCGTCCAGGTGACCGACCTCGACCGGGCGCTCGCGTTCTACGTCGGCGTCCTCGGGTTCGAGAAGGTCTTCGAGAACGGGGACCCGGTCGGGTTCGTCATCCTCGAGAAGGACGCCGCGGAGCTCCACCTCGACCTCGACCCGACGCACCGGGCGAACGCCCGCAACGTCGCGCACCTCATGGTCGAGGACGCGAACGCCCTCTACGAGCACCTCATCGCGAACGGCGTCCGGATCGTCAAGGGGATCCGGGACGCCGACTACGGGATGCGCACGTTCGTCCTCGCCGACCCGGACGGGAACCGGGTCGACGTCGGCCAGGACCTCTAGGCCGTCACCTCCGGGCCCGTCGAGCGGCCCGGCCCCGGTCAGACATCCCATGGGTTGGTTGGTCAAGCAGCGACGTGTGCGCGGTGGTGCCAGGCGGTGGTCTCGTTGTACGGGGTTCGG
>NZ_MWLL01000170.1 GCF_002198675.1 Kineosporia sp. R_H_3 | reverse complement strand
TCCCGGCGCTCCTCGCCGCCCGGGTCCGGCCGGGCGGCCGGCTGGCCCGCCGCGACGGCGACCAGCGCCGCGATCGCCGCGTACACGGCGACGAACACCGCTCCGGCGAGCACCGGGGGGCGGGTCGGCGCCGACCTGGTCGCACCGGCCTCGATCCGGTCGCCGAGCGGGTCGAGGACCCGGGCCATCCGGCGGGACGCGGTGACGAGCGCCGCGCCGGTGACGGCGAGCAGACCCAGCGGGGCGAAGGACACCTGCCCGCCGGGGACCGCGAGCGGGACGTGCTGGCCGAGCAGCCAGAGGTCGGCGCCGAGCCGGAGCACCGCCGTCCAGGGCGCCCGGTCGGCGGTGGCCGACAACCAGGTGAGGACCGCCGGCACGAGCACGACCAGCAGGGAGGCGCCCGCGGCCTGGACGGCCGCGAGCGCGGCGGCCGTCGGTGCAGCGGGGCGGTCGTCTGAGGGGGGCGGCCGCAGCGCCCCCGCGGCGCGGTCGAGGATCGTCATCCCGTCCATCGTCAGCCACCCGGCCCGGGGCGGCCCGCAGACGCGCCGGGAGGCACGCAGGCCGAGTTGACGCCCTCCCCCACCGACGGTGGACGATGTGCGCCGCACGTCGACCATGAGTCGACCACGAGAGGCGGACGATGGACGACGACCGTTTCGGCGGCCAGGCCCCGGGCCACCCGGCGCAGGGCGGCCGCCCCCGCCCCCAGCAGCCGGGCGGCTACCCGACGCAGGCGTACCCCCAGCAGGGCGGGTACCCCCAGCAGGGCGGCTATCCGGACCAGGGCGGCTACGCCCAGCAGGGCGGGTATCCCCAGCCTGGCGGCTACCCGAACCAGGGCGGGTATCCCCAGCAGGGCGGCTACCCCCAGCAGGGCGGGTACCCGAACCAAGGCGGCTACCCGCAGCAGGGCGGCTACCCGCAGCAGGGCGGCTACCCGGAGCAGGGCGGCTACCCGGACCAGGGCGGCTACCCCCAGCAGGGCGGGTACCCGGACCAGGGCGGCTACGGCGACCAGGGCGGTTTCCCCGACCCGGGCGCCGGCCTGCTCGGCCGGCCTCCCGGTGACCCCGCCTGGGACCTCGGCGGTCGCGGGGGCGCCCCCGAGCCGCCGCGCGGCGGCGGCGGTCCGAGCCGCCGGGTCGTCGTCACGACGATGGTCGTCACGGTGCTGCTCGCCGTCCTCGCGGGCGGCGTCTACGGGCTGCTGCGGCCGTCGAAGACGGTGACGACGACCCCCGTGGCGTCCGGGTCGTCGTCGGCCGCCCCGGCGACGACAGCGGACGCGCCCGCCACCCCGAAGGCGACGAAGACCACGAAGTCGCCGACGAAGACGGCCACCCCGACGCCCCGGGAGACGGCCTACGTCGACGACCCGACGACCACGGCAGGCATGGACTTCGGCCTGCTCAAGGAGGTCGAGCAGACCGCGAGCGGGTACACGATCACGGTGGACCGCGCGTCGTTCGTCACCGGCGCCAAGGCGCAGGAGTACTACGCGCAGCACCCCGACGAGGAGCCGCTCGACTACGCGGTCGTCAACACCAACCCCAAGCTGCGGACCTTCACGCTGACGAAGGACGCCGTGATCTACGCCCAGTTCGCGCTCGGCGACGGTGACGGGGTGAAGACCCAGCCGATCACCGCGGACCAGTTCTACGAGAAGGCGGTCGGCATCGTCTCGACCGGCGACAGCCTCCTGCTGTGGCTGCGGCACACGCAGGCCCCGGACGGCCCGGTCTACTACGTCGCCGAGCAGTTCACGCCCTGACGGCGGCCGCCTGCCCGAGGACGCCCGGAACGACGGACGGCGCCGCTCCCCTGCCGGGGAGCGGCGCCGTCCGCGTGGTGCGGGGCCTGCCGGACGACCTCAGGCGTCGTGCTCGCCGGTGAGGTAGCCCTTGTGCTCGTGCTCGAGCTTGATCTCGTCGGCGGACGAGACACCGGCCGGCAGGTCGATCGTCATCTTCGGGCCCGTGTACCAGTTCTTCGCGGACACGTGCCAGCCGATCCACAGCGCGATCAGGGCGCCTCCGGTGAGGATCGGGGCGTAGTTGACGAACTTCCAGGAGAAGTCCGGGTTGCCGGGGATGGCTGCCGGCGTGAACGGGAGCACGAAGTACACCGAGATGACGGCGATCTCGATCACCGCCACGAGGTTCATCCACTTGTACTTCTGACCGTTGTTCCACGGACCGGCCTGCCAGGAGTCACCGGCCTTCCAGCGCAGCCAGATCGGGATGAGGAAGGCCAGGTAGAGCCCGATGACCGCGACGGAGACGACGGCGTAGAAGGCGACCGGCACCGGGGCACCGTTGATGTCGACCTCGACGAGCGCCGGCAGGGTGATGACGATGGAGATCAGCGCCGAGACGATGACGGCGTTGGCCGGCACCTTGTTCGCGTTGACCTTCGACCAGAGCCGGGACCCCGGGACCGCACCGTCACGGCTGAAGGCGAACATCATGCGCGAGCAGGACGTGAGGCACGACGTCGTGCAGAAGAACTGGCCGGCCGTGGCGATGAGCAGGACGGTGCCTGCCCAGCCGCTGGACAGGGCGGAGGTGAAGATGGCTCCCACGAACCCGCCCGCGTCGGTGACCTCCTGCGGGTCCTGCACGGCGAAGAGGAACGACAGCAGGATGATCCAGCCGCCGATCGCCGAGTAGAAGATCGACTGCCAGATCCCCTTGGCGGCCTCGTTCGCCGCGCCCTGGGTCTCCTCGGAGAGGTGGGCGGACGCGTCGTAGCCGGTGATCGTGTACTGGGTCAGGAGAAAGCCCAGCGGCAGCACGAGAAACCAGTACTTGCTGTCCGCGTAGCCGGAGTTGTTGATCCGCTCCGTGAAGACGAAGCTCATGCTCTGGTGCTTCTCCGGCAGGAAGACGAGGATCAGCACGACGGCGGACGCCCCGGCAACGTGCCACCAGACCGAGATGTTGTTGATGATCGCCATGAGGTGGCCGCTGAAGACGTTGAGCAGTCCGGACAGCAGCAGGATGCCGAGGAAGATGAGGAACACCCGCGTGAGGGAGTACCCGTCGGCCCAGCTCGTGCTGTAGGTGCTCAGCGTCGCATCCAGGAACGTCGCGCAGCCGTACGCGACCGACGCGACGACGGCCAGGAGGCCGATGAGGTTGAGCCAACCGGTGTAGTAGCCGGCCTTGGCGCCGCCGAGCTTGCTCGCCCACCAGTAGATGCCGCCCGAAGTCGGGTACGCCGACACGAGCTCCGACATCGTGAAGCCGATGATGAGGATGAAGGCCGAGATGATCGGCCAGCCCCACGAGATCGCGACGGGACCACCGTTGTTCCACGCCTGACCGAACGTCGTGAAGCAGCCGGCCAGGATGGAGATGATCGAGAACGAGATGGCGAAGTTGGAGAAACCGGACCAGTTCCGGTTGAGTTCCTGCTTGTAGCCGAGCTCGGCGAGCCGGCGCTCGTCGTCGTTGAGCTTGGACAGGTCTGCCATGGAGATCCTCCTGGGGAGAACGGTTCTCGCGGATTGTGACTCGCTCAGTCGGGTGCGGCGGCCTCCTCGAGCAGTCGGGCGAAGTCCGGGCCGTCGAACTCCGCGACGGCTCGCTCGTACTTCTCCATCCCCCATGACCAGAAGTCGAAGTCCAGCGTGCTGGCGCCGTCCTGGATCGAGGCCCAGAGCGTCCAGCCGTACTTCGAGGCGAGGCCGAGCAACCGGGCCCGGGCGACGAGCGCCGCGGAGGCCCGGCCGTAGTAGGCGGTTACGAGCTCGTCGAGCGCCTCGACGGGCAGCGTCGACTCGCTCCAGATGTTGCCGAGCTCGAAGCAGGCGTCGTTGTTGCCGCCGTACTCGTAGTCGATGATCCAGACCTGGCGGCCGTCGTCGACGAAGTTCTCGGCGAGCAGGTCGTTGTTGCACGGCACGGTTGCGGTGGCCCGGACGGCGAGCGCGCGCCGCATGTCGTCGAAGGCCGGCAGGAAGTCGAGGTAGCGCGGCGGCAGCCGGAACCCCTTCTCCCGCACGACGTCGAGGTAGCCGCGCTGGACGGCGAACATGTCGAAGTCGTTGCCGAACCGCGGCCCGGAGTGCAGCAGCCGGCAGGCGGCCGCGATCCGCGGGAGGTTCGCCGCGACGTCCGCGGGCGAGTAGGTGCGGCCGACGACCCAGCGCACGACGAGCACCCCCGCCGCCGGCTCGTAGCCGAGCACCGCCGGCGCGGCACCGCTCACCGCCGCGGCGACGCTGTTGAGGTGCTCTGCGGCGCGGTCGATGGCGAGCAGCGCGCTGTCCTGCGTGGCGATCCGGGCGATCGCGTCGCCGTCCGGCAGGTGCACGCGCACGTTGACGTTCGTCAGGCCGCCGGAGACGCGTTCCCAGCCCGTCCGGCCCTGCAGGCACCCGACGGCGTCGAGCACGCGCTCGACGACGGCGTCGTCCGCGAGCGTGCTCGCAGAACGTCCCGCCCGTACGTCACGGTCTGCCGATGCCACCCGGACTCCCTGGAGGTGCGGCCCGGCGCGCGGGCCCGGGCACCCGGACGCCTGCCTCGCCGGGAGCCTGTGGGCGGATGCTAGGGGCTGGCCCCCCTTAGGGTCTAGACCTCAGATGTCGTGGGCGCTGCGGGCCGGTGACGCTCGCGTGACGGGGCGGGCCACCTCGCATTCGGTCTATACCTGAATCGCGACGGCTGGCTACCGTTGGCGCATGAGCGATCCGGCCGGTCTGCCCTCGTCCGCACGTGTCGTCGTCATCGGCGGCGGGGTCGGCGGCGCGAGCGTCGCCTACCACCTCGCGCAGGCCGGTGAGCGCGACGTCCTGCTCCTCGAGCGGGCCGACCTCACGAGCGGCTCGACGTTCCACTCCGCCGGCCTCGTCGGCGTGCTCCGCGCGGACCCGACGCTCACCCGGATGAACATGCACTCGGCGGCGCTCTACGCGCGGCTCCAGGCCGGCGACCACCCGCCGGGCTGGGTGCCGAGCGGCGGCCTGAAGCTCGCGTCGTCCCCGGAGCGGCTCGAGGAGATCCGCCGCCAGGTGAGCTGGGCGAAGACCTACGGCCTCGGCCTGGAGGAGATCTCGGTCGCCGAGGCCGTCGACCTGTTCCCGCTCATGGATCCCACGGGGGTCGTGGGCGCCGCCTGGCTGCCGGAGGACGGCTGGGTCGACCCGTCGTCCCTGTGCCTGTCGCTCGTCGCCGGCGCCCGGGCCGGCGGGGTCGAGGTCCGCACCCGCACCCGGGTGACCGGCATCGACACCGTGACGCTGCCGGGCGGGCGGCGCCGGGTCTCCCGGGTGCGTACCGACCGCGGAGACGTCGAGTGCGAGGTCGTCGTCGACTGCGGCGGCATGTTCGCCGCGCAGATCGCGCGGATGGTCGGCGTCCGGGTGCCGCTCGTGCCGATGGCGCACCAGTACATCGTCACCGAGCCGCTGCTCACCGAGCGGCTCGGCCCGCGGGAGAAGCCGCTGCCGACGCTGCGCGACCCGGACTGGCTCGTCTACTGGCGGCAGGAGGTCGACGGGCTGCTCATGGGCGGCTACGAGCGCGACCCCGCGCCCTGGACGGCGTCCGCGACGTCCTTCGACGACGTGCCCGCCGACTTCAACGGCCGGCTGCTCCCGGAGGACTGGGACCGCTTCGAGCAGATCGCCGAGAACAGCCGGGTCCGGGTGCCGGCGATGGACGACGTCGGCGTCCGCAAGCTCATCAACGGGCCCGAGGCGTTCACACCCGACAACGAGTTCTGCCTCGGCGAGAGCGAGGTCGGCGGGTTCTTCGTCGCGGCCGGGTTCTGCGCGCACGGGATCGCCGGCGCGGGCGGCATCGGTCAGGTCATGGCGGAGTGGGTGCTCGAGGGCTCGCCCTCGCTCGACGTGTGGCACATGGACATCCGCCGCTTCGGGCCCGCGTACGACTCGCCGTCGTACACCCTGGCCCGCACCGTCGAGACGTACGCGACGTACTACGACATCGCCTACCCGCACCGGGACCGCACCGCGGGGCGGCCGCTGCGCACCTCCCCCGCGTTCGAGTGGCACACGGCCCACGGCGCGCACCTCGGCGAGAAGGCCGGCTGGGAGCGGGTCGACTGGTACGAGGCGAACGCCGCCGCCGGCGAGGCACTGCTCGCCGCGGCGGGCGGCGTCGACGCCGTCCGCCCGCGCACCTGGGCCGGTCGCTCGTGGTCCCCCGCGATCGCGGCGGAGCACCACGGCGCCCGGACGGCGGCCGCGCTCTTCGACGAGACGTCGTTCGCCAAGCTCTCGGTCACCGGACCGGACGCCGCCCGGCTCCTCGAGCGGGTCAGCGCCGGCCGGGTCGACCGGGCCGTCGGGTCGGTGACGTACACCCAGTGGCTCAACCACCGCGGCGGCATCGAGGCGGACGTCACCGTGACCCGCACCGCGGACGACGCGTTCGTCGTCGTCACCGGCACGGCCTTCGGCCTGCACGACCTGTCCTGGCTGCGCCGCCGGGCCGACGACCTCACGGCCGAGGGCGCCGGGACCGGTCGCGACGGCCGGCTCGACGCCCGGATCGAGGACGTCACCGGGCAGTACGTCTGCTACGGCCTGTGGGGCCCGAAGGCGCGTGAGGTGCTCGGCCCGCTCACCCCGCAGTCGTTGTCCAACAAGGACTTCCCGTTCCTGTCGGCCCGCACGACGACCGTCGGCGACGTGCCGGTGCGGCTCGTCCGGGTGACGTTCGTCGGCGAGCTCGGCTGGGAGGTCTACGCCTCGAGCGAGTACGGCGCGGCGCTGTGGCGCACGCTGTGGGAGGCCGGCCGGCCGCACGGCCTCGTCGCCGCCGGCTACCGGGCGATCGACTCGCTGCGGCTGGAGAAGGGCTACCGGGTCTGGGCCGGCGACCTGACGCCGGAGACGACCCCGGACGAGGCCGGGCTCTCGTTCGCGGTGAAGCTCGACAAGCCCGGCGGGTTCGTCGGCGCCGACGCGCTGCGGGCCGCACGCGCCGCGGGCGGCCCGGCGCGCGCGCTCGCCTGCGTGACGCTCGACGACCCGCGGGCCGTCGCCGTCGGGAGCGAGCCGGTCCGGGTCGTCGACGGACCGCATGCCGGCGAGGTCGCGGGCCGGGTCACCTCGGCCGGCTACGGCTGGACCGTGGGCGCGTCGATCCTCTACTCGTACCTGCCGGCCGCGGCCGCCGTGCCCGGCACCCGGGTCGAGGTGGACCTGTTCGGCGAGTGGGTGGGCGGCACGGTCGCGGACGGCGTGCTGCACGACCCCACGTCGTCCCGGGTGCGCGCGGACGGCTGAGGGCGGTCAGGAGACCGGCCACACCACCGTGGTGCGCCAGGTCGCGGGGTCGGGCTCGGCCGCCGGGTCGCTGAGGTAGTACTCCCACATCCCGGACGCGGGCTGGTGACCCCCGGCCCGGACCGCCCCGAGGACGTCCTCGTACGTGTCCCCGAGCGTCTCGTACGGGCCGACGTGCGTCGCCTCGGCCGCGTGCCCGGCCGGCAGCACGCTCGGCACCACGGTGCCCGACGGCTCGATCGGCGCCCGGACCGGGAACCCGGCCTCGACGTCGACCCACTCGGTGGGCATCCCGTGGTAGTAGGCGAACGGCGGGCCGGCGGGCGCGCTGCCCCGGCTCTCGAGCGCCCGCGCCACGGCACCGAAGGCGGCGCCGAAGAACGCCTTGAGGTCGCCCACCCGGACCCGGTCGCGGACCACTGCGGTGGGCTGCTCGACGAGATCGACGAAACGGACGTCAGTCATCGCTCCATGGTGCTCCGGCGGTGGACCGGTGCACAGAGGCGAAGGTCGCAGCCGCCGCGGTCACGGCGGCTACCCGGGCGCCACCTCGCTGCGCACGTGCAGCCGCACCCGGTCGGTGCGGAACAGGTCGTGCGCGTGCTCGACGGCAAGCCCGGCGGCGGTGAACGCCGTCCGCTCGACACGCAGGAGCGGGCGCCCCACGGCGACGTCGAGCAGCGCGGCGGCCTCGGCGTCGGCCGCGACCGGGTCGACGAACTCCTCAGCGGTGGCCGGGGCGTGGCCGAACTCCTTGTGCAGCAAGGCGTAGAGCGATCCGGTGAGCCGGTGGTCGAGCAGCCCGGGCAGCACCCCGGCGGGGAACCACGAGCGCTCGAGGGCGACCGGGCGGCGCTGCGCCGACCGCACCCGGGCCACCTCGTGCACCGTCTCCCCGCGCGCCAGCGAGAGCGCCGCGGCGACGTCCGGCGGCGCGGGCACGGTGCGGGCGACGACGACCCGGGCCCCGGCGCGCACGTGCGCCCGGCGCAGCTCGGCGGTGAAGCCCGCCCAGCCGGTGAGCTCGACGTCGATCCGCGGCTCCGCGACGAACGTGCCGCCCTGCCGGCCGGGGCGGCGCGTGATGACGCCGCGGGCCTCGAGCCGGCCGAGCGCCTGGCGCAGCGTCATCCGGCTCACCCCGATCCGGGCGGCGAGCTCGGCCTCGGGCGGCAGCCGGTCCCCGGCACCGAGCTCGCGCCGTCCGATCGCCGCGACGAGCCACCGCTCGATCTCGACGTGCGCCGGCGCCGCCCCGGTCAGCGCGGGCGCCCTCGGGACCCGCGCTCCGCTCATCGGCGCCCCTCCCGCTCATGCTCTCGCCGGGTACCGGAAACAGGCCGTCACGAGGCCTCGAACGGTACCCATCGTGAGCATGAGCGGCTAGGGGTGGAGCGCGTCCGGACGACGCCCGCTGAGCACGTGGACCATATGAACATCACGTCAACTCCGGCGGAGGTCCCGGCCCCGGCCGGTGCCCGCGCCGACAATGATGTGTGCCCCAGAGTCAGAACGCCGCCATCAACATCCGTCTGGCCCAGCTCGGCCTGCCCCTCCCCGAGGGTTTCGAGAGCACCGAGGCCGCGCGCCTCTCCCGCCCGATCCTCGCCCGCCAGCGCGAGCTCAGCCGCCGGCTCGCCGACCGGCTGTGCGCCGCGGACGGCCGGATCCAGGCCTTCCTCGACGACTACCTCGCCGACACCGGTGAGCAGCCCCGGCTGCCGCGCCGCACGCTCGTCCTCGACGAGCCCGGCCTGGCCCGCGACCTGTCCCTGCCGTTCGACGGCGACAGCTTCATCTCGCCGCTGCTGAGCAGCTACCGCCTCGCCAACGGCGTGCTGCACAACCCCGTCAACGACCGGCGGACGACGGCGGGCGTCTTCCACGTCGCCGAGGGCGGCCTGACCGTCCCGGACGACAAGATCGCCGTGCCCAAGCTCGCGTACGCCCGGCTCCTGGCCCGTGCGTTCGAGGCCCCCGAGGTCGACAAGGTCCTGCCGTACACGGCGAACCAGCCCGAGCCCGCGGCCTGCTTCGTCTCGCTGCACCTGCGGCCGCTCGTCTCGCCGGCGGTCCCCGGCTCGGTGCGCGAGAAGCGGATGGAGACCCGGTTCATCGTGCCCGGCGGCCTCGTCGCCAACCTCGACTTCGTCGAGGGCATCTTCGGCAACGGCGGCGACCCGTACCTGCCCGAGAACGACGCCTCGCTCGCCCCGGAGACGTGGACGGGACACACCGGCTGCGTCATCCTCGCCCCGCACCTCACCCGGGTCACGAAGAAGGAGCTCGGGCTGCCGCACGTCGCCGACGCGACCGACCGGCAGCGGCGCGACGGCATGTGCTGGGAGCAGGACGACGAGCTCTACAACGGCGGCAAGGCCTTCAAGATCTGCGCCCGGGACGCCCGCGGCGTCATCGTCACGGTCATCGCCGACACCTACTTCGGCTACTGCAAGAAGGAGATCAAGACCCAGATCTCCTACTCCGCCAACCTGTTCGGCAACGCCGAGGAGGAGCACGCGGGCGGTGCGCTCGTGTTCGCCAGCTACAACCTCGGCCAGGACTACACCGAGACCACGTGCGGCACGGACTACGTGCTCGCCGACGTGCTGGCCCGCGACCCGGAGCGCTTCGTCGTCCAGCCGCAGGGGCACGCGCTCGACCTGCAGCAGCCGCACATCGTGCTCGTGCCGGGCGGCGCGCACTACTCGCTCGGCACCATGACGGTGACGTGGACCGACCCCGGCGACCCCGACGGCTCGAGCCGGTCGATCCCGCTGCGCGCCGACAAGGCGTACCTGAGCCCGAACGGCTACCGCGTCGAGGTCGCCCAGGAGCCCCACGACCGCACGGTCTGGAGCCTCATCGGCACCGCACCGACGGCGACGTCGTGCCACAAGCCGGCCACGGTCTCCGGCGGCGGCAAGTCGGAGATCTCCAAGGCCATCACCGACGCGTTCATCCCCGGTTCCGCGTTCGTCGCGAACTTCGAGGCGGACATGGACTCGGTCGCGGCGATCCTCGACCGGGACTTCTCCAAGCGCTTCCTCGACCCGGCGCGCAACGACGTCGACTTCCGGTCGATCCTGTCGCAGGAGCGCTCCATCGGCTCCGTCATCAAGCTGCTCACCCCGTCGCGGTCGGAGTACCGGCCCGACTACAACGCCTGGCTCGAGCGGATCCCGCCGTACGTCAAGGAGCTCGTGTACGTCGTCAAGCGCTCCTACCGCCCCGACTGGGGCGACGACTGGCGCAGCCACTTCAGCGTCGCGGCGCTCGACGGGCGACCGGGCAACTCCCTGCGGCTCGACGGCGCCAAGGTCACCGTGAACATGCTGCGGGTCGGCTACAACACCGACGGGTCGTGGCGGCTGTTCAGCCTGCGGCACGACTTCGCGCCCGCGGTGAAGGTGCAGACCCAGGACGACATCACCGCCTCGACGGTGGTCCCCGGCAGCATGCTCGGCCTGGACCCGGCGCGGTCGTACAAGCTCGTCGAGAACTGCGAGGACCTGCTCTTCCAGCGCCCGGACGACGCCATCCACCGCGGCTACGACAAGCAGGCCGAGCGCGACATCGCCGGCGGCGGCACGTTCCTGTCGAACTTCGCGCCGCTGACCCGGGACGACGCCGTCGCCATGCAGGACGACGCCGTGGCGTTCAGCGCCTTCACCGAGCCGATGGCCACGATGATCAGCGACTTCGCCGAGACGCCCGAGGGGGCCGGCCCGACGTTCTTCGTCACGTCGGCGAACCCGCGGATCGTCGACGGCAAGCCGTCGAAGAACCCGCGCTACCTCCAGCAGCGCCCGGACCGGACGAACGCCCGGGCCACCGCGGTCGCGGACCTGTCCGCCCGGCTCGTGCGCCGGGTGCCGTCGGGCGCACCGCTGCTGCAGCCGGTCGACGTCGTCGCGGCGGGACGGCGGAACAACCCGCCGGACGTCGGGGTGCCGCCGCTGTGCGCGTACGGCCCGCTGCACTGGATGGAGCTCCCCGAGCTCTTCATGGAGTTCATCTCGTCGATGACCGGCAAGTCGCCGTCGACGACCGGGGCCGGCTCCGAGGGCGCGCTCACCAAGGGCCCGTTCAACGCGATGCCGGCCGTCATCGACCTCAACGCGTCGCTGCTGTCCTACGTGCTCACCGGGCACGACGGCTGGGTCTCCGCGGCCGGGTACGTCGGGCCGCGCGTGCGCGTCGACCACGACTTCTCGCTGCTCGTGCCGGAGCTGTTCTCCCGGATGACCCCGGCCGAGCGGGACGCGCGGCGGCTCCTCGAGGAGGGGGCGCTGGAGAAGCTCACGGACTTCGAGCACGAGGGCGTCCACGTCGCCGCGAGCCGGCTCGGCTACCGGATGACCGACCGGCTCGCCACGAAGTACTTCGGCCGGATCTTCCTGCACCCGGACGTCATCTTCACCCCGGAGATGCTGCGCCCCGAGCTGCAGGACGTCGGCGTCTTCGCCGAGTCGGTCGCGACGATCGTCATGACGCACGAGCGGGTGGCGCGGGCGTACTTCAAGGACGGCACCGTGGACCTCGCCGTGCCGCCGCTGCGGGCCCTGCTGGAGATCATGGCCGACGGGCACAGCGCGGAGGGCTGGGGCCTGGAGTCGCCCGAGTTCCGTGCCCTGTTCACCCGCGAGTCGGTCCTCGCCTCGGACTGGTACGCCCGGCGCCTCGACGCCAAGGCGGCCGCGGCCGCGGCCCGCGCGGGCGCCGGTCTCGCGGCGATCGAGAAGTTCGTCTCCACCCCGGGCAACGAGGAGCCGACGGCGCGTCTCGACATGCCGGCCCGGGTCGAGGCGGCCCGTGCCGAGGCGGCCCGCCTGGCGAGCCCGGAGTTCCGCGAGCATGAGCGGGGNGCCCGGGTCGAGGCGGCCCGTGCCGAGGCGGCCCGCCTGGCGAGCCCGGAGTTCCGCGAGCAGCTCGTCGGCACCGCGGGCAGCGCCCCGCTGGGCTGACCCGCCGACCCCGTCATGCTCGCGGCGGGTACCGTTCCGAGCCCCGGGAGGGGCCGTGATCGGTACCCGCCGCGAGCATGAGCGGGGTGGTGCGGGGTCAGGCGAGCTGGGCCATGACCTCGCGCATGAGGCGGGCGGTCTCGGACGGGGTCTTGCCGACCTTCACGCCCGCGGCCTCGAGGGCCTCCTTCTTCGCCTGCGCGGTGCCCGAGGAGCCGGAGACGATGGCGCCGGCGTGGCCCATCGTCTTGCCCTCGGGGGCGGTGAAGCCGGCGACGTAGCCGACGACCGGCTTCGTCACGTGCTCCTTGATGTACGCCGCCGCGCGCTCCTCGGCGTCGCCGCCGATCTCGCCGATCATGACGATCGCCTTGGTCTCGTCGTCCTTCTCGAACGCCTCGAGGCAGTCGATGTGCGTCGTCCCGATGACCGGGTCGCCGCCGATGCCGACGTTCGTCGAGAAGCCGATGTCCCGCAGCTCGTACATGAGCTGGTAGGTCAGCGTGCCGGACTTGCTCACCAGGCCGATCGGGCCGTGCTTGGTGATGTTCGCCGGGATGATGCCGACGTTCGAGCGGCCGGGCGTGATGAGGCCGGGGCAGTTCGGGCCGATGATGCGCGTCGTGCCCTTGTTCTTGGCGTACTGGAAGAAGTCCGCCGTGTCGTGCACCGGGACGCCCTCGGTGATGACGACGACGAGCGGCACGCCCGCGTCGATCGCCTCGTAGACGGCCGACTTCGTGCCCTTGGCCGGCACGAAGATGACCGAGACGTCGGCACCGGTCTGCGACACGGCCTCCTGCACGGAGTCGAAGACCGGCTTGACCACCCGGTCGTTGAACTCCTGGCCCTTGCCGCCCTTGCCGGGCGTGACGCCGGCGACGATGTTCGTGCCCGAGTTGATCATCCGCTGGGTGTGCTTGCGGCCCTCGGAGCCGGTCATGCCCTGGACGATGACCTTGCTGTCGTGGTTGAGCCAGATCGACATGCTCAGGCCCCCTGTCCCTGGCCGGAGGCGGCCAGCTCGGCCGCCGCGCGGGCAGCACCGTCCATGGTGTCCTCGCGGGTGATGGCGCCCGCGGGCAGGGTCTTCGCGAAGTCGTCGAGGATCTCCTGGCCGAGCTCGGCGTTGTTGCCGTCGAGCCGGACGACGAGCGGCTTGGTCACCGGGGTGCCGTTCTCCTCGAGGATCTTGAAGGCCTGGAGGATGCCGTTGGCCACCGCGTCGCACGCGGTGATGCCGCCGAAGACGTTGACGAACACGCTCTTGACCTGCGCGTCGCCGAGGATGATCTCGAGCCCGTTCGCCATGACCTCGGCGCTCGCACCGCCGCCGATGTCGAGGAAGTTCGCGGGCTTGACGCCGCCGAACTCCTCGCCGGCGTACGCGACGACGTCGAGCGTGCTCATGACGAGCCCCGCGCCGTTGCCGATGATGCCGACCTCGCCGTCGAGCTTGACGTAGTTGAGGCCCTTCTCCTTGGCCGCCTGCTCCAGCGGGTCCGCCGCCGCGACGTCCTCGAGGGCCGCGTGGTCGGGGTGCCGGAAGCCGGCGTTCCCGTCGAGCGTGACCTTGCCGTCGAGCGCGATGATCGCGCCGTCCTCGGTCTTCACGAGCGGGTTGACCTCGACGAGCGTCGCGTCCTCGGCCTGGAAGACGCCCCAGAGCTTGACGACGACGTCCGCGACCGCGGCCTTGACGTCGTCCGCGAAGCCCGCCGCGTCGACGATCTCGGCGGCCTTCGCCGCGTCGATGCCGGTGATCGCGTCGACCGGGATCCTCGCGAGGGCGTCCGGGCGCTCGACCGCGAGCTGCTCGATCTCCATGCCGCCCTCCTTGGACGCCATGGCGAGGTACGTGCGGTTGGCCCGGTCGAGGAGCACCGAGAAGTAGTACTCCTCGGCGATCTTCGCGCCCTGGGCCACCATGACGCGGTGGACCGTGTGGCCCTTGATGTCCATCCCGAGGATCTCGCCGGCCTTGGCGGCGGCCTCCTCGGGGCTGTGCGCGAGCTTGACGCCGCCGGCCTTGCCGCGGCCGCCGGTCTTCACCTGGGCCTTGACGACGACGGTGCCGCCGCCGATCGCCTCGGCGCCTGCGCGCGCTTCTTCGGGGGTGGTGGCGACCACGGCGTCAAGCACCGGGACGCCGTGGGCGGCGAACATGTCGCGCGCCTGGTACTCGAACAGGTCCACGTGCCGTCCTCAACGTCGGGGCCGGGAGGGTCGAGGAAACCCTAGCCCCACACAAGGGACGATCTTCGCGTGGTCGGCGTGTGCCCGATCACGTGGCGCCGATCGGCGCCGGACGGCGGGACGAACGGCGGGCCGTGCGCGTCGGACGGTCCGGACGCGTCAGACGGTCTGGCCGACGTTCGCCCGCACCCACTCGACGATGTCGCGCATCGACGCGCCGGGGGTGAAGACCTTGGCGACGCCGATCCGCTCGAGCTCGGGGATGTCGGCCTCGGGGATGATCCCGCCGCCGAAGACGACGATGTCGGCCGCGTCGCGCTCGCGCAGCAGCTCGACGACCCGCTGGAAGAGCGTGAGGTGCGCGCCGGAGAGCACGGACAGGCCCACGGCGTCGGCGTCCTCCTGGACGGCCGCGTCGACGATCTGCTCGGGGGTCTGGTGGAGGCCGGTGTAGACGACCTCCATGCCGGCGTCGCGCAGCGCCCGGGCGACGACCTTCGCACCACGGTCGTGCCCGTCGAGGCCGGGCTTGGCGACGACGATCCGGACGGGCGCCATGGCTTCCTCCTGAGTGACGTGCGGGCGTGGTCGCAGGGTAGACCAGCCCTGCGGGCGCGCCCCTGGGACGGCGGTCCCCGTCGCCGCGTCACGGGGACCGCCGGGGCGGCCGCGCGCGTGTCCCGGCGCCGGGACGGACGGCTCCCCGCGGGCGGCCCGAACGGGTCACGCGGCGCCGTTCGCCTCAGGATCGGGCCGTCTCGTCCGATGAAGTCGGCCAAACCGGGTGATCCTGCCCGGGGTGGGAGGCCCGGTCACCCGGCGTCACGGGTGCTCGGACGGCGGTTCGCCAGCGTGGGGTCTGGCGCGTGGCCGACCTCACACCGCACACTGCGAAAACCGGTGTCGCGCAGGCGCTGCGGGCACCGGACGGCGGACGAGGAGGTCCGATGGCGGCACGACGCGGGCGGGGCCCCGGCACCCCCGGTTCCGTCGCGCTCGCCGCCGTCCCGGCCCCGGCCGCCCCCGGGTGGTCGACGTCCGGCCCGCAGGCCTCCGTCCGGCACACCGTGCGGGCCCTCGCGGGCGGCCTCGGGGCGCTGCTCACCCCGCACGGCCTGCGCGGCGTGGCCCTGGAGGCGTCCTGGGGCGCCGCGCACCTCGCGATGTACCCGTGGGGCCTGCTCCGGGAGCGGCCGCGCGACCACGACCACTACCACCTCGGCGGTCTCGACCCGGCGGCCCGCGGCATGGTCGTCGGGGACGTCGAGGCGGCCGGGACGCCGATCCTGCTCATCCACGGGATGGTCGACAACCGGGCGATCTTCACCGTGCTGCGGCGCCGGCTGCGCCGCCGCGGCTTCCGCCGGGTGGTGTCCCTCAACTACTCGCCGATGACGAACGACGTCCGGCTCGCGGCACGCGACCTGTCCGGCGCCGTCGAGGAGCTCGTCGCGCGGACCGGCTACGAGCGGATCCACGTCGTCGGGCACAGCCTGGGCGGGCTCATCGCGCGCTACTACGTGCAGCGGCTCGGCGGCGACGAGCGGGTCCACACCCTCGTGACCCTCGGGACGCCGCACGAGGGCACGCTGCCCGCGCGCCTCGTGCCGGTCGAGCTGTGCCGCCAGCTCTCCCCCGGCAGCGACTTCTACGCCGAGCTCGCCGAGCCGGCCCCCGGCTGCCGCACCCGGTTCGTCGCCTACTGGTCCGACCTCGACCAGATGATCCTGCCCCACGAGAACGGCCGCCTCGAGCACCCGGACCTCGCCGTCCGCAACGTCCTCGTCCGGGGCCGGGGCCACATGTCGATCCCCATCGACGGGGACGTCGTCCACGGCATCTCGACGCTGCTCGGCCAGCTCGACCCGGACGGGACGACGCTGCACGCCGGGGTCACGCCGATCGCCGCGGGCCGCTGACGCCGCACCGGCGGCCGCCGGCGGCTCACGCCGGGACGGCGGACCGGCGGTGCAGCAGCCGCCACGGCTGCGCGACGAGGACGAACGCGACGAGGGCGACGACGAGGCAGGCGGGCCCGAAGTCGGTGCCGACGGAGAAGCCCTCGCCCACCTCCTCGTACTGCACGCCCATCCCCGGGACGAGCGTCACCGCGACGTCCACCCGCGGCACCCCGGCCGCCTGCGCGGTGTCGGCGACGACGGTGGCGAGGAAGACCTGCACCATGAGGAACACCTCGAGGGCCACGAAGCCCGCGGCCACGCCGTAGCCCCAGCGCGGCCCCCTGCGCTCGGGGACGCTGTCGAACGCGAGCGTGCGCAGCGGCCCGACGGCGGCGATCGCCTCCTTGGCCCCGACCCGCTGCGTCGCCTCCCAGAGGTTGGCCCGCAGCTCCGCGCGCAGCTCGCGGCGGCGGCGCCCGGTGACGCCCCGCAGGGACAGCCAGAAGTCGTAGCTGCTCACCGCTTCGCCGACCCGGATCTTGTCGACGAACCGGCCGCCGCGCAGCTCCCAGGGCCGGGCGATCGCCAGGACGGTGCCCGCGATCGCGGTGAGGACGACGGCGACGAAGACGAGGTCCGCGACGGTGCCGCCGATCTCGACGCTGCCGGACGTCGCGTCCGCCGCGGTCGCGGCGAGGGCGGAGAGGGCGGTGAGGGCGGTGCTCATGTCGGAACCTCCTGGGTGCGCACGGAATCGGTACGGACGGCGGCCACGGCGACGACGAGCGCGTCCCAGGCCTGGCGTGCCCGTACCCGCTCGGCGGCCCCCGCGGCCGTCGGCGTGTAGTACTTGCGGGCCGGCCCCGAGGCCGACCGGACGAGGCGGGCCTCGAGCAGGCCCTGCGACTCCAGCCGGGAGAGCGCCGGGTAGACCGTGCCCTCCGCGAGCTCCGGGAAGCCGAGGCCCTGGAGCCGGACGACGAGCGCGTACCCGTAGTCCTCCTGCTGGGCGCACAGCTCGAGCAGGAGCAGCGAGAGCACCCCTTTGAGCATCTGCGGATCGTGACCGGCCATGTTCTGAGGTTATGCCCAGTACTTGGCTTTGTCTAGTACTAGACGATGTTCAGCGCGAGGGTGGTTCGACAAAGGCCGGCAGGCCCGGCCCCCTCGCGGGGACCGGGCCTGCCGGGTGGAGCGGGACGACCTCAGAGGCGGGTGAAGTTCCCCGTGGCCTTGCCACCGAGCTTCGACTCGACGGTGACCGTTCCGTTGACGCCCGGACGCATGTTCGACGGCGTGTTCTTCAACCGGAAGTCGTAACCGCAGACCCCCAGGTCACCCGCCGGCGTCGTGCTCCCGAGCTTCACCCTCGTCGTCGGCCCGGTGTTCCAGTAGACGTCGACGGTGTTGTTCGCGGAGCAGTACTGCGCGGTCCCGCGGACACGCCACTCCGTGCCACCGGTCTTGTAGGTGGCGGAGTCGACAGTCACGTCGTCGATGTCACTGGTCACCGTGACCGTGTCCGTGGAGGCGACCGAACCCGACGCGCCCGTCGCGGTGAGCGTGAACGTCCACGAGCCGTCGACCGCTGTCACCGGGACCGTGAAGGTCGGGTTCGCAGTGTTCGCCCCGTTCAGGGTGACCCCGGTCGGAGCGGTCCAGGCGTATCCCGTGGTGAACACGGAACCACTGCCGTTGAGCGTGACCACACTCGTCGGGACGACGAAGTTCTGGTCGGGCCCCGCGTTGGCGACCGGGTTCTCCGCGTCGTCCGGCACCGAGAACGTGAACGTCGTCGTGCTGGTGTTGCCCGACCCGGGTCCGGTGACGATCAGCTGCACGGTGTACTCGCCACCATGTGTCGGGGTGAAGCTCGTCGACGGGCCGGAGGCGGACGTCAGTGCGCCCGGCCCTCCACTGATCGACCAGGCGTAGCTGGTGATCGTGCCCTGCGACTGGATCGCGTCGAAGGTGATCGTCTGGCCGATCGAGACGTCCTCCGTGGTGCTCGGCGTGATGGCTGCGACGACCTCGGCGGAGGCGAACTCCTCTCCGGTGACCACGACGTCCTCGCTGTCGGAGCCCTGCTTGTCGGAGGTCACGGTGACGTCGAGCGGCGGAGCGTCCACCCCTGTCACCGTCC
This sequence comes from Kineosporia sp. R_H_3, assembly GCF_002198675.1. Classification (GTDB taxonomy): domain Bacteria; phylum Actinomycetota; class Actinomycetes; order Actinomycetales; family Kineosporiaceae; genus R-H-3. The sequence continues at coordinate 7,244 of NZ_MWLL01000170.1, read as the reverse complement.
AGTTCCAGGAGGACGAGGAGATGGACGGCTCGACCCCCGGGAAGCCTGCGAGAACCAGGGCGGCGGCGCCGTCACCGGAGTCGGCGCTGACCTTCAGCTCCCTCGTGTCACCGTCCCAGGTCGCACCGGTGATGTGGACCTTGTCGCCGAGCATCTCCGGCTCGATCTTGTCCACCGTGTCCGGGGTGTCAGTGGTGTTGGCGACCTGCAGGTCCGCGGGGATGGCACCGGTGACGAGGACGCGGGCGAAGTACCCGCCCTTGCCGTCCGCACGCATCTTCGTCTGCGACACGTCGGTGCCCGTGACCAGGAGCGTCTGGCCCACCTCGGACGTCGCGTAGATGTCGACGTACTTGGTGCCGGACGTCTGCGCGTCACGGAAGTTCACCTTCGTGACCTGGACGCCGGCGCGGGTCGAGATCTTGCCCTGGACGAAGAACTGCTTCGTCTCGATGCAGTCGTCCGTCGCCGCGCCGCCGGCCCCGCCCAGATCGGCGTCGGCGCACAGGTCGGCCGAGCCGGTGAACGATCCCGCCGGACCCTCGATGCGGAAGACGTTCTGGTCCGGGCCGTAGGGGCTGCCCACGACCGCGTGGCCGACGGTGACGTCACCGAGGTAGCCGGCCGGAGCGGCCGGTGCGACGTTCGGGTCCCACTTGAGGAACGGGCCGGGGCGGCTGCCGAGCGTGGTGTCGAAGACGCCGTCCCAGACGAGGCTCCCGATGTCCTCGGTGACGTTGATGCCCTTCACGGCACCCGCCTCCGCGACCGCGGTGTCCGTGCCGTACGGGTGCGTGACCGTGTAGGTCGCGTCGTCGATGAGCCCGGCGGCCCGCACCCGGATCCGGCCGAAGCTGACCTGCTGCTTCTCGGCCGGCAGGCCGTCGGCCGAGCCGAAGGCCGCCTCGACCGCGGTGACGAGCAGCGCCTTCTCACCACCACCTGCGTCGAGCGACGCCTCGGCCGAGGACCAGAACGCCTCGTCCGGGAAGTTGTCCGGGAACTCCACCGGCTGCGTCGGGTCCGGGACGTCGCCCATGATGCAGTAAGGGTCGCTCGGGTCGAGGCACAGCTCGAGGCGGACGTTGTTCGTGTCCTTGTACCAGAGCGGGAAGCCGTTGGCCTCGTCGATCGGGCCGACCTGCTTGAGGCCGACGGTGTTGTCCAGGTGGGCCGGCGGCGGGGTCACGGCGTAGGCCGCGACGACGCCCGAGCCGGCGAGCGCGAGCACCGCGCCGGCCGCCACGAGCGACCGTCGCCGGGCGCCCGCGGGTACGCGGCGCAGCGAGAAGGTGGGCAGCAAGGTCATGGAGGTGGTCCCCGTTCGGAGGGTGGCGGTCTGGCCGGGCGGGACCACGCGTCCCGACCGGCGGCCGTCGCCCCGGCCGTGCTCCACCCTGCGACCTCCGGCGGGGTCACGGACCCGCCGAACGGTGGAGAAACGGGCTGCCGATAGGGCATGGGACCTGCGACTACTCCGTGTGGCCCATCATGTGGTGGGCTCATCAGGGGGATACATCCCGACACTATGCGTGACTTCATGCAAGCGAACTAACGCGATCCGCAGCAAGAGGGCACGGAGCGTGGTGTCCGGTCCGGTAGAAGCCGCACGCGCGACGGCCCGGCACCCCGAGCGGGTACCGGGCCGTCGTGCGTCCGGCGGGTGGCTCAGCGCGCGGAGAACACCTGCCGGTCGAGCAGGCCACCGAGCCTCGACCGGACGGTGATCGTCCCGTCGCCGCCGTTGACCGCCCGCTTGCCCGCCGGGGCGTTCCGGAGCCGGAAGTCCCAGCCGCAGACCCCGGCCGCCGCTACGGGGACGACGCTGCCGAGCTCCACCTGCGGCCCGTTCGGCGGGTTGTAGTACACGGTCACGAGGTTCTTCTGGCCGCAGTACGTCGAGTCCCCGCGGACCCGCCACTCGTTCGAGCTCGTCCGCCACTGGGCCGAGACCAGCGTGAGCCCGTCGGGGGCGCTCGTCACCGTGACGCCGTCCGGGGCCGACGAGACCCCGTTGTCGGTGACGACCAGGCTGAGCACGACCGTCACCGGGGCCGTCGGGTCCGGGGCGAGCGGCAGGACGAACGACGGGGTCGCCGTCGTCGCACCGGTGAGCGCCGGGACGGGCGTCCCCTGCGGGGCGACCGTGTCGACCGCCCACTGGTACGTCGCGCCGGCCGGGGTGGACGCCGCGCCGTCGAGCGTCACCGTCGACAGCGGCTCGACGAGCGTGCGGTCGGGGCCGGCCTTCGCGATCGGCACCACCTGCGGGTCGGTCACCTGGAAGGTGATCGACGCCGTGTCGGAGTTCCCGCTGCCCGGCCCGGTGAGGGTCAGGGACACCGTGAACGTGCCGGTCTCGGTCGGGGTGAACGTCCGGGTCGGGCCGGTACCGGTGAGCAGCGCGGAGACGTCGACGTTGCCGGAGTTCTTCAGCGCCTTCCACTCCGCGGTGACGACGTCGCCGGTCGAGGCGGCGCTGTCGACGACGACGCCCTCGCCGAGCCGCAGCGACGTCTTCGGCGCGGTGATCACCGCGTCGACCGCGGTCGGCACGTTGACCCCGCCGACGACGAGGACGTCGTCCGTGTCGAGACCGCCCTTGTCGGAGCGGACGACGACCTCGGCCGGCGGCGCCGGGAGCGCGTCGACGGTGAACGTGTGGACGTTGTCACCACCGACGGCCAGCGTCGCGCCCGGCTGCCCGACGAGGCTCAGGTGTGCCCCGGGACCGCCGGACGCCGCCACCACCGTCAGGGTCTGCGCCGTCGCGTCGTACACCGCGCTCGAGACGTGGACGGCGTCCCCGATCTCGTCGGCGTTCAGCGAGCTCGTCGTGTCGGGGGTGTCGGACACGTTGGTCAGCGTGATGGCCGGGACGCCACCGGCACCGACCTTGATCCGCGCGAAGTACTCGCCGGCGGACGAGCCGCGCATCGTGGTCGTCGCCAGGCCGCTGCCGCCGACCGTCAGGGTCTGACCGGGCTCGGAGGTCGCGAAGACGTCCAGGTAGAGGTCCCCGCCGGACTCGGTGTACGACGCCTTGGTGATCTGTGCGCCGATCTTCGTCGCGATCTTGCCCTGCACGGTGAACAGGTCGGACTCGACGCAGTCGTCCCGGGTCTGGTCACTGGCGCCGAGCGTGATGTCGGCGCACTGGTCGGGCGACGCCGGGAACGAGCCGGCCGGACCCTCGATGCGGAAGACGTTGGTGCCGTAGGGGCTTCCGGTGACCTTGTGCGGGACGGCCGGGTCGCCGAGGTAGCCGTCGGGGGCGGCCGGGGCGTCGTCCGTCCACTTCAGGAACGGTGCCGGTCGGCTCGCGAGCGTCTGGTCGAAGACACCGTCCCAGACGAGGTTGCCGACGTCCTCGGTGACGTTGACGCCGCGCACGGCATCCTCGGCGACGTGGGTGTCCACGCCGTACGGGTGCGTGACCTTGTACGTGGCGCCCGCCGTCAGGCCCTCGATGCGCGTGCGGATCCGGCCGAAGCTGATCTGCTGCTTCGGGGCAGGAAGGCCGTCCGCGCTGCCGAAGGCGGCCTCGACGGCCGTCACGAGCAGGGCGTCGTTGCCACCGCCCAGGTCGATGGCGGAGTCACCGACCGACCAGAACGCCTCGTCGGGGAAGTTCGTCGGGAAGACCACCGGGTCACCGGGGTTCGGCAGGTCGCCCATGATGCAGTACTGGTCGTCGGGGTCCGTGCACAGCTCGAGCCGGACGCCGTTCGTGTCCTTGTACCAGATGGGGAACCCGTTGGCCGGGTCGATCGGGCCGACCTTCGCCAGCCCCTTCGTGCCCCCGTCGTGCGCGGGCGGCGGCGCGAGGGCACCGGCTGCGGCCATCCCGGAACCGACGAGCGCGGCCACCGCGAGGGCGGCCGTGGTGCGGCGGCGGCCGGACGGCGCACCGGGCGCAGGGACGGCGGACAGCAGGAGGCGGCGGTGCCGGCGGTCGTGGACGGCGCGCATCAGGCGCGCTCGCAGGTCAGCGTTTCGCATGTCAGTAGCTCCCCGAGTGGATCGCGCGAAGGCCGGACACCTCGCAGCCCCGTGCCACAACGACGGAGAGTCGCCTTCGCTCGACCCCCTGCATCCAGGGTGGTCACCGACGGTGCCGGTCGGGCACCTCCGGACGGAGGATAAGAGACCCCTAAATCAGGGGGGTCACGGATCCGGGGAACGGTGGATCCCGCCAGTGAATGATGACGCGATGTCACAGTAAATCGGGGCGCAACGACGACCCCGGGCGAGCCCTCGCGTCAAGGGAATGTCAAGTCTGAGGCACACCGAAGAGCCGACCAACCGGCCGGATGACTACCTAGGGTGACGGAGCGCGGGTGAACCTCACACCGCGTAGGAGTCAGAGCTTCTCGACGGGCGCGTACCGCAGGAGCAGCCGCTTGACGCCCTGGTCGCGGAAGTCGACCTTCGCGACGGTCTTGTCCCCCGTGCCCTCGACCTCGACGACCGTCCCCATGCCGAACGTGTCGTGGGTGACCCGGTCCCCCGGCTCGAGGTGGACGATCTCCCGGTTGCCCGGCGACCGGACGCCGGGCCGCTCGGCGAGCCGGGCGACGGCGGGCGTGGACGACGGCCGCATCATCGTCGAGTCGGAGCGGCGCCAGTCGAGCAGGTCGCGCGGCACCTCCTCGAGGAAGCGGCTCGCCGGGTTGTAGCTCGGCTGCCCCCACGCGCTGCGGACCGCGGCCCGGGACACGTAGAGCCGTTCCCGGGCCCGGGTGATCCCGACGTAGGCGAGGCGCCGCTCCTCGGCGAGCTCGGCGGGGTCGCCGAGCGAGCGCATGTGCGGGAACGTGCCGTCCTCGAGGCCGGTGAGGAAGACGACCGGGAACTCCAGGCCCTTCGCGGTGTGCAGCGTCATGAGCGTGACGACGCCCTGGTCGACCTGGGGGGCGCCGTCCTGCCGCTCCGCGCCGTCCGCCACGGCCTCGTCCGGCACCTCGTCGGAGTCGGCGACGAGCGAGACCTGCTCGAGGAAGTCCGTCAGGGAGCCCTGCGGGTTCGCCGCCTCGTACTCCTGCGCCACGGCGACGAGCTCGGCGAGGTTCTCGATCCGCGACTCGTCCTGCGGGTCGTGGCTCGCGCGCAGCTCCGCGAGGTAGCCGGTCTGCTCGAGCACGGCCTCGAGCACCGTCGCCGGCCCCGAACCGGCCTCGACGAGGGTGCGCAGCTCGTCGACGAGGGAGTTGAAGCCCTGGATGCACGTGAGCGACCGGGTCGCGATGCCCGGCGCCTCGTCGGCACGCACGAGCGCGGCGTTGAAGGAGATCCGCTCCCGGTCGGCGAGCGCCGCGACGCAGGCCTCGGCCCGGTCGCCGATGCCGCGCTTGGGCACGTTGAGGATCCGCCGCAGGTTGACGGCGTCGTCCGGGTTCGCGAGCACCCGCAGGTAGGCGAGGGCGTCCTTGACCTCGCGGCGCTCGTAGAACCTGGTGCCGCCGACGACCTTGTACGGCAGGCCGACCCGGACGAACACCTCCTCGAGGGCGCGGGACTGCGCGTTCGTCCGGTAGAAGACGGCGACGTCCCCGGGCCGGACGCCCTCGGTGTCGGTGAGCCGGTCGATCTCCTCGGCGATGAAGGACGCCTCGTCGTGCTCGTGGTCGGCGACGTAGCCGATGATCTTCGCCCCGGCGCCGGCGCTGGTCCACAGCCGCTTCGGCTTGCGGTCGGGGTTGCGCTCGATGACGGCGTTGGCGGCCGTGAGGATCGTCTGCGTCGAGCGGTAGTTCTGCTCGAGCATGATCGTGCGCGCGCTCGGGTAGTCGTTCTCGAACTCGGCGATGTTGCGGATCGTCGCGCCGCGGAAGGCGTAGATCGACTGGTCGGCGTCGCCGACGACGGTGAGCTCGGCCGGCGGGACCTCCTCCGGGGGCAGCTCGGACGCCGTCCGCGAGCCGTCGGGCCGCACCGGCTCGCCGTCCGCGGTGAACCGCTCGGCCCGCTCGCTCTCGCGCATGACCTGGGACAGCGACCCGCCGACGAGCTCACGGACGAGCACGTACTGGGCGTGGTTGGTGTCCTGGTACTCGTCGACGAGGACGTGGCGGAACCGCCGCCGGTAGTAGGCGGCGACGTCCGGGAAGGCCTGGAGGATGTTGACGGTCGTCATGATGAGGTCGTCGAAGTCCATGGCGTTCGCCTGGCGCAGCCGCTGCTGGTACGCCGTGTACGCCTGGGCGAGGACCTTCTCGGTGCCGGGCCCGTCGGACGCCGTCGCCGCGTAGGTCTCCTCGTCGACGAGCTCGTTCTTCAGGTTGCTCACCTGGTGGCTGAACGAGCGCGGCGGGAACCGCTTCGGGTCGAGGTCCAGCTCGCGGCACACGAGGGACATGAGCCGCTGGCTGTCCGCCGCGTCGTAGATCGAGAAGTTGCTCCGCAGGCCGACCCGGGTCGCCTCCCGGCGCAGGATCCGCACGCACGCCGAGTGGAACGTCGAGACCCACATCGTCGCCGCGCGCGGGCCGACGAGGGCCGCGACCCGCTCGCGCATCTCGGCCGCGGCCTTGTTCGTGAAGGTGATCGCGAGCACCTGCCCCGGCCGGACGCCGCGCGCCGCGAGCAGGTAGGCGATCCGGTGGGTGAGCACCCGGGTCTTGCCCGAGCCGGCGCCGGCGACGATGAGCAGCGGCGACCCGGCGTGCAGGACGGCCTCGCGCTGCTGCGGGTTGAGCCCGTCGAGCAGCTCCTCGGCGCGCTTGGCCCCCGGGGACGGCGCGGACGACGGCCCGTCGTCCCCCGGCTCGACCGGCACGAGTCCCGGCAGCGGGTGCGCCCCGCGCACCGCGGCGACGGGCGCGCCGGAGCCGCCGCGGACCGAGGGCGCGGAGTCGCCGAGGCCGGGCAGAGGCAGGTCGTCGAAGAGCGTGCTCACCGGTTCCACCCTACGGCGCCGACCGGACAGGTGTTCGGATCGTCCACAGGTCGGTCGACGCGTCGTCCGCAGCCCGCCCCGACCGCCTCCCCCGGGTCCGCCCCGAGGGATACGGTCTGCCGCATGACGGACGACGTGACCCAGCGGATGGTCGAGCTCGAGGACGGCGGCGTCCTCGAGGTGCACCTCGCGAACTGGTCGAGCACCCCGGACGACGCCCCGGTCGCCGTCGACCTGCACGGCACGCCGTCCTGGGGCCGGCCCGCCGGGACGACGCGGGCGGCCGCCGCGGCCCGCGGGGTCCGGCTCGTCTCCCCCACCCGCGCCGGCTACAGCTCGTCCTCCC
>NZ_MWLL01000017.1 GCF_002198675.1 Kineosporia sp. R_H_3 | reverse complement strand
GGTGGCCGGGGTGGTCGGGGTGGTCATCGAGGTCTCCTGGTCGTCGAGGTCGTCCCGGAGCTGTTCCAGGACGGCGGAGAGCTCGCGCCGGGCGAGGGCGAGGCCGGACTCGAGCCGGTGCAGGTGCGCACCGAGCACGGCCCCGACGACGGCCTGGTCGTGCGGGTGCGCGAGCACCCGGCCGACGTCGGCGAGCGGGAGCCCGACCCGGCGCAGCCGGGCGACGAGCCGCCCGACCGCGACCTGCTCGTCCGCGTACCGCCGGTAGCCGGACCGCGGGTCCACGTGCGCCGGGGTGAGCAGCCCTTCGCGGTCGTAGAACCGCAGCGCGCTCACCGACAGCCCGGTCGCCCGGGCCATCTCACCGATCCCGTACGTGCTCTCCACCTGTCCGACCCTCGTGTCTCGACCAGGTCGAGAGTCAACCGCGGACCGCCGACAGTCCCGACGGCTCCGGCCGCCCCTACCTGAGCGACATAACGGTCGACATCGGGCGCATTTAAATGTCGATAACGTTATCGATAACGATTGACATGGCGTGTCTTGTGAGGAAACACTCCTATCGCTCACGTTCGCCGGCCCGCGGTCGTGCGCAGCGCCCGGTCCGTCGCCTCCGACGGCACGGCCGGTCGCGCGTCGGCGCCGGCAGTGGCGCCGTCGTCTCCCCTTCGAAGAGGCAGGGAGCAGTCTCATGACGACGACTGAGCTGAACGGGCACGCGGGGCGTGCCACCCGTAGACGGCGCACCAAGAGCGTCATGGCCGGGGCGGTGGCCACGCTCGCGGCCACCACCGTCCTGGCCATGCAGCTGCCCGCCAGCGCCGCGACCACCCTCGGGGCCTCCGCCGCGGAGAGCGGCCGGTACTTCGGGACGGCCATCGCGGCGAACAAGCTGAACGACGGCACCTACACCTCGATCGCGAACCGTGAGTTCACCATGATCACGGCCGAGAACGAGATGAAGATGGACGCCACCGAGCCGAACCAGAACCAGTTCACCTACACCAACGGCGACCGGATCCTGAACTGGGCCCGGTCCAACGGCAAGCGGGTCCGCGGCCACGCCCTGGCCTGGCACTCCCAGCAGCCCGGCTGGATGCAGAACATGTCCGGCACCTCGCTGCGCAACGCGATGCTCAACCACGTCACCCAGGTCGCCACCCACTACCGCGGCCAGATCTACGCCTGGGACGTCGTCAACGAGGCCTTCGCCGACGGCAGCAGCGGCGCCCGCCGCGACTCCAACCTGCAGCGCACCGGCAACGACTGGATCGAGGCCGCGTTCCGCGCCGCCCGCACCGCCGACCCCGGCGCCAAGCTCTGCTACAACGACTACAACATCGACAACTGGTCGCACGCCAAGACCCAGGCGGTCTACGCCATGGTCCGCGACTTCAAGAGCCGCGGTGTGCCCATCGACTGCGTCGGCCTCCAGTCGCACTTCAACGCCCAGTCCCCGGTCCCGAGCAACTACCAGACGACGATCTCGTCGTTCGCCGCTCTCGGCGTCGACGTCCAGATCACCGAGCTCGACATCCAGGGGTCCGGCACGACCCAGGCCAACGACTACAGCCGTGTCGTGAACGCCTGCCTGGCGGTCGCCCGCTGCACCGGCATCACCGTCTGGGGCGTCCGGGACACCGACTCCTGGCTCGCCTCGAGCACCCCGCTGCTCTTCGACGGCAGCGGCAACAAGAAGGCCGCGTACACGTCGACCCTCGCGGCGCTCAACGCCGCGGCGCCGACGTCGAACCCCACCGCGACCCCGACCGCCACCACGACCCCGACCGCGACGACGTCCCCGACACCGACCACGACCCCGACCACGGGGACGACCTGCAGCCTGCCGTCGACCTACCGCTGGTCGTCGACGGGCCCGCTGGCCACCCCGAGGTCGGGCTGGGTCTCGCTGAAGGACTTCTCGACCGCTCCGTACAACGGCGGGCACCTGGTCTACGCGACCACGCACGACACCGGCACGTCCTGGGGGTCGATGAACTTCGGCCCGATCACCGACTGGTCGCAGCTGGGCTCCAGCAGCCAGAACGCGATGTCCCAGGGCACGGTCGCACCGTCGCTGTTCTACTTCGCGCCGAAGAACATCTGGGTGCTGGCCTACCAGTGGGGTCCGACGACGTTCTCGTACAAGACCTCCAGCAACCCCGCCAACGCCAACGGGTGGTCGGCCGCGCAGACCCTGTTCACCGGATCCATCACCAACTCCGGGACCGGCCCCATCGACCAGACCGTCATCGGTGACGACACGAACATGTACCTGTTCTTCGCCGGCGACAACGGCCGCATCTACCGGGCCAGCATGCCCATCGGGAACTTCCCGGGCAGCTTCGGGTCCACCTCGACGGTGGTCATGAGCGACACGACCAACAACCTGTTCGAGGCCCCCCAGGTCTACAAGCTCAAGGGCCAGAACCGTTACCTCATGATCGTCGAGGCGATCGGGGCGAACGGGCGCTACTTCCGCTCCTTCACGGCCACCAGCCTGGGCGGGACGTGGACACCGCAGGCCGCCACCGAGGGCAACCCCTTCGCCGGCAAGGCCAACAGCGGCGCGACCTGGACCAACGACATCAGCCACGGGGAGCTGATCCGCACCAGCGCCGACCAGACCAACACGGTCGACGCCTGCAACCTGCAGTTCCTCTACCAGGGCCGCTCCCCGAGCTCGGGCGGCGACTACGGCCTCCTGCCGTACCGCCCCGGCCTGCTCACCCTGCAGCGATGAACGGTGTGAGGTCGACGCAGCCCACCGGCTGACGGACCTCCGGACGACGAACGGCGTCGCGGTCGACCGCGGCGCCGTTCGTCGTCCCGGCGGAACCGGCCGGCCGCCTGCGCCCTCAGCGCGCCGGGCGCGGCGTGACCCACAACCGGATGACGCCCTCGACGACGACCGTGCCGTCGTCCCGGACGCCGCGCACGCGGACCGGCACGTCGGGGTCGTCGCCGGTCCACTGCTGCGGGTCGGTCTCGGCGATGCACGTGATGTCGCTCGTCGCCTTGGCGGTGTAGGCGACCTCCATCCCCTTGGGGATCCACCGCTTGTCCGCCGGGATGCTCACCTCGGCGAGCGCACCCATCGCCGCCTCGAGCCCGTTGCACAGCGCGATCGCGTGCACCGTCCTGAGGTGGTTGTGCACCCGGCGGCGCTTGGGGACGACGAGCTCGGCGTAGTTCGGCCGCAGCGCCACGAACCGCGGCCGGACCGTCGCGAAGTACGGCGCCTTGAGCGCGAACGCCTTCGAGAAGACCGCCTTGCCGACGGCGAAGCGACCCACCCGGACCCGGCTCGTCGCCGTCCACATCGAGAGCACGCGCATGCGGGGACTCTAGGCTACCGGTGGGTAACTTAACCAGACCGTGCGTCGGTAGGGTGCCGGTCGTGGACGAGCCGGCGACCCGCCCCGACGAGGTGCGGACCTCGGGGCGGATGCTCCCGGTCCGGTCCGACGGGCGGGTCCTGCTGCTGAGCGGTACCGACCCCGCCCGCCCCGGATCGGCCTTCTGGTTCTCGGTCGGCGGCGGCCTCGAGCCGGGCGAGACGGCGCTCGAGGCGGCGGTCCGCGAGCTGCGCGAGGAGACCGGGATCGTCGTCGACCCGGCGGACGTCACGCCTCGGCTCGCGCGGCACACGTTCACGCTGACGTGGCGCGGCGAGCCGGTCGTGCGGGACAGCCTCTTCTTCGCCGTCCGGGTGCCCGACGGCACCGTCGCCGCGTTCGACGGGCTCACCGGGACCGAGGCCGAGTTCACCACGGGGACGGCGTGGCTCACCGCCGACGAGCTGCTCGCGAGCGGGGCGGCCGCGCACCCGGTGCTCGTGGACGTCGTCCGGACGGCGGTCGCCGCGGTGCTGGGCGGCGTCCGCCAGCAGCCGTAGCCCGGCACGCGTACCGCAGCACGCACGAACGGCCCTCGGACGTGGCGTGTCGGCGCTGGGAGCGCTCTTGTGACGAACTGCGGTACGGGCCGGACGGCGTGCGGCTAGCGGGAGAGCAGCGACCGGAGCACGGCCTCGAGCTCGGCGGTCGGGTCGGCGACGCGGCCCTGCGAGCGCCAGGCGACGTGCGCGTCGGGGCGGACGAGGACGCAGCCGTCCTCCTCGACCTCGCGGGCGCGGGCCCAGTCCTCGTAGAGGTCCTCGTACTCGCGGCCGGGGCCGACGACGTGCGCGACGAGGTCCACCCCGAGCAGCTTGGCGACCTTCTCGGCGGCGTCCGCCCAGGGCTGGCCCGTGATGCCGGTGAGCAGGCAGAACCGGCCCTTGCCGGCGAGGTCGTGGGTGCTCACCTTGTGGCCGCCGCGGCCGAGCCAGACGTGCGGCAGCCGGGCGCCCGGCCACGTCGTCGGGTGGTAGTAGAGCTCGGGGTCGCGGGTGTACGCCGGCTCGGGCGTGCCGTCGGCGACGACCGCGGACGACGCATAGCGCTGGCCGAGCTCGACGCCGTGGGCGTTGAACTCGTAGTCCTTGAGCTCGAGCGCGAGCCGCAGCGCGCGGCGCTTCTCGGCGCCCTCGGGGGTGTCGTCCGCGCGGGCGGCGATCCGGGCGCGCATCACCTCGGGGTCGGAGGTGTCGGTGATCCCGAGCGCCTCGAAGATCGCCCCGAACTCCTCGATGCTCTTGTTGGCGCGCAGCACGATCTGCTTGCCGACCGGCGCCCGCTCGGCGTCGTAGGAGTCGAGCAGCCCTTCGCCCGCCGTCCCGCGGAGCACGAGGGCGAGCTTCCAGGCGAGGTTGTACGCGTCCTGCACCGAGGTGTTCGAGCCGAGCCCGTTTGACGGCGGGTGCCGGTGGGTCGCGTCGCCCATGCAGAAGACCCGGCCGGCCCGGTAGCGGGTGGCGTACATCTTGTTGTTGCCCCACAGGGACGTCGACCGGATCGTCACCGGGATCGTGTCGTCACCGACGAGGTCGTGCACGATCTTGATCGCGGCCTCGTCGTCGACCTCGGGCGGCGGCTGGTTGATGTCGTAGCCCCAGACGACGAGCCACTCGTTCCACGGCCGCACCATCCGCACGAGCCCGAGGCCGATCCCGCCGATGTCGGCCCCCGGCTTGAGCACCCAGTACAGGACGCTCGGGCGGTGCTCGACGTACTGCGTGAGGTCGGCGTGGAAGACGATGTTCATGCTGCCGGCGATGTCCATCTGGCCCTCGAAGGGCAGGCCGACGTCGCGCGCGACGGCGCTGCGGCCGCCGTCCGCGCCGATGACGTACTTGGCGCGGATCGTCGAGACCGCACCGGACACCCTGTCCCGCACCGTGACGGTGACGCCGGCGTCGTCCTGCTCGAGGCCGAGGTACTCGGTGTCGAACCGGATCCGGCTGCCCCGTGCGGCCGCGTGACCGATGAGGATCGGCTCGAGGAGCGTCTGCGGGATGTCGGCGTTCGGCGACGGGCTCGCCTGCAGGTAGTCGGCCTCCCGCGCGGGGTGCGTCTCCCAGGTGCGGACCCGGCCGATCTCGTCCCCGGCGAGGCTCGTGCAGAAGACGGTGTCGCCCATGAGGTGGTGCGGCGTGCCCTGGGCGAGCAGGTCCGCCTCGATGCCGAGGTCGCGGAAGATCTCGATGGTCCGCTGGTTCGTGATGTGCGCGCGCGGGGTGTTCGCCGTCCACCGGTACTTCGTGATGACGAGGTGCTCGACGCCGAGGGTCGCGAGGAACAGCGCGGCGGAGCCTCCCGCCGGGCCGCTGCCGATGACGAGGACGTCGGTCTCGACGTCGTGGTCGGACGACGTGACGGTCGGCATCCGGGACGGGCTGCGCTCCGGCGGGGTGGACGCCGTCGGCTCGGTCATCAGGTCTCCTGGGCGAGGACGAGGTCGAAGGTGACGTCGGCCCACGGGCCGGGCAGGACCCGGCCGTCGGGGGCGGTGCCGGCCGGGTGGTCGGCGAAGTCGGCGACGAGGGACTCCTTGACGCCGAAGACGGCGTCGTTCGTCAGGTACTCGTCGCCCGCGGCGAAGATGTGGGTGACGAGGGTGCGGTGGCCGGGCGCGCTCACCATGAAGTGGATGTGCGCCGGGCGCATCGGCCCGCGGCCGGCGGCCTTGAGCAGGTCGCCGACCGGCCCGTCGTCCGGGATCGGGTACGCGGCGGGCCGCACGCTCCAGAACGCGAACCGGCCCTCGTCGTCCGCCTGCAGGCGGCCGCGGGCGGCGGTGACGTCCCCGGCGTACTGGACGTCGTAGAACCCGTCCTCGTCGGACTGCCAGACCTCGAGCCACGCCCCGGCGAGCGGGGCGCCGTCCGTGCCGAGCACCCGGCCCGACACGTGGCACGGCACGCCCTTGGCCCCGAACGACAGGTCGCCGCCGATCGGGATCGTCGGGGCGTCGGCGACGAAGAACGGCCCGAAGACGGTCGACTCGGTGGCCCCGGCGCTCACCGGCGCGTTGATCGCGATCGTCAGCATCGAGAACCCGAGGACGTCGGACAGGAGGATGAACTCCTGCCGCCGGTCATCGGTGATGTGGCCGGTGCGGGTGAGGAAGCCGACCGCGGCCTCCCACTCGGCCTGGGTGAGCCGGACGTCGCGGGCGAAGGCGTGCAGGTGCGTCACGAGCGACTGCATGACCTCGCGGTAGCGGTCGTCGGCCGCACCCTCGAACGACGCGAGCACCGCCGCGGTGACCGCCGCCTCGCGGCCGGCCTGCAGCGCGTCGTCCGACGCGCCGGCTGGTTCGGTGCTCACGGGACCTCCTCGTCCGGCGACGGACCGGCCGGCCCGTCGTGTGACCGCCCTCACTGTCGCGCGCCCGTCGTCCATACGTCCAATACCTGTTTGCAGGGCTGGCCATACGTCGGACATATGGGCAAGGTGTTCGGCAGGGTGTCCGACGGGGTGTTCCGACAGGAGGTGCCCGTGGAGCTGCGGCAGCTGCGCTACTTCGTCGCCGTCGCCGAGGAGCGGTCGGTGACCCGGGCCGCCGCGCGACTGCACATCACCCAGCCGCCGCTGTCGGCCCAGCTCGCCCGGCTCGAGCACGAGGTCGGCGTCCCGTTGCTCGGGCGGCACAACCGCGGCGTCGAGCTCACCGAGGCCGGGGAGGAGCTGCTCGTGCACGCCCGGCGGCTGCTCGCCGGCGTCGACGCCGCGACGGACGCCGTCCGCCGGGTCGGGCAGGGCCGCACCGGCCGGCTCGGGCTCGCGTTCGTCGCCGCGAGCGCCTGGAGCGTGCTGCCGCCGCTGCTCGCCCAGCTCCGCGCGGACCTGCCGGACGTCACCGTCGACCTCGTGCAGGCCGGGCCGGACGAGGTCGTCGAGCACGTCCGTGCCGGGCGCTGCGACCTCGGGCTCGTCCACCTGCTGCCGCAGCCGCCCGTCGACCGGGACCTCGACGTCGCCGTCGTCGACCGGGAGCCGCTCGTCGCGGTGCTGCCGCGGGCGCACCCGATGGCGTCCGGCGAGCGCGCCGACCTCGCCTCGCTCGCGGCCGAGACGTTCCTGGCGCCGACCCGGACGCCGCGCGGCGCGCTGCACCCGCACCTCGTCGCCGCCTGCCGGCTCGCCGGGTTCGAGCCCGACGTCCGCGAGGTCGGCCTGGCCCAGACCGTCGTCGCGTTCGTCGGTGCGGGTCTGGGGGTGTCGGTGCTGCCCGCGAGCGCGGGGTCGGTCTGCGGCGAGGGCGCCGTCGCGGTGCCGCTGCGGCTCAACGCCCCCGTCGTCGAGACGGCGCTCGTCCGGCGCCGCGGCAGCGCGCCGTCCCCGGTGACCCGGCGGTTCCTCCGGCTCGCGATGTCGACGCCCGAGCCCGACGTCCTCGGGCCGGCGCTGGCCAGGCGCCCCCGCTCGTGACCGCCGTCCGTCAGCCGGAGGGCGCGGTCCTGGGAGACCGTGCGGCCGACGGACGGCGGTCGTCCGGGAGGCGGGTCAGCGGTGCAGCGGCGGGACGGCGTTGCGGGACAGCTGGAGGGCCATCGCGCCGAACCACTCACCGGCCGCGGGGTCGACGATGCCGCCCCACTCCGGGTCGGTCGTCGAGCCGGCGACCCCCCGGTTGCACTGCCCGTCGGACTCGCCGGGGATCTTCACCCACAGCAGTGCCGCGGCGAGCGGGTTCCCGGTACGGGTCGTGGGCCTGGGGCCGAGGCCGCGCCCGGTCGGGTTGCACCAGTCCTGCGGGTCCGGGTAGACGCCGGCCGGCGGCTCCCACGGCCCGAGGCCGTTGCGGCTCGTGTCGACGACGAAGCGCGCGGTCGGCGTGACGCCGGCGAGCATCGTCGCGTAGCGGGCCGTGATCGACGCCGTGTCGAGGTCGGCCTGCGTCGCAGTGTCGCTCCACTCGCCGTACTTGCTCAGCGCGACGCCGTTGAAACCGTTCGTCGGCCCGCCGTTCCAGTACTGGTTCGGGCAGTCGCCGACCGAGGCCGGCGTCGTCACCCGGGTCACCCACGCCAGGCACGAGGAGATCCACGTGCCGTAGAACTGCGAGTTCACCGTGTACTGGTAGTTCGACACGTTGAGGTAGAAGCCGTCCGCCCGCTCGACGCCGGCCTTGAGCAGCCGGTCGGTGATGTCGCCGACGTTGAGCCAGCCGCTGTGCGTGCCGTCGAGGTAGAGGTCGACCTTCGGCAGGGCGGTGAGGACGTCGACTGCGTCGTTGAGCTCGGCGAAGCGGGTCTGCGGGTCGGCCTCGGGGGCCGGTGCGCCGTCCACCTGCGGCTGGCACCACTCCGGCGAGGTCTGCCCGACCGGGGTGTACCAGGGGATGATCCCGAGGCTGTCCGGCTCGAGCAGGACGACGGCCCGGCGGCCGCCGATGCCCTTCGCGACGGCCCGCACCCACGACGCGTACTCGGCCGCGTTCGAGGCGCCGCCCGAGGAGTACTGGGCGCAGTCCCGGTAGGGGATGTTGTAGAGGACGAGCACGGGGACGGTGCGCTTCGCCGCGGCGCGGCGGACGACGGCGGCGACGTCGGCCCTGGTCCGCGCGTCGCTCGTGCCGCCGTTGACCCACACGGCCTGCGGGGTCTCGATCATCGCCTCGATGCGTGCGGCGTCCGCCCGGGCGCCGGCCTTGCGCAGGGCCTTGATCTGCGCCGGGGCGCCCGGGTCCGGCGGCGGCACGTAGAACGCGGTCGACCGGTCGTGGCCGTCGTGCGCCTGCGCCGCGGGAGCGGTGGCGAGACCGCTCAGCGCGAGCGCGCCGGCGACGAGCGCACCGAGGACGGCGGGCCGGCGGCGGTGCCGGTGGGACGGCACCTGCCCTGTCGGGGCCGTTGCGGACGGCGGGTGGTGCAGACGTCTCATCACGGGAGCTCCTCACGCAGGAGCGACCCTGCGCCTGGCCCGCGCAGCATCGCGACGGAAACGGCGCGCACGCCTTCTCCGCGCGACGCCGCACGATCGACCGAGGGCGCCGTCGCACGCGGCTGGGAGCCCACTGGGAGCGCTCCCGGTCATAGGACATCTCACTCGATGACGACGATCACGTCAAGAGCCCTGAATCCCGACCAAGGGGCCGCGTGCGACGGGCAGCAGCCGGGCGGCAGGCACCCGGCGTCCGGCGGGCCTCAGGCGTCGCGGCGCAGCCGGTAGAAGACGGGCGCCCGGCGGCGCAGCGGCGCGGGCATGCCCGCGGTCTCGGCCGGCTCCTCGTCGACGACCGACCAGCCGCGGTACGCGGCCGTGAGATCGGCGGCAGCGGCCCCGCGTGGCAGCGGCCCCCGCCCGCCCGGGGCGAAGCACAGCGCGAGCATCGTCGCCCCGACCCCGGTGACCCGCTCGATCCCGCGGCCGAGCAGCGCACGCTGCGACGTGGTCAGCCCGTGGAAGCAGCCGACGTCGAGGACGAAGTCGTACCCGCGCCCGACCGACTCGGGCAGCGCCGTGACGTCGGCCTCGAGGAACGTCACCTGCTGCCCCGCACCGGCCGCCCGCTCGCGCGCCGCCGCGAGCGCCCGCGGGACGACGTCCACGCCCGTGACCTCCCAGCCGCGCCGGGCCAGCTCGACGCTGTGCGCCCCGCGACCGCAGCCGAGGTCGAGCGCGCGACCGGGCGGCGTCCGCACCTCCTCCCGGCCGAGCAGGGCGTCGAGCTGCTCGGCCCCCTCCTCGCCGGCGCGCTCCCAGGGCGCGATGCCCAACCGGTAGGCGAGGACGTATCCCATGGTCATGACGCCCCTTCTCCGCAGTGCCCCGCACCGCTGTCAATTCACTCCAGTGGCACTGGATCGAATATCTGTAGACTGCCCTCGATGTCCAGACCGGTCAAGACCCGCGGCTACAGCTCCCCGGCGCGCGAGGCCCAGGCCCGGGAGACCCGGCGCCGGGTCGTCGACGCCGCCTCGCGGCTCTTCGTCGAGCGCGGCTACCCGCGGACGACGATCGCCGCGGTCGGCGCGGAGGCCGGCGTCGCGGCGGACACCGTGCTGCACCTCTTCGGGAACAAGCTCGCGCTGCTCAAGGAGGTCATGGACGTCGTCATCGGCGGCGACGACGCGGACGTCGCGCTGCTCGACCGTGAGGGTCCGCAGGCGATGCGGGCCGAACCCGACCAGCGCCGGCAGCTGGAGATGTTCGCCGCGGGGGTGACGACGCAGCTCGAGCGGATCCGCCCGGCCGACGACATCCTCCGCGGCGCGGCGGCGGTCGACCCGGACGCCGCGGCGCTGCGCGAGGACCTCCAGCTCCGTCAGCGCCGGGGCGCGATGCTCGCCGTCGCCGGCTGGGTCGCCGCCCACGGCGGGTTCCGCGACGGGCGGACGACGGAGGAGGCCGCGGCCGTGCTGTGGACGACGACGAGCCCCGAGGTGCACCGGATGCTCCGGGTCGACTGGGGCTGGACGGCGCAGGCGTACGAGGACTGGCTGCGGACGACGCTCACGGCGACGCTGCTCGACGGCTGACGGCCGGACGACGAAAGGCCAGGCCCTCCCGACGACCGCCGCAGAAACTTCGGCCCGAGGTGATCCGATCGCCGTGCCGCGCGCGACAGTGTGGCCATGCAGCCGCACTCCGACGCGAGCGACGCCGGGCTCCTCCGCCTGGTCGCCGAGCGGGACGAGGCCGCCCTGCGCGAGCTCGTGGAGCGGCACTCGGCCTGGCTGCTGCTGCGGCTCATGCGCCGGACGCCCGACCGGGACCTGGCGCACGAGGCGCTGCACGACACGTTCGTCGCCGTCTGGCAGCGACCGCAGGCGTACCGCGGGGACGGGGACGTCGGAGCCTGGCTGTGGGGGATCGCCATCCGCCGGCTCGTGGCCCGGCTCCGGCTGCGCGCGCAGCCGACACCCCTTGCGGGGCAGGCGCTCTCGGCGCTCTCGCCGACCGTCCGCAGCGCCGAGGACGAGGTGCTCGTGGCCGTCGAGCACGGACCGGTCGGCGACGCGATGCGGGCGCTGTCGCCCGAGCTGCGGCAGGCGCTGCAAGCGACCGTGGTCGACGGGCTGTCGACCCGGGAGGCGGCGCAGCTGCTCGGGATCCCTGCGGGCACGGTCAAGAGCAGGGTCCGGCTGGCGAAGGTCAGGCTGCGCGAGCAGCTGGTGCGCGGGGAGGCGTGGTCATGAGCTGGCACGTGGACGACCAGGTCTGGCAGGCGTACGTCGGGGGGCGGCTCGACGCGGCGGCGGAGGCGTCCGTCGACACCCACGTCGCCCGGTGCGCCGAGTGCCGGGCCACGGCCCGGCGGAACGCCCCGGCGGCGACGGCGGAACGGGTGTGGGCCGACGTGCGGGCCACGATCACGGTGCCGGCGCCGTCCGCCCCGGTGCGGCTGCTGCGGCGCCTGGGCGCGCGGGACGACGACCTCGTCGCCCTCTCGGGCGCGGACTCGCTGCTCGTGCCGTGGGCGGTGGCGGTCGGCTTCGCGGTCGCCTGCGCCTGCCTCGTGGGCCTCGCCGGGCTCGGCCCCGTGAACCAGCACACCGTGTTCCTGGCGGCCGCGCCGCTCGGGCCCGTGCTGGCCATCGTCGCGGCGTACGACGCCCTCGACCCGCTGCGCGAGCTGGCGGCGCCGACGCCGTACAGCAAGCTCCGGCTCGCGCTGCTGCGGGCCTGCGCCGCGCTCGCGGTCGCACTGCCGTCGACCGCGGCGATCGGCCTCGTCGTGCCGGCGATGGAGGACCTCGCCTGGGTCTGGCTCGCGCCGTCCTTCGGCCTGACCCTCGGCGCCCTGGTCCTGCTCACCTGGTGGGACGCCAAGGTCGCGGGGGCGATGGTCTGCGCGCTGTGGACAGGTCTGGTCGTCGTGGTCCGGACGAACGGCACGGTCGACCCACTCACCGAACCCCTGGCCCAGGCCGGCTTCGTCGCGGCCGGGCTGGTCCTCGCCGGGGCCCTCGTGCTGCGGACCTCGACGCTGCGGCTGCAGGGAGGCGAGCTGTGAGCGTGGTCGCGACCTTCGAGCAGGTCTCCAAGAGGTACGGCGGGACGACCGCCGTCCGGCCGACGTCGTTCGACCTGCGGCCCGGCGTCGTCGGCCTGCTCGGCCCCAACGGCGCCGGCAAGACGACGTTGCTGCGGCTGCTGTCCACCGCGCTGCCACCCAGCACCGGCCGGATCGTCATCGCGGGCTTCGACGTCACCGCGTCGCACGTGAACCGGGTCGAGGCCCGGCGCCGGCTCGGCTACTGCCCTCAGGAGGTGACGCTGCCGCGCGGGATGACGGCGTCCGGCTTCCTCGACTACGTCGCCGTCCTCAAGGAGTGGAAGGACGCCGCCGCGCGGCACGCGGAGGTGCGGCGGGTCCTCGACCTCGTCGACCTCGGCGACCGGGGCGCGACGAGGCTGTCCAGGCTGTCCGGCGGCCAGCGCCGCCGCGTCGTCATCGCGCAGGCGCTCATCGGCGCCCCCGAGCTGCTCGTCCTCGACGAGCCCACCACCGGGCTCGACCCCGAGCAGCGCGCGTCGCTGCGAGGCCTGCTCTCGGGCCTCGCGGGGACGGTCCTGATCTCGACGCACCAGACCGAGGACGTCTCGGCCCTGTGCGACCGAGTGCTCGTCATCGACGCCGGGGCGATCCGCTTCGACGGCACGGTGACCGAGCTCCTGGCCACGGCAGCCGGCCGTGTCCATCTCGGACCGAGCGCCTCCACTGGCGCGGTCCAGACCTGGAAGACCGGAACCGGGCTGGTCCGGTCCGTCGGGGGACAGCCCGCTCCCGACTCCTGCGTCGTCGACCCGTCGGTCGAGGACGCGTACCTGCTGCTCCGCTCCGAGGGGCGCACGAGACAAGGAGTCACCTGATGAGCACCGTCACCGCGACCGGACCGATCCTGGGCGTGCTCGCCCGGCAGGAGATCCGGAACTACCTGCGCGCCAAGCCGTTCTGGCTCGGCGCCGCGCTCACCCTCGCCGTCGCCGTCGTCATGGTCCTCGACCTGGACGGCGACCCGACGTCGAGCGCGTCCTACATGATCGCCCCGGCGGCGCTGCTCGGGCTGCTCGGCGTCGGAGTGATGTTCGGGCTGGCCCGCCGGTCCGACCGGGCGGCCGAGGCGGCCGGCGCGGTCGCCGTCCCGGAGCGGACCCGGACGCTCGCCCTCGCGTGCGCGACGGTCGTCCCGTTCTCGGTGGCGCTGCTGTCGTTCGTCGCCGCGGTCGTCACCTGGAACGTGCACCCGCCCGCCGGGTACGTCGTCCCGCCAGGGATCGGCGACACCTTCGTCTACGCCCAGATGTTCGGCGACGGCGTCCTGTGCGCGGTCGGCGGCCCGCTGCTCGGCCTGCTGCTCGCCCGGTACCTGCCGCGGCGCGGGGTCGCCGCGGTGGCCGTGGTGCTGCTCGTGACCGTGACGATCCTGCTGCAGGGCGGCCTGCTCGGTGAGCAGCGCTACCGGGTGTTCTGGTTCTGGACCTACTTCCTCACCCAGAGCCCGGACGGGGGGCCCGGCACCCACCACTTCACGACCGTGCCCGGCAACCCGTACCTGTGGCTGCTCTACCTCGCGACCCTGTGCGCCCTCGGCGTCGTCCTCGCCGTCCTGCACGACCCGGAGTCGGACCGCTCGCGGCTGCGGACGACGGCGCTCGGCCTGGCCGGCGCCGCCGTCGTCCTCGGGCTGCTCACGATGACGGTCGGCTTCACCGAGAGCGTCGTGGACCCGGACGTCTGCCAGGTCTGCTGATGCTCGGCCACGCCGCCAGGGCGGTCCCGTGGGGCCGGGTCGCCCTGGCGGCGGGGCTCGTCGTGCTCCTCATGGACCTGGTCCGCCGCGACCCGTGGGCGCTGTGGCCGCTCCAGGGAACGGCGGTCGGCCTGCTCGCCGGGGCGACCGCCTGGTGCTTCGACGACGTCGCCGTCGCCGTCGTCGACACCGCCCCTCGCGGGCTCGCCTGGCGGGCCGCCGCCCGCGGCCCCGCCGTGCTGGTGCTCGTGCTCGCCTGGGTGCTCGCGGTGCACCGGACCGGCGACGACGCCGGGTTCGGGCACCCGCGCGCCGTCCTCGTCCAGGGTCTGGTCGCGATCACCGTGGGCGCCGCCGTCGCGTGCTGGCGCCGCGCGCGCGGCGAGGAGGCCCCCGGGCTCGTCTTCGCCGGCGTCGTCGTGCCGGCGGTGACGGCGTGGGCGCTCGTCCGGCCGTTCGACGAGCAGCTCGCGGTCTTCCCCTACGGGACGACGTCCGCGACCGGCTGGCACCTCAGCACGGTCGGCTGGGCCGTCACCGGCGCCCTCGCCGCGGCGCTGCTCGTCGCCGCCCTGGCGGACGCACCGTGGTGGCGTCTGCGCGTGTCAACGGGTCGCCCCTGACGCAGGCCCGGCGGGCCGGTCGACCGCACGGCGCGCGGTGATGCCGGTGGCGAAGAACGCGACGAACGCGGCGACGAACGCAAGATCGCCGACCGCGGCGACCAGGGTGAGCGGTCCGGCCTGTCCGGCAGCCGCCTCGGACAGCAGGCGGACCGCGTACACCGCCTTGCCTGCTCCGCCGAGGGCCACCACGAGCGCATGACGGCGGGGCGCGAAGGCGGCGACCACGTAGCCCACCCCGAAGAGGAACGTCTGGCCCGAGGAGCCGCGGAACAGCGCCAGGACGTCCTCGGTCACCGGGCCGGCGTGGAAGCGCTGGTACGCGGCCGCGGGGTCGACGAGCCCGGGAACCGCACCGAGCAGCGTCCACAGGCCCGCGGCGAGGAAGAGCAGCCCCCACCCGTGAGGGACCCAGGACCGGGGAGCGAGCGCCGGCAGCCCGGCCCGGTCGGTGCGACGTCCTGATGTGGTCTTCATGAGGCTGTTGTGCCATCGGCAGGCACGGAAGTCCTCGACCTATGTCGAGGAACGCCCGGATCTCCGGATCCGGCTCAGCTGCGTCGGCGTGATGCCCAGGTGCGCCGCGATCTGGTACTTCGGCAGATCCTGCTCGATCGTCGGATGCCGCTCGAGCAGGAGGCGCAGCCGCTCCGCGGCGGGCAGGGTGACCAGCTCGATCTCCCGCTTCTCGTTCTCCAGGTAGAGCAGCTCGGCGAACCGCCGCGCCAGCCGCTCGAGGTCCCGGTGCCGGTCGACCAGCACCTGCACCCGTGACCAGTCGGCGAAGTGCACGGTGCACTCGGTGAGCGCCTGCTGGGGTGTCCGCACCGGCTCCCCGGTGAGCAGCGAGGCGTAGTCGCCCACGAGCGCCGGGCCGTGGAACAGGTACTTGCTGTACTCGGCCCCGTCGGCGCTGACGTGGTACGCGCGGACCCAGCCCGCCTCAAGCAGGCCGAAGCGCAACGCCGGTCTGCCTGCGGGCGCGACGTGGGCGCCCTTGGCGACCCGCGTGGCGTGGAAGAGCGGCTCGAGCGCCGCCCACGTGCCGGGCTCGAGCGGGGAGATCGCACTGACGTACTCGACGAGTGCCGCGGAGAGCACCATGGCGGTCAGCCCCCCAGGACCCGGCTGCGCACGGCTGCGGCGGTCCCCCTCTGTCCCACCGGCGCAACCTAGACGATCTCCGCGTCACGGTGCCAGCTCCCCGGAGGGCTCCCGAACCGCCGCAAACGAATGGCCCCTGCTGCGTCTCCGCAGGTCAGGGGCCACATCGTCTGGTGCGCGAGGGGGGAGTTGAACCTCGGGACGACGTGGCTGCGACCTGCAGCGATGCCAGTATCGCACCCCAACGACCAGTGGTTCACAACCTCTTGATGCCACGCATGACTATCAAGGGTGATCTCCGTGCTCCCCGGGGATCACGGGAGATCAGTTGACGCGACCATTGCTGTCTGTACTTGGCCCAAGGAGAGTGCGCGACAGCGGTATGCGACGTTCGACTGTAGGCATTCCAACTGACCCTTCGAGGTTCAGCGCCACAGCGAGGACCCCCCGCGATCGACGACGGGCCTGACCTGATGGATTCCAGGCGTCCTGGCCCGCGCACGCCTGCACCTCGCTGTCAGCGAGACCAGGTGGTGGCCCCAGCGCCAACGGGCCAGACCTTCAACAGGTTCCGACCCCTCAACGTCGGGTCCTCATTGTGGATAAACTCTCTGCTCAATACCTCCCGGGTATCTCAGCAGAGGGGCCGGCCCCTGGGTCAGAGGTTCCGCTGCACAGGGCTCGTCGGTTCCGCACGGTCGATGTGAATCTCCCTGTGGCTATGTTCGGTCGCGTCGATGCCGTCGGGGAGGCGCTGCTCGTAGCGGCGCACGCGCCACAGGACTACCGAGAACAGCCAGGCTGCGACAAACGACCCGACGATGAAGTAACCGATCTTCCCCAGATCGACCTCTGCCATCGTCTTGAACGGTTCGACGGCGCCGATCGAGGTGTGGCGGGACAGCACTGCGACGAGTTGGACGGTGCCGATGACCAGGGCCACGAAGATGGACAGGCTTGTCGTAGTCAGGTTGTAGAAGATCTTCCGCAGGGGCGAGGTGAACGCCCAGGAGTAGGCCTTGGTCATGAAGATGCCGTCGAGGGCATCCATCATCGACATCCCGGCCGCGAAGATCAGCGGCAGTGCGATGATCGCCAGGGGCGGCAGGCTCCCACCGACGGTCCCTACGGCGGCCGTCGCCGAGATGCCGAGGAGGGCGACCTCTGTTGCGGTGTCGAAGCCGAGCCCGAACAGTACTCCGACGGGGTAGAGCTGCCAGGAGTGGTCGAAGCCCTTGGCAAAGCGGCCGCGGAAGATGCGCCGCATGAGGCCGCGCTCGTTGAGGAGCTGCTCGAGGTGCTCGTGGCTGAACTGGCCCGTCTTGGCCTTGCGCCAGACCTTCCAGATCCCGACGAGGATCACGAGGTTGAGGATGCCAACGAGGTAGAGGAAGAACGCCGAGACCGAGGCGCCGATCGTTGCGCCGGTGTCGGCGAACGAGCTCTGGAACTCGACGGCCTTCTTGGCGGCGAATGCGACGCCGATGGACAGGGCCATGACGATCGTGGAGTGTCCGAGGGAGAAGAACAGTCCGACGGCGAGCGGCTTCTTGCCCTTGGCGAGCATCAGCCGGGTGGTGTCGTCGATCGCGGAGATGTGGTCGGCGTCGAAGGCGTGCCGCAGCCCGAACGAGTAGGCGAGCGCACCCGCGCCTGCGTAGACCAGCGCCCCTTGGCCGTTGGTGAGCGAGTGGTACTCGGGCCGGGAGTTGTAGTACAGGAACAGCCCCCAGCCGGCGACGTGCAGGAACGTCACGACGCCCAGGACACCGAACAGCGCTGGCAACTCGTCACGGGTGAACCGCAGGTGGTGGCGGAGGCCGCCCCGTTGAGGCGTCGTGGGCACCACGGTGGACGTCACCGGGCGAACCTAATGCAAGGAGTTCGCAACTGCACTCTGAATTCATGCCCGATACACGTCATTAGTACTGCTTTAGGAAGCCGGCAAGGCCACGGGTGTGCCTCTCACGTCGCTGGCGTCGAGCTCGCAGAGGTGCCTCCCGAGTTGCATGGCGGGCAAAGCGCGGTGATCGCGAGCCGGCCCGTGGGGGGTCCCCACCCGGCAAGCGAGGACAGGTCCGCGACGGAATCGTCGACGGCGTCGCTGTCCGCGGCATCAGTGGTTGTGCCGCAACGGGAACACACCAGGTGGTGGTGCGCCCGGGCTCGGGCGCCCCATCGGGCGCCCTGGCCGTCGACGACCTCGTGGACCAGCCCGGCGTCCAGTAGCCACGTCACGGTGCGGTAGACCGTCGACAGCGTGCTCCGGTAGCCGAGGGCGCCCAAGGCCTCGTGGATCTGCTGGGCGGTCAGATGGTTCGCAGGTGAGGCTTCCAGGGCCTCGAGGACGAGCAGCCGGCTACCGGTGACACGTCCCAGCGCGCGCAACTCCTCACGGCGCGCCGACGCGTCGGTCGTGGCGGGGGGAGTCCGCATCCGGTCACTGCTCCTGGGCAGGTGCGGCCGGTCCACCGCCGTGACGGCCTCTGCGCGGCGGACGGCACGGGGACGCCATCGTCAGTGGCCCTGGCGCGCAGTTGGTATGGGCGCAGGCCGGTCCCGGCCGGCGGCCGGTGGCGTGATCCCCTCGTCCTGGCCGCCGCTACCGTGAGACGTCCGCGCGGCGACCGGCAGGCTCAGGCGCTTGAGGAGCAGGGCGTTGACGGCGACGATGAACGACGATCCGGACATCGACAGGGCGGCGATCTCAGGCCTTAACGTGAGGCCGAAGGCGGGTTCGAAGACGCCGGCTGCGATGGGCAGGGCGATGGCGTTGTAGCCGATAGCCCAGTAGAGGTTCTGTCGCATCTTGGCCAGGGTGCCGCGGCCCACGCGCAGGGCGGTGGCGACGTCGAGCGGGTCGGAGCGCATGAGGACCACGTCGGCGGTCTCGATCGCGACGTCGGTACCGGCGCCGATCGCGATCCCGAGGTCGGCCTGGGCGAGTGCGGGGGCGTCGTTGACGCCGTCGCCGACCATGGCCACCCGGCGCCCGGCGCCCTGCAGGGAGCGGATCTTCTCGGCCTTGCCGTCGGGCAGGACGCCGGCGATGACGGTGTCGATGCCGAGCTGGTCGGCGATCCGGGACGCGGTGGCGGCATTGTCACCGGTGAGCATGACGACCCGGGCGCCGAGGTCGTGCAGTGCGGCGACCGCGTCGCGGGCGGTGTCACGGACCGCGTCGGCCATCGCGATGACCGCGACTGCGTGGCCGTCGACGGCGACGAAGACCGCGGTGCGGCCGGTCTCGCTGAGCTGCTGACGGGCGGCGAGGACGTCGTCCGGGATGTCGATGTTCTGCTGGTGCAGCAGCCGAGAGGCCCCGACCAGGACGGCGAGGCCGTCGACGATTCCGGCGGCGCCGCTGCCGGGGACATTGAGGAACTGCGAGGCAGCCAGTCTGGGCGCGCCCTGCGCTTCCGCATGCCGGACCACTGCGGCGGCAAGTGGGTGCTCGGACTCGCGCTCGACGGCCGCCGCGAGAGCAAGGAGGCGTGCCTCGGTCATGACCGCGACGAGGCCGGGAGCGTCGTCCCCTTTGCGGGCTGCGGTGGAAGTGCTGCTCGCCGCGGGGAAGGTCAGGACGTCGGTCACTTCGGGCTCGCCGCGGGTCAGGGTGCCGGTCTTGTCCATGACGACGGTGTCGATCTTGGCGGACCCCTCGAGGGCGGTGGCGTTCTTGAACAGGACGCCACGCTGGGCGCCCAGTCCGGCGCCGACCATGACCGCGGTCGGGGTGGCCAGCCCGAGCGCGTCGGGGCAGGTGATCACCACCACGGTGATCGCGAAGAGTAGGGCCTCGGACGCGTTGCGGCCGGCGGCCAGCCAGACTCCGAAGGTGCCGGCGCCGCCGAGGAGCGCGACGAGCACCAGCCAGAACGCGGCCCGGTCGGCGAGCCGTTGCCCGGGTGCCTTGGAGTTCTGTGCCTGCTGCACCAGGGCGACGATCTGGGCCAGGGCGGTGTCGGCGCCGATCTTCGTCGCCCGGACCCGCAGTGACCCGGTCGTGTTCACCGACGCGCCGATGACCTCGGCACCGGGGTGCTTCGCGACGGGCAGGGACTCGCCGGTGACCATGGACTCGTCGACCTCGCTGTCGCCGTCTTCGACGACTCCGTCGACAGGCACCTTGGCGCCCGGTCGCACGAGCAGCAGGTCACCGACGACGATCTCTGACGTCGGGATCTCGACCTGCTCGCCGGCGCGCAGGACGACGGCCTTGGCGGGGGCGAGCTCCAGCAGCGTGCGGACGGCGTCGTTCGCGCCGCCGCGGGCGCGCATCTCGAACCAGTGGCCGAGCAGCACGAACGCGGTGAGCACGGAGGCGGCCTCGTAGAAGACCTCGCCTCCGCCGTTCAGGGTGATGCCGACGCTGTACAGCCAGCCGGCGCCGATCGCGACCGCGACCAGGACCATCATGTCCAGCGTCCGGGCGCGCAACGCCTGCCACGCTCCCGCGAAGAAGATCCAGCCACTGTAGAACACGACGGGCAGGCTCAGCAGCAGCGAGAAGACGTCGTCGCGCAGACCCAACGGTGCCGCGACGGTGAACCCCAGGACCTCCCGGCCGATCGGGGACCAGAGCAGGATCGGCACCGACAGCACCCCGGCGACGACGAACCGACGTCGCATGTCCGCGACCATGTCCGCCATCGACATCCCCGCATGACCGCCGTGCCCGCCGTCCGCGTGAGCAGGGGCACTGCTGCCGTGGTCCACACCCGCGTCGTGCGTGCCTTTGTGATGGGTCCCCTCGTGGCGAGCCTCGCCATGGTGGACGGCGGGGGAGTGCGCGGCGGTGTCGGTCTGGTCGGCGGGGGCGGACTCCGCGTCCGCCATGGGGTCGCAGATGTGGTTCGGGACGACCTGCCCGGAGCAGTGGTAGCCGCAGTCGCGGACCCAGCCGCGCAGCTCGGCGACCGTCGTCGCGCCAGGGTCGTACGTGACGGTGGCGCTCTGGCTGGTCGCGTTGGCCTCGACCGCGACGACACCGGGCCGGCGGGTCAACGCCCGCTCGACGATCGCCGCCGAGGTCGCCCAGCGCAGACCGCTGACGTCCAGCGTGACGGTTCGTTCCGGCGCTCGTGGGGTGCTGGCCACGGTGTCCTCCTCTTCGAGGTCCCCGCTCGGGCTGTTCTCGACGCCGCGGGGCTTCGGCGTGAGCACTACAAGGATGATACCCCCGCCGGGTATTCCGACAGAGATACGGAGTGACCCGTCGGAGACGGTTAGCGGCATCCCGATCCACGGGGTTTGCGGATCAGGACGCGCCGCGCTGGACGGACCGGGCGACGGCGGGCAGAACCACGGTGAAGACGGCGCCCCGCCCGGGACCGTCGCTGGAGACAGCCACCCGGCCACCGTGAGCCTCGACGACGGCCTTCACGATCGCCAGTCCGATGCCGCTTCCTCCGTGCGCACGGTCGCGGGCCTGATCGACGCGGTAGAAGCGCTCGAAGACGTGGGCGAGGTGCTCGGGTGACAGCCCCACACCGCTGTCGGCCACCTCTATACGGACCTTGCCGAGGTCCGTCGACACGCGCACCTGGACCTGGCCACCTGCAGGGGTGTGCCTCAACGCGTTGTCGAGCAGGTTTCCCAGCACCTGGCCCATTCGGTCGATGTCGACGTGGACCTCTGGGCTCTGAGGCGCCACGACGTGCGAAAGCGTCACGCCGGCCGCGGCGTAGCGTTCGGCCGCCGCGTTGACGGCCGCAGCGACAAGGTTCCCAGGCCAGACCAGGGTGAGATACAGGTCGAGCTGGTGCTCCTCGGCACGGGAGACCGACGTGACGTCCTCGGCCAGACGCGCGAGCCGTCGGGTCTGCGCACGCAGGACCGCTGACGTGGCAACGTCCAGATTCGCGACGCCGTCCTCGATCGCCTCCAGGTAGGCGTCCAGAGTGGCCACGGGAGTCCGCATCTCGTGCGCCAGATCCGCGAGCAACCTGCGCCGCGTGACCTCGACGCTCTGAAGTCGTTCCGCCATCGACGTGAACGACCGCGCCAGCGTCTGGAACTCCACACCGAGCGCCGGCCGCGGAACTCTCACGTCGTAGTGGCCTCCGGCGACCTCTTGCGCGGCCGCGGCCAGGGCCGACACCGGTGAGGAGATCCGCCGTGTGACGTACGAGCTCACAGCCATCGCCACGCTGAGCGCGGCGATCAGTGCCACTGCCGTCGAGATCAGGCTCGCATCACGGAACGCCTGCTCCGCGTGGAACTGCGCCTGTGCCGGCGAGTCCGCGTGCGAGATCCGGTTCAGATGACCGTGGAAGATGCGTGGGCCGACGGCCGCAGCGACCACCCAGGCCGTGACGACGGCCGTGCAGATGACCAGCAGCTGGGCGGAGATCAGTCGAGCCGCGAGTCCAGGCCCTGGCCGGCCGGTCCGGTCCCCGCGTGTCAGCCGTCGTGCCCCGATCCGTCCAGTTCGACGCCGCACAATTTTCACTCACCGCCCCCGCCCATTCGGTATCCAATGCCACGGACCGTGCGGATGAAGGTGGGGTTCGACGCGTCGTCCCCAAGCTTGCGACGGAGGTGGCCGACATGAACGTCGACGAGATGCTCGTCACCCACCCAGTCCCGTCCCCAGACGTCAGCGATCAAGGCGGACCGCGAGAACACACGCTTCGGGTGCGCGGACAGCGCCTCCAGGATGTCGAACTCGGTCCGGGTCAGGGCGACCGGGTGGCCGTCCACCTCGACCTCGCGTGCTGCCACGTCGACACGCAGTCGACCGAAGATGCGAGGCGGCGCTTCCTCCACGACCTGCGGCCGCTGCGCGCCTGCCCGAGGGCGGCGAAGGAGCACGTGGACCCGTGCAAGAAGTTCCCGAGGGCTGAACGGCTTGGTCATGTAGTCGTCGGCGCCCACGGACAACCCGACGAGCTTGTCGACCTCATCGGTGCGGGCGGTGAGCATGAGGATGTAGCAGTCGGAGAACATCCGAACCTGCCGGCACACTTCGATGCCGTCCAGGCCGGGCAGCCCGAGGTCGAGCACCAGGACATCCGGGTCGACGGTGCGCGCGGCTTCCACAGCGGCGAGCCCGTCCCCGACAACCGTCACCTCGAACGCGTCGCGCGCCAGGTAGTTGGCGACCAACTGCGCCAACGGCGCCTCGTCATCCACGACCAGCACGCGTCGCGAGGCACCAGGGGCCGGTCCGCCCGACGCCGAGGCGCCTCGCTTCCCGTCGACGCCGCCCTCATCGGTCACACCCGTTGCACCAACTGCCATGGCACCAGCCTGCCGAACACCGCATGCGTTTTCCTGCCGCCACGGCATGAAGAATCTCTGAAGATCACGGCGTTCTCAGCGACCTCGGCGGTCATGCTCCTCGTGACCATCGAGGCCGTGTGCGTTGTCCGGCGCGTCTCGGCCGTCCCCGTGGCCCATACCCATCATCATGAACGCCATCATCGCCGTGCAGACCAACGCGATGACGATCGCACCCGCGTTCGCGACCCCGGTCACCACCAGCGTCACCGCGATCACCAGCATGGGGACGCAGCAGGCGAGCATCATCCACCGATGGCCCGCGTGCCCTCGGTGACCCGGCGGGCGATCCTGCGGTGGTCTGGGTTCCCACCTCGCCGCGGCGTCCGATGGGTCTTCCATCGGGCCGAAAGGTCCGACGGGCGGGCGGGTCTCCCCCTCGCGCCGGGCGCCCTCGTTGTCCCCGATCGGAGTCACGCCGCCCTCCTCAAGGAGGCGGGGACGTGGCCGAGCAGCCGATAGAGCGGGCAGTGGCCCATCAGGCCTGTGACCACAAGGTCGAGACCTGCGAGGGCCAGGAGCACCTCCAGCACCGCAGCCACCGCACCGGGTGACTGGGTCAGCAGTGCCGCTCCCGCAGCCACACCGGCTGCGCCGAGGAGGACCCGCCCGGCTCGCTCGCCGGTCGAGATGTTGATGCGCGGTCTGTTCATGTTCGTCTCCGGCCTTTGAGGCCTGTTTGGTGGTGTCTCCCGAGCGGGGCGCGTGACGGGCACGACTCCTTGCGCTCGGCTGCATGTCCATCATCGATCCGCGGTGTGGAGAGTGGCCGTCGCGCGCCGTGAAGGTTCGCTGAAGCCGCATACCAGTCCTTCATGCGGGGGATGATCCTTCTACCTGGTCGCGCAGCCGCGGACGACATGTGCACGAAGGTGCTCACGGCGGCCCGGAGCCGCGCCGCCTGCACGACCACGGGCACCAGCGATAGCCCGGAAGCGGCCACCGATAGCCCGACAAGGGCGGACGGCGTGGAGGTCAAGGATGCATAGAGCCAGCCCATGTCCAGCAAGCCCACCACGGCGAGGCACCAGAACCACACTCCGGCGCGGCGTGCCGCGGCCTGCACTGCCTCGGTGATGACCGTCGAGTCGTCGGCTACGGCTGAAGGCGTCACCCGACGCGTCATGTCAATGACCCCGCGGGTTGTTGATCCACACGTTCACGGTCACGGCCAGCAGAGTGACCAGGACTACGGCTGCCACCCCCAGGGACCACAGGCGTTCACGCAGGCGCCGTTTCGCACTGCGATCGAGGAACGGCACCGCGAAGACCAGCAGGAACACGCCGGCGATGGCGAGGCCGACGGACGGCACTCCGAACCACTGCTCGAGCGGGAAGAACCACCAGAACAACCACAGCGGCCGCGTCGTCTCGACACCCTCGACAGGCGTCGGGCCGACCACCGGTGGGATCAGTACTGCCAGGACGGACAGCGTCCCGACGACGACGAGACCGCAGGCGGCGACACGCCGCAGATGGGCCGTGAACGGCTCGGTGGGCTCGACTGCGGATGCCGGGACCGAAGGATGCGACGAGATCTTGTGGCGCTTGACCAGCAGCGCATGGATCACGACGAGCGCAAGGATCAGGCCCGGGATGATCACGGCGTGGGCGGTGTAGAGCCGGAACAGCAGAGATACCCGGGTCGTGAGCTGCGGGGTGAACCATAGCCCGGCGCCACCCAGCAGCTCCGCGACGTCCAGGTTGTGCATCAGGGCCTCGTAGCCCTCCTGGTCCCACTTGATCACCGAACCGGTGAAGACGGCGAGGAAGGTCAACAGGAGCATTGCTGACCCGACGACCCAGTTGCCCTCGCGAGGCTTCTTGAAGGAGCCGTGGAAGAAGATCCGCAACATGTGCAGCAGTGCGAGGACGAACATCGCCTGCGCTGCCCAGTAGTGGATACCGCGCACGAAGCTACCGAGCCACACGTCGGTCATGATCGAACGGATGGACTGATTGGCTGTCTCAGGCATCGGATCGTAAAACTGCGCCAGATAGATCCCGCTGACCAGCAGCGTCACGAACGACACGGCGGTGAGGCCGCCCAGGCTCCAGGGGACGTTGTTCGCATGTTCGGGCACCTCGTAGCGCAAGGCGTCGATACCCATGCGTTCGTCCACCACCGCGACGACCCGACGCCACGCCGGGGGTCGCGCCGTCCCGGGCCCGTCGCCGATCGTTCGACGCGGCGGTGGTTCCTGTCCACCGTTCGCTCTGACGCCGGGATCCGGGATGACCGAACCGGGAGCGTCGTCCCCACCGGTTCGGGGGGGCCTGCGCGTAGGGCTGTCAGTCATGGCCGTACCCCTTCCTCGGGTGTGACGGCTTCCTCGCGTTCGGCGCGGCGCAGCGACGCGACGGTCACGGCCGGACGCCACCGGTAGGCCAGCGTGACGCCGACGCCGATCGCCAGCGCTGCGCTGCCCAGCAGACCTGCGTCACCGGGGTCGGTCACTCCTCGAGCCGGCTTGAGCTCGGGCAGGACCACCGTGGTGCCCGTGTCCGCTCCGGTGGCCATCGTCACTGTCACCGCGGGCAGGAGAGCTGGCTGGAGCTGGGACGCGATGCGTTCCCGGTCACTCTCCCCCGACACCGCGGAGGGCTGGTCGAGCGACGGCCTCACACGTTCCACGACCGCCATGTCAACGCCCTCCTGGATCGGCGCGCCAACGGCGTCGTCCAGCTTCTCGCGCACCGACTCCACGGTGTTCCCGTTCACCAGGAGCGCGAGGGCCTGCTGGACCAGGACCCGCGCCTGGTCGGACTCCCCCTCCTCGTCGGCCCACGCCGAGCCGACGGGGACCCCAACGAGGACAGCGGCTAGGACCGCGACGGCGACCCGGTGGCACCAGCGCGCGGTCGCGCCACGGGCTGAACCAGGCGTGCTGCTATGTTGACGGAGTCGTACAAGTGAATTCGTCATCACCGCTCCTTAACCGGGCCGCGAGCCGCCGCGCCCCACCTGGTCACCTGGTTCGAGCCATCCGAACCGCGCAGGACGAGGACAGGTGCGCTGCTGCCAGCGGACGCTGCGCCCCGGACGACGGGACGCCACAGTCACTGTGCGGCGACCTCCGGCGCTCCCGGATCCGGGCGATGTCCGCGTGTCGATGCGGACATGTACGCATGGCCTCGCGAAGAAGCCCGTGACTGAGATCGGACAACCGCGGTCCGGGCAAGCGGAGCCGATGATGGTCGGCGTGGGCCACCGCCGGCCGGAGCCGGAGAGCACGATGTCCTACTGGGCCGAGCGCCGCCGCCACAGCCAGGACCCCGGCGTCATACGCGCCACCTGGTAGTCAGGCGCAGCCCGCGCGGACCGGGGCCTGCCGGGTCACGCGACTCCGAGCGCCAGCAGGGTGGTGGCGACAACGCTGACTCCTGCCGAGGCCCAGAGCGTGATCCGGCGACCGTGACGAGTGGCTCGCTCGATGGCCCGCAAGGGAAAAAGGAGTTGCCTAACCAGGATGTACGTGGACAGGCCGGCGACGAACATCGCTCCCGTCCGTGTACCGGTCTCGAGAACGATCAGGAGCGTGGCGACGGCAAGGATCGCCGCGCTGGACGACTCGAGCAGCTGCACAGGGATCCGCCGCACACCCAGGGCCCGGTCAGAGGACCACAGGCCCCACCGCGAGGCAGTGGGACGTCCTACGCAGCAGCCACCGAGAAGGCAGCCGAGTCGTCCCACGGCAAGTCCGGCGAGAAGGCCGGGGATGCTCACATCGAGCACGGCACCGAGCGAGAGGCCCCACGCCGGCACGGCTGCACCCAACGTGATCAGTACGCCGAGCACGAACCCCTGCACCGACATCCCGGTTGTCAGTTCGCGGTAGCGATCACGTGGATGCGTCATCAGGTAGTACGACTTCGCGCCCACCACCCCGACCAGACAGGCGAGCAGCGACAGCGCGGTGACGAGTCCGGCCGGCAGCCCCGCCTGGCGGGCGAGCGTGTACTGCAACCCCAGTCCCGCCGCGGCGCCGGTCGCGACAAGGGCCGGCCAAGCACCGACACGCACGCCTGGCGCGACGTTCTTCGCCAGGGGGGTGAAGACGGTCCGCCCCGACAGGGCGACGCTCGCGTCATGACGCGGCACCACGCGAGTGGTGGTCGCACCGACGGGCAGGACGGGGCTCGCGGTGAGGTCCCAGACGCCGGGGGTCAGGTCCTGGACTCTGATCGTCCACGCAACGACTCCGCCCGGTGGTAGACCGACGTCCAAGCGGTACACCTCGTCGACGGCGTCCCTGCAGCGCTCGCGCCTCACGTCCGCGTACTCCTCGGGCTGCGTGTCGTCCGGGCGCCGTCGGCCCGCGACCCGCACCTCGACCGGCGCGGGCGCGGTGTCGGTCGGGCTCACCGTCGCCGAGGTGCGGAACCAGTACGTCAACGAGATGGCCTGCGGTTCGACGGCATCGAGGACTCGCCACAGGGAACGTGCCATCTCCACCGAGGTCACGGGCCGTCTCCGCAGCAGATGCGGCCACACCCATCCCTGGAAGGCGGCGGGATCGCAGACCGGAACGCCCGGCTGCGCCGGCGAGTTGGAGGCCGACCGCCCAGGCGATCTTCCACCGTCGGAACGAGCGCCGGGCGACCGGCGGGTCCCCTCGGGCGGAAGGCCCGTTCCAGCCAGGACCGCCCCGACTCTGTCGTCGACCACCGCGGCGTCACTGAGTCCGCGGGTTCGGTCGGCGTGCAGTCTCGGAGGATGCGCAGCACGGAGGAACGCGCTCGGTATCGCCGATGCGGCCGCGTCCACGTCGGCGGCGGGTCTGTCGCCCGCGGGAAGGCCGTGGCTCCCGGTCGGGGTTCGTCCCGTGGCCGCGGCTGTGCCCGGTACCGGGCCTGGGTTGCGGCCCTGCTTCCGACCCGCCTTCTTCATGCGTCCATCACCATCCTGGTGGCGGCGGCGACGACGGCGAGCCGTGCGCCGCTCGACATCGCGGCCAATAACTACTACTTCGCATAGTAGTGGTTGGCTTCGACGATGTCCGCCTCGCGAGTGCATGGGTCGACGCTGTCCGGCGAGGGCGTCACGAGCCCTGGTCAGCAGCGGCAGTCGATATCGGTCCCGAAGCCTGTTCCGGCAGGCTCGCCGGTGCCGTCGACGTCGCGGTCCCGCTCGATCCGGCTCGACCGGCTTGGCGCGGCAACGACCGCGGGGGAGCCGCGGCCAGAATGGCCCCCCTCATGAGAGCGGGCAGTAGTCCCATCGGACTGCGGTCAATGCCGGCGCCGCGGCCACCAGGAGCGGGAGGGTGGCCACCGCCAGGCCCGCGGCCAGCATCGCGACCGACGAGATTCGCTGCAGCGGCCGTGGACGGTCCTGCAGTCGGCGCAGGCGCAGGAGGACTGCGGTGTCCCCGGCAGCAAGCATGACCTGGCGCCCATCGAAACCCGGAACGGCGATCTTCAGCAGGGCCGACCGGGTAGCGCCAGATCCGGCCGCGGCAACCGCGGCGTCATCGGCCACCATCTCCAAGAGCTCGTGGACGGCCGAGACGGCCCGTCGAGCCGTCGGGAGCAGTGCGAGGCACCGGGACAGCGCTCGGGTCACGGTCAGCACCAGGTGATGGCGTCCGGCGCGGTGGGCGGCTTCGTGAGCCAGTACGGCCTCCAGCTCGGCCGCGTCGAGGACGACGAGGGCGGCGGACGTCAGCACGACGACGCCGCGCCTTCCGCCGAGGCAGTACGCCGCGGGAACGTGGTGGTCCAGAACGACGACCCCCGGCAACGGGCCAGGGCGCGCGATCAGGCGCAGGTGGCGGGTATGCCGTGCGCGGTGCCGGTGCAAGGACCACCAGTACACCGCGAACTGGACTGGGACCCAGGCGATGGTTCCGAACGCCAGGACCGCCCCACCGGTATGCAGCAGCGCGTCACCCGGCGCCCGGTAGGCCTGCTCCACCGCCGCCGCACAGGCATGCATGAGGTCAGCCAGACTCACGGTGAAGCCAGAGTCCGGCGCGGCCGTGAGCAGCCCGGCCAGCACGAGCGAGGTCAGCGAGCTCAGCAGCACGAACGCCCACATGCACAGCGCCAAGCGGGGTGCCCGTAGTCTCCAGCGGACTCCGCTCAGCCATCGGACCCCGAGCGAGCCCACCACCGCGGCGTACCCGAAGAGAGCAACCGCCGTTCTCACCGGCCCCGACCCCGTGTCCGTGTCCGTGGCGCGGATGCAGCGTCCGTGCTGGCTGCGGGGCGGCGAGACCGGCGGCCGGCCTGCGGCGGCGCAGCCTCGGTGCCGGTCTCGGTGCCGGCCTCGGTGCCGATGCCAACGCCGTCCGGCATCTGCCGATCTGCGACCCTGGACGCGTCCAGCGCCGTCCGCAGACGGTGCATCTCCTGCGGTGTCAGGCTCTGGACGAAATGCAGCAGCGGCACGGTGCGGTCGGCAGCCTGTTCGAGGACCCCCGCGATCAGATCGGCCGCATGTTCCGCGCGGCTCTTGACCGGTAGGTAGAAGTAGGCGCGGCCCGACTGCGTCCTCGTGACCAGGCCTTTGCGATGGAGGTTGTCCAGAACCGTCATGACCGTCGTGTAGGCCAGTGCGCGGTCCTTATTCAGGTCCTCGAGAACCTCTCTGACGCTGACGGCACGGTCTTGGCCCCACAGCCGGTCCATCACCGCCGCTTCCAGGTCACCTAGTCGTCGCAACCGTCCTCCACTTGTCGGCCTCATCGTAAGCCGCCCTGCCGACGGCGCAGCGAGCCCTGCCGCCACGCCTGGCAGACCGAGGAACCTTGTCGGGCGCTACCTGCCGCTGCTCGTGATGACCGGGATCTGTCGCTGACCGTCTCCTACTATGCTCTCTAGTAGTCCTCTCATACCCGTCGAGTGACATTTCTACGGAGGGGGTTGGAAGGGTGGACGCCACCGCCACGGGGCAGATCGTCACCCACGGCCCGCTTGTGCTGGCTGTCCTTGTCGCAGCGACGGCCGGTTTGGTCTCTTTCGCCTCTCCGTGCTGCCTCCCCCTGGTACCGGGATACCTCGCCTACGTGTCAGGAACCGTGGGTGGTGACCTCCTCTCCACGGCCGTGGCGGGTCGGCCCCCACGCCCGACACCTGCGCGGACGGCCGCCGGCGCCGCATTGTTCGTCGCAGGGTTCGGGGGTGTGTTCACCGCGTACGGTGCCGCTTTCGGGGCCGCCGGGAGAGCCCTGGTCCTTCACCAGCGGGCCCTGACGGTGACCCTGGGCGTGCTGACCATCGTGCTGGGACTGTCATTCGCCGGCGTGCTGGCGAGACTGCCCTGGGCCTCCCGCTCGCTGCGCGTCTCCTATCGCCCACGGACGGGACTCGTCGGCGCACCGGTCCTCGGGGTCCTGTTCGGGCTGGGATGGACGCCGTGCATCGGCCCCACGCTGGCCTCTGTCCTGGCGCTCGCCACTTCCGCGGCCGGAGCCGGCCGGGGCGCCGCGCTGGCCTTCGCCTACAGCCTGGGACTCGGGTTGCCGTTCGTGGTCACGGCCGTCTTCACCGAACGGGCCGCGCGTGCGTTCTCCTGGCCCCGCGTGCACGCCCAGGCGTTGCTTCGCGTGGGGGGCGCGGGACTTGTCCTGCTGGGGGCGGCGGAGGTCACCGGGCTGTGGACCGATGTCGTGGTCATCGCCCAAGGTTGGGCCGCGGCCTGGTCCACGGTGCTCTGAGCCGCCACCACCTTGATCCCACGCACCTTCGCCTCGCTGTCGCTGCCCTGATCCGTCACAACCCCTCGACTGTGCACCCGCGAGCACATCTCGGGATGCCGGGTGCTCCATGAAGATTCGGTAAATGGTGGCCCGGTGTCGTCCTGGCCGGTTGCGCAGCATCGCGGACCCGTGAGTATGGTGCGGGCGCCGTCTCTTCGAGAACGGCCACCGCGGACGCCGAGCCCTGCCATCCGTGGTACGTCTTCGAGTCCATGGCAGGGACGGGGAACCCAATCGCGGGGCCGGTGCGACATCTGGCTCCTTTGGGGTGAAGCCGCAGACGCGGCCGGGCGCTTCCTCTGCCCGAACCCGACAGCTAACCCCGCAGGTGTCAGAGGGCACACATGACTGAGGCACGCCCCGCGCGGCATAGAGCCGAACGCTGCGCCAGCACACCGCTCACGATCGCCCGCGCGGCCGTCACGGACCGCGCACCCACCCTGAGCCGCGGAAGCGTCGCGATCGCCATGTCCTCCGGGCTCGCCCTCACAGGCAGCATCCCGGTCTTGGCGGCCTACGCCGGCGGCGACCGCTCTCCCGCCGCGACAGCATCCGTCGCGCCAATCGACCCGGGCGTCACCGCCGCACGCGGCCTCGCGTCGGGTACTGCCACCCGGCTCGCGCCGGGCGCCCTGACGGGACAGCCCCTCACCGCGCCCCCGGTGACCGTCCGGTTCGCACCGGACACCACGATCAGTGCTGTCACCCGTCCCCGTCCTGCCGCAGCATCGGCGCGGCCCGCACGCAACGCGACACCAGCGAAGGCCTCCCGCGGCAACCGGCGGGCTTCCCCGACCAGTGGGGGCACGACCGCGCCCAGGACCGGGACCGGCGCCCCCCGTGCAACCACCCCCGACCAGGCAGCGGACGCGTCCGAGGTGCTGGCCGTAGCGGCCAGGTACGTGGGCGTTCCCTACCTCTACGGCGGCACCACTCCCGCAGGGTTCGACTGCTCGGGATACGTGAGATACGTGTACGCGGCGGTCGGGGTCAGCCTCCCCAGAACGGCAGACCAGCAGATGCGAGCCACCACCCAGGTGCCCAGATCGCAGGCACGTCCCGGCGACCTGGTCTCGTTCGTCTCCGGTGGCCGCGTCTACCACAACGGTATCTACGCCGGGAACGGCATGATGTACGACGCTCCCAAGACTGGCGGATTCGTCAGCAAGCGTGCCATCTGGACTGCAACTGTGGTGTACACCCGCGTCTCGCGCACCTGATCGCCACGAGTCGTCGGCCGGCCCTTCGCGGGGCGACCGTCGCGTCAACGCCTGCAGCGGTTCGCGTGGGATAACCGTCAGCTCGAGTACTATCCTCGGTAGTCGTGGTGATGCCGGGACCTCGACGCGAAGACCACCCACCGGAAGGAACGACAACGTCCGACCTCCCTGACCCTCGGCGACACGCCGTGCTTCTCGAGGCGGCGCTCGCAGTGGCCCGGGAGACGGATGAAGCAGGCATCCTGGAACGCATCCTCGACTCCGCTCTGGCCGTCACGGGCGCCCGGTACGCTGCGCTGGCGCAGTACGACTCCGCAGGCACCGCAGTTCGTTTCCTGCACCGCGGAATGAGTCCCGCGGTGGTGTCCCGGATCGGGCGACTACCACGCGGCTGGGGGCTGCTCTCGGTGACCGCGCTCGCCGACGGCCCGGTCCGGACATCCGACGTCGAGCAGCATCCCAGCTACGTCGGTCTGCCCTCCGGCCATCCGCGGCTCACCTCCTTCCTCGGCGTCCCGATCCGCAGCGGCGGCCGGCGCCACGGCAACCTGTACGTCGCCCAGGACGAGGGGCCCTCGTTCGACCTCTCCGACGAGTGGTCCCTGACGACGCTGGCCGCTTTCGCGGCGTGCGCGATCGACGGCGCACACCTGGTGACCGCCGAACGCGAACGCGGCGAGGCCCTCGCGCAGGCTGCGGCTGCGCAGGAGCGCACACGGCTTCGCAGCCAGACCCTGGCGGACGTCATCACCGCCCAGGAGGAGGAGCGCGCAAGGGTCGCCCGAGACCTGCACGACGAGGTCGGTCAGTCCCTGACCGGCGTCCTGCTCGGGCTGCACCTGGTCGAGACGGGTCTGCGCACCGACCCCTTGGACATGGAACAGGTCGACCGTCGGATCGCGGACGTGCGCAGCCTGATAGCCCAGGCCCTCACCGAGGTCCGCCAGTTGGCCTCCGGGCTGCGCCCGACCGTCCTTGACGACCTGGGTCTGGCCGCGGCTCTCGAACGTCTCGTAACGGACCTGACCGCTCGAGACAACATCGACATCGATTTGCAGCAGGACTATCGCCAGAGCACACGACAAGCGCAGGGCCACCCCGGGGCGACCCAACATGATCCCTCGGATGGGTCTCCACGGCTACCGGCTCCCGTGGAGACGGTCACCTACAGGGTCGTGCAGGAGTCCCTCACCAACGTCGTCCGGCACGCCGGAGCGCAGCATGTCGTCGTGCGGATCACCGCGACCCAGGACCGCCTCAGCGCCGACGTGATCGACGACGGCCGAGGCTTCGACGTCTCGAAGCACGCCACCTCCCTGGGCCTACGGGGTATGGCCGAACGTGCCGCCCTCATCGGGGGCGCCGTGCGGGTAACGTCACGAGTGGGCCACGGCACGACGGTCGCGCTGCGCGTACCCCTGGAGGGACCGCAGACATGAGCGAGACGAGCGAGACTCCGCGATGACCACCATGATCACAGTTGTCCTGTGCGACGACCATCGCGTTGTCCGGACGGGCCTACGGCTGATCCTCGAAGCCGAGCCAGACATCACCGTGGTCGGCGAGGCCGCCACCGCCGAGGACGCGACAGCCGCAGTGGCCACCCACCGCCCCGATGTGGTCGTCATGGACATCGGGCTGCACGGAACCAACGGGATCGACGCCACGCGTCTGGTACGCGACCAGAGCCCGGCCACCCGCGTCCTGGTCCTGACCATGCAGGAAGACATCGGGTACGTGCGGCAAGCGTTCGCAGCCGGCGCCACCGGCTACCTGCTCAAAGACGCCGCGGACGTCGAACTGGTCGCGGCAGTACGGACCGTCTCGGGAGGCGGCGCCTACGTCCACCCGTCCCTCGGAGCCGCGCTGCTCACCGCGCCCGAGCCCGGTCGACGAGTCAACGGCCCCGGTGGCGAGCTGACCGAACGCGAAGAGGCCGTCCTGCGCCTGATCGCGACGGGGCACACGAACGCAGAGATCGCCGGCGAGCTGTTCCTGTCCGTACGGACCGTCGAAACGCACCGGATGCACCTGACCCAGAAGCTCCAGCGGCACACCCGCGCCGACCTGGTCGCGGTCGCCCGCGACTTCGGGCTCCTCGAGGAGACGTGACCTCCCAGTCGTTGACTCCGGCTCCTGGAGCCGCGGAGGCCCACGACGCCGGCCGGCGCGCGATAGACGGTCCGCGGGGAACCCACCTACCCACTGCGTAGGCGGTGCGGATGTCCGCAGCACAGGTCAGCACTGACACTTCTACAAGGAGGGCGGTGACATGGTGCATCTCGACAACGCTGCAGCGCAGCCAGCGCCTTCTACCCTCCACAGCGACCCTGTGCCCCACAGTGTCACGGCCCCGGACACAGACGCGTCGCCGGGCGTTGAGGCGATCCTCGGGGACCCTCACGGATCTAGCGAGGCCGACCCCGGAGGAAGCAGCACCGCGCTGGTAGCGATACGGCACACGCTCGTGCAGCGCTTCGTCTGCGAGATCCTTGCCCGGGACTGTGGGTGTACGGCCCTGATACCCCACGAGGGTGAGATGCTCGCCGACGCCCTCGAGCGCTACCGACCCGATCTGCTCGTCGTCGACACCGGAGACTTCCCCGCCTGCTGCCGCGATGCGCTGCGCCGCTTCCCGAGAGATCGCGTGGTCGTCGTCGGGCCGGAACCGTCGAGCGACTACTACCGCAGCGCCATCGACCTCGGCGCCGGGGCATGGATCTCGCGGGACAGCTTGGCAGACAGGCTGTCGACCACGATTCGCGCACTGAGTCAACGGGCACCCTGACTCGGGACATGCCCGGACAACGCAC
Source organism: Kineosporia sp. R_H_3 (assembly GCF_002198675.1). Lineage (GTDB taxonomy): Bacteria > Actinomycetota > Actinomycetes > Actinomycetales > Kineosporiaceae > R-H-3. The sequence goes on along the minus strand of NZ_MWLL01000017.1, from coordinate 4,671 downwards.
CCGGACAAGCCCCGGACGGAGCCACAACCGACACTAGTCACGCGAGCGGTGACCGCGTCACGATCCCCGATCCCACTCCATGACAGGCCGGCGCGCCACCACGAGGTTGAATCGCCCCGGCGTGTCCGGAGATGGTCTGCCCCGGGGACTACGGAGTCGATGATGTTGGATTCTTGTGCCGTCTGAGCACAGGAGGCATCGATGGCCCCGAGGGGCTACCCGGCTGAGTTCCGTCGCAAGGTCTTGGATCTGCTCGAGTCCGGACGCAAGGTCGCTGACATCGCGCGCGACCTGGAGATCAGCGAGCAGACCATCTACAGCTGGCGCCGGCAGGACCGCATTGACCGCGGCCTGCAGGCCGGCGCGACGACGAGCGAGAAGACCGAGCTCGCGGCGGCCCAGCGCAGCATCGCCCGGTTGCAGGCCGAGCTGGCCGCCGCGCAACGAGCCCTGGAGCTGTTGAAGGGAGTGGTGCCCCCAAAAGTCCGCTACGCGGCCGTCCGACGGATGGCCGCTGACGGGCACTCGGTGCAGCGGTCCTGCCGCCTGCTCGGAGTCGCAGAGTCGGGCTACTACGAGTGGCGGAACCGGCGGCCCTCAGCGCGGGCGGTGCGGCACACGAACCTGACCGAGCAGATCCGCGCCATACACACCGCCTCACGTGGCGTCTACGGCGCCCGGCGTGTCCACGCCGAGCTCGTCCTCGGGCACGGCATCACCGTCGGGCACGGCCAGGTCGAGCTGCTCATGACCCGCGCCGGCCTGGCAGGACTTCCCGGGCGCCGAAAGTGGAAGCACGCCAAGCCGGACACCTACGCCTCCGACCTGGTCAACCGGGACTTCGCCCGTAGCCGGGCGAACGCGTTGTGGGTCACCGACATCACCGAGCACCCGACCCGTGAGGGCAAGGCGTACTGCGCCGTGGTCCTGGACACGTACTCGCGTCGGGTCGTCGGCTGGTCCATCGACGCCTCACCGACCGCGGCCCTGGTCACGAACGCGCTCGGAATGGCCATCGACAACCGCCGCGACATCAACGGCACCGTGATCCACATCGACCAGGGCGTCCAGTTCGGTTCCTGGGCCTTCACCGAGCGCGCGAAGGCCTCGAGACTGGTCCCGTCGATGGGCTCGATCGGGGACTGCTACGACAACGGGATGATGGAGTCGTTCTGGTCCCGAATGCAGGTCGAGCTCCTCAACCGGCGACGCTGGCGCACCCGGATCGAGCTCGCGAACGCGATCTTCGAGTACCTCGAGATCTTCTACAACCGGCAACGTCGCCACTCCGCCCTGGGCTACCTGTCGCCGATACAGTTCGAGAACCAACCACCGGTGGCGTGAGAGTCCAGCCCGTTCGACTCCGTCAGACCCGGGGCAGGCCACGGTCTCCGGACATCCCGGGGCGGTTCACTCACGGGCGCCCCGTATCCGACGTTCACGTGACCGTCCGCGGTCGGGAACGCCCACGCATAGGCGACGCCACGCGCGACCGGGTGCCACCGGATCAGCAGCTCGCGAAAGTCCGGCGGCCGGTCCATGTACCCCCGCACGGCCAGAGCCAGGTGGGTGTCCCGGTTCGGCGGTTCTCCGATGCTGCGCCGGACCACGGAGTTCGCGCCGTCGGCCCCGACCACGACGGCTGCACGGACCGTCCCGCCGCCGCGTAGGGTCACCACGACGTCCGTAGCGCCTGTCGACACCGCTGCCACCGTGGCCCGGTGGAACTGCGCACCTGCAGCGACCGCGGCGTCCAGCAACCGGGCGTCCAGAACTCGCCGCGGCACGACAAAGCCCGGCGTCGACACCGCACCGGACACTGACCGGCCCGACGGGGACACCAGCCGGAACCGGCTGACCTGCTCCTCGTGGCGCAACACCGTCTCCGCGCCGAGCGCCTCCAGCGTCTGCCGGGCCCGCGGCCCGACGGCGTCTCCACAGACCTTGTCAAGGCCCGCGGGGTGCGCGGTCCAGGAGGAGCACCCGTGCGTCCCCGCGTGCACGCAGCGCGGCCAGCGCCGCGGCACAGCCGCCCGGGCCGGCTCCCACGATCACGACGTCCGCGTCAAGAGCCGCCATCATTCCTGCTCGATCTGCTCGACCCGCGGTCGCCGGGCCCTCGGGCTGCTGCCTGCGGCGGGCGGGAGCAGTCGGAGCCGTTTGAGGGTCAGCGCGTTCACCGCGACGAGCAGGCTGGATCCGGCCATCGTGACGGCGGCGATCTCTGGTCGGAGGACGAGGCCGAGGGCGGGTTCGAAGACGCCGGCCGCGACGGGCAGTGCGACGGAGTTGTAGCCGATGGCCCAGGTGAGGTTCTGCCGCATCTTGGCGACGGTCCCTCGACCGATCCGCAGCGCCACGGCGACGTCCTGGGGGTCCGAGCGCATCAGGACCACGTCTGCGGTCTCGACTGCGACGTCGGTACCCGCGCCGATCGCGACACCGAGGTGGGCCTGGGCCAGCGCAGGTGCGTCGTTGACCCCGTCGCCGACCATCGCGACATGGTGCCCGGCGTCGATCAACTCACGGACCTTGGCCGCCTTGTCGCCGGGCTGCACGTCCGCGATCACGGTGGAGATCCCCAGCTGGCCGGCGATGCGGGCCGCGGTCGTCGCGTTGTCGCCTGTGAGCATGACGACCTCGACACCGAGCTCACGCAACTGCTCCACCGCCCCGGCCGAGGTGGGCCGCACCGCGTCCGCGATCCCGACGACCGCGACCACCTGACCGTCGACTGCAGCCAGCACGGCAGTCACGCCCTGGGCGGCGAACTCGCTGTGCCGGGCGTCAAGGCCGCCGACGACCACCCCCTGTGCCGTCATCAGCCGGGTGTTCCCCACGACGACTCGGTGCCCGTCAACCGTCGCGACCGCCCCCTGACCGGGAATGCTGACGAAGTCTTCCGCCTGCAGCCGAGGTGCAGACACCGCCTCGGCCCGGCGCACCACCGCCTTAGCCAGCGGGTGTTCGGATTCGCGTTCGACGGCGGCAACCAGGGCGAGGACCTCGGCCTCGCTGACGCCGATGGTTGCCACATCCGTCACCTCGGGGGCACCCATGGTGAGTGTGCCCGTCTTATCCATGACGACGACGTCGATCGTCTTGGACGTCTCGATCGCCGTGGCGTTCTTGAACAGCAGTCCTCGCCGGGCGCCGAGACCGGTCCCGACCATGATTGCGGTAGGGGTGGCCAGCCCCAGCGCGTCCGGGCACGTCACGACGACGACGGTGATCGCGAAGAGCAGTGCCTGCTCCACCGGGCGCCCGGCGAGCAACCAGGCGGCAAACGTGCCCGCGCCGCCGATCAGCGCAACGAACACCAGCCAGAACGCGGCCTTGTCCGCGAGCCGCTGCCCCGGCGCCTTGGAGTTCTGCGCCTCCTGTACCAGCTTGACGATCTGCGCCAGCGCAGTGTCGGCACCGACCTTTGTGGCCCGGACCCGCAACGTCCCGGTGGTGTTGATCGTGGCCCCGACGACCTCGTCCCCCTGGACCTTGTGCACAGGCAGACTCTCTCCGGTGACCGTGGACTCGTCGACGTCACTCTCGCCGTCCTCGATCACACCGTCAGCGGCGATCTTGCTCCCGGGCCGGACGAGCAACAGGTCGCCGACGACAACCTGGTCGGTGGGGATCTCGACGGCCTCGTCGCCCCTCAGCACGACCGCGACAGGCGGAGCGAGCTTCAGCAGCGCCCTGACGGCCTCGTTTGCACCGCCCCGGGCCCGCATCTCGAAATAGTGCCCGAGTAACACGAAGGCGGTGAGGATCGTGGCTGCCTCATAGAACACATCGCCGCCACCGGTCAGAGTGACCCCCAGGGAATACAGCCAGCCGGCGCCCACGGCAACCGCTACCAGCACCATCATGTCGAGCGTGCGGGCACGCAGCGCGCGCAGTGCACCGGCGAAGAACACCTGCGCGGAGTACGCCATCACCGGCAGGCTCAGCAGCAGTTGGAAGAGGTCGTCACGCAGCCCGAACGGCGCGGTCACGGTGAACCCGACCACGTCCCGGCCGATCCGCGACCACAGCGTCACGAAGACGCCGAGCACCGCCGCGACGACGAACCGGTTACGCATGTCGCGGACCATGTCGGCCATTGAGGCCTCGCCATGACCGCCGTGCCCCATCACCTGCGCGGGGCTGGCGACATGCGGCGCTGATGCCTCGTGACCAGTGTCGTGGCCGGCGTGTCCCTCGGCGGCGTGGGTGCCGTGCGACGCAACGCTGACCTCAGCGGTTGGCGTGCCTCCAGCGGTTGCCGCGCCTTCGAAGGCTGCCGTGCCTTCGAAGGCTGCCGTGCCCTGAGGGGGGCAGATGTGGTCCGGGAGCGACTCGCCGCGGCAGCCGTAGCCGCACCGGCGGATCCGGGCGGCGAGCTCCGCCACGCTCGTCTGGGCGGGGTCGAACACGACCGTGGCTGTCTGCGCCGCCGGGTTGGCGTCGACCTGGACCACCCCGGGGTGGCGCCTCAGGGTCGCCTCCACGGTGGCGGCCTGGCTCGCCCACTGCACCCCGTCGAGCTCGAGGACCGTACGGGCGAGGGGCTCGGGAGTGGTCGTCATCGGGATGTCTCCATCGGTCGGGCGGGAGGGCCGCGGCACGCGCACCGTTCGGGTCCATGGGCGTAAGGGGGCGTTGTGGTCAGGGCCTCGGGGGCCTCGGGGG
>NZ_MWLL01000169.1 GCF_002198675.1 Kineosporia sp. R_H_3 | reverse complement strand
CCCCCGACCACCCCTCCGAAACCGGTCCCCGAGCACACGAACAGCACGCCGACGACGCCCAGCGACGGTGTCACCCGGGTTACACACCCGTTTCGCCCGGACGACGGAACATCCCGCGGAGGGGAACGGTTAGCCCGTGCGTCAGGTGAGGCAGACCTACGATGAACGGAGCCGGGGAGCCCGGCTCCGGGCACCGGCACGAGCGGCGAAGGGCAGCCAGACCCATGACCACCAGGACTCCGACCAGGGTCGATCGGGTCGTCATCCGGTTCGCGGGGGACTCCGGGGACGGGATGCAGCTGACCGGTGACCGGTTCACCGCGCAGACGGCCGCGCTCGGCAACGACCTCGCGACGCTGCCGAACTTCCCGGCGGAGATCCGGGCGCCCCAGGGCACGCTGCCCGGGGTGTCGTCGTTCCAGCTGCACTTCGCCGACCACGACGTGATGACGCCGGGCGACGCCCCGAACGTGCTCGTGGCGATGAACCCGGCGGCGCTCAAGGCGAACCTCGGCGACCTGCCGCGGGGCGCGACGCTCATCGCGGACGCCGACGAGTTCACCAAGCGCAACCTGGCGAAGGTCGGGTACGCGGCGTCGCCGCTGGAGGACGGGTCGCTCGACTCGTTCCAGGTGCACGCGCTGCCGCTGACGTCGCTGACGGTGAAGGCGCTCGAGGAGTTCGACCTGACCCGCAAGGAGGCCGAGCGGGCGAAGAACATGTTCGCCCTCGGGCTGCTGTCGTGGCTCTACACCCGCCCGACGGAGTCGACGGAGCGGTTCCTCACGGAGAAGTTCGGGGCCCGCCCGCAGCTGCTCGCGGCGAACCTCGCGGCGTTCAAGGCCGGGTGGGCGTTCGGGGAGACGACCGAGACGTTCGCGGTCTCCTACGAGGTGGCCCCGGCACCGGCACCGGCCGGCACGTACCGGAACATCACCGGCAACGTGGCCCTCGCGTACGGCCTGGTGGCGGCGGCCCGGCGGGCGCAGCTGCCGCTCGTGCTCGGGTCGTACCCGATCACTCCGGCCTCCGACATCCTGCACACCCTGAGCAAGCTCAAGCGGTTCGACGTGACGACGATCCAGGCCGAGGACGAGATCGCCGCGATCGGCGCGGCGCTCGGGGCGGCGTACGGCGGTGCGGTCGCGGTGACGACGACCAGCGGTCCGGGGCTCGCGCTCAAGAGCGAGACGATCGGTCTGGCGGTGTCGCTCGAGCTGCCCCTGGTCATCGTCGACGTGCAGCGCGGCGGGCCCTCGACCGGGCTGCCGACGAAGACCGAGCAGGCCGACCTGCTGCAGGCGATGTACGGCCGCAACGGCGAGGCGCCGGTGCCGGTCATCGCACCCCGCTCCCCCGCCGACTGCTTCGACGCGGCCGTCGAGGCGGTCCGGGTCGCGACGACGTACCGGACGCCGGTGCTGCTGCTCTCCGACGGGTACCTCGCGAACGGGTCGGAGCCGTGGAAGCTTCCCGTCGTCGCGGACCTGCCCGACCTGCGGGTCGACTTCGCGGCGGCCCCGAACAGCCAGGACGCGAACGGCAAGCCCGTGTTCCGGCCGTTCGACCGGGACCCGGTGACGCTGGCGCGGCCCTGGGCCGTGCCGGGCGTCGCGGGCCTGGAGCACCGGATCGGCGGCATCGAGAAGGCCGACGGCACCGGGGAGATCTCCTACGACCCGGACAACCACGACCGGATGACCCGGCTGCGGCAGGCCAAGATCGACGGGATCGACGTCCCGCCGCTCGAGGTCGACGACCCGGGGCTCGCGGACGGCGGCCCGGTCGCCGACGTCCTCGTCGTCGGGTGGGGCTCGACGTACGGCCCGGTCGCGGCCGGCGCCCGGCTCGCCCGGCAGTCCGGCGTCCGGGTGGCGACCGCGCACCTGCGGCACCTCAACCCGTTCCCGGCCAACCTCGGCGAGGTGCTGCGGCGCTACCCGAAGGTGCTCGTGCCCGAGATGAACCTCGGCCAGCTCGCGCTGCTCCTGCGTGCCAAGTACCTCGTCGACGCGGTCGGCTACAACCGGGTGCGCGGCCTGCCGTTCATGTCCACCGAGATCGCCGACGCGATCACCAAGCTCGCCTCCGAGATCAGCACCGAGATCGGCACCGAGACGACCAGCCAGGAGGGGTCCCTGTGACCACCCACCTCGAACCCGTCGAGATCGGCCTGCCGGTGTTCCGGTCCGGCCTGGCCGACGTCCCCAAGGTCGACCCGGACGCACCGAAGCAGACGAAGAAGGAGTTCACCTCCGACCAGGAGGTCCGCTGGTGCCCCGGCTGCGGCGACTACGCCGTGCTGGCCGCCGTCCAGGGGTTCCTGCCCGAGCTCGGGCTCAAGCGGGAGAACATCGTCTGCGTCTCCGGGATCGGCTGCTCGTCGCGGTTCCCGTACTACCTGGACACCTACGGCCTGCACTCGATCCACGGCCGGGCGCCGGCCATCGCGACCGGGCTGGCGACGTCCCGCCCCGACCTCAACGTCTGGGTCGTCACCGGCGACGGCGACGCCCTGAGCATCGGCGGCAACCACCTCATCCACGCGCTGCGCCGCAACGTGAACCTCACGATCCTGCTCTTCAACAACCGGATCTACGGGCTCACCAAGGGCCAGTACTCGCCGACGTCCGAGCCCGGCAAGGTCACGAAGTCGACCCCCGTCGGCAGCGTCGACGAGCCGTTCAACCCGGTCTCGCTCGCGCTCGGCGCCGAGGCCTCGTTCGTGGCCCGCACGATGGACTCCGACCGCAAGCACCTCACGTCGGTGCTGCGGCAGGCCGTCGAGCACCGCGGCTCCGCCCTCGTCGAGATCTACCAGAACTGCCCGATCTTCAACGACGGCGCGTTCGACGTCCTCAAGGACCGCGACGAGGCCCAGGCCCGGATGGTCCACCTCACGCACGGCGAGCCGATCCGGTTCGGCGCCCCCGGCGAGGACGGCCTCGGGGCGAAGGGCGTCGTCCGGACGGCGCAGGGGCACCTGCGGGTCGCGGACGTGAGCGAGGTCGGGGCCGACGCCCTCGTCGTCCACGACGCGCACGACCCGGACCCCTCGGTCCAGTTCGCGCTCTCGCGGCTCGACGACCCCTCGATGGCGCACGTCCCGGTCGGGGTGTTCCGCTCCGTCCAGCGCCCGGCGTACGACGACATGGTCCGGGCCCAGGTCGACTCGGCCATCGAGTCCGCCGGCGGCCCCGCCACGGACGACGACCTCGCCCGGCTCCTCGCCGGCAAGGACACCTGGACCGTCTGACCGACCCCTTCGCGCACGATCGGCGGTTCTCGTCGCCGGTCACCGGGTACCCGGTGCCGGACGACGAGGACCGCCGTTCGTGTTCGAGCGGTGAAACGCGGGGGCGATCTCCGGTGGCGCAACCGTAGGATCGTCCTATGAATTCGCCGGGGCGCCACGGAGCCGCCTACGGGATGGGCGCCTACCTGCTGTGGGGCATCTTCCCGCTGTACTTCCGGCTCCTCGAGCGCTCCGGCGCCGTCGAGGTCGTGCTCCACCGGATCCTGTGGTCGCTCCTCGTGTGCGCCGTCGTCCTCACCGCCGTGCGGCAGTGGTCGGTGCTGCGGGCGACGCTGGCCTCGGCGCGCACGGTCGGCGTCCTCGGGACCGCCGCCGTCCTGCTCGCGGTGAACTGGGGCACCTACATCTACGGCGTGAACTCCGGGCACGTCGTCGAGGCGTCCCTCGGCTACTTCATCAACCCGCTCGTCACCGTGCTGCTCGGCGTCGTCGTCCTCAAGGAGCGGCTGCGCCCCGCGCAGTGGGTCGCCGTCGGCCTGGGCACGGTGGCGGTCGTCGTCCTCACCGTCGACTACGGCCGCCCGCCCGTCATCGCCCTGACGCTCGCCGTGACGTTCGGCATGTACGGCCTGCTGAAGAACCGGGTCGGCGCGACCGTCGGGGCGCTCGCGAGCCTGTCGACCGAGACCCTCCTGCTCGCGCCGCTCGCCGCCGTCGGCATCGTCGTCCTCGAGCTGCGCGGCCAGGGGCACTTCGCGGACGACGCCCCGTGGCAGGCGCTGCTGCTCATGACGACCGGCATCGTCACCGTCGTCCCGCTGCTCTTCTTCGCCGCCGCCGCCCGCCGGATCCCGCTGTCGACGATGGGGCTGCTGCAGTACATCACCCCGGTCCTGCAGCTCCTGTGCGGCGTCCTCGTCTTCGGCGAACGGATGCCGCTGAGCCGCTGGCTGGGCTTCGGGATCGTCTGGGCGGCGCTCGCGGTGATGACCGTGGACTCGCTGCGGACGGCCCGGATCCGCTCCCGCGCCGCACCGGCCGCCGAGCCCGTGCCCGCCTGAGCCCCGACCGTCGGGGTCGGCGGGCATGATGGGCGCGTGGACCTGCCCGTCATGCCGCCGCTGCTGCCCATGCTCGCCAAGGCCCGTGCGGGCGTGCCCGACCAGCCGGACGGCGCACCCGAGTGGCTCTACGAGCCGAAGTGGGACGGGTTCCGCTGCGTGGTCTTCCGGGACGGCGACGAGGTGCTCCTCGGGTCCCGGAACACCAAGGCGCTCGACCGCTACTTCCCCGAGGTCGTCGCCGCGGTGAAGGCCGAGCTGCCGCAGCGGTGCGTGCTCGACGGCGAGCTCGTCGTCCCGCGCGAGCGTGACGGCCGGGTCCGGCTCGACTGGGACTCGCTGTCCCAGCGGATCCATCCCGCGGCGTCCCGGGTGGCCATGCTCGCCGAGCAGACCCCGGCCCAGGTCGTCGCGTTCGACTGCCTCGCGCTCGGCGACGACGACCTCACCGGCCGGCCGCTGCACGAGCGGCGGGCCGCGCTCGAGTCCGCGCTCGACGGCGCCGGGGCGTCCGTGCACCTGTCGGTCGCGACGACGGACGCCGACGTCGCCCGCGGCTGGTTCGAGACCTTCGAAGGCGCGGGGCTGGACGGCGTCGTCGCCAAGCGGCTCGACGGCCCGTACCGCCCCGACCAGCGGGACATGGTCAAGGTCAAGCACCACCGGACGGCGGACTGCGTCGTCATCGGCTACCGCAAGCACAAGAGCGTGGACGGCGTCGGCTCGCTGCTGCTCGGCCTGCACGGCAGCGAGCGGATGCACATGGTCGGCGGGGCGTCGGCGTTCACGAACGTCGAGCGCAAGCGGCTGCTCGACATGCTCCAGGAGTACCGGGTCGGCGAGGACGTCACGTACTCCGGGGAGCCCAACCGCTGGAACGCCCGGGAGGACCACTCGTTCGTCCCGCTGCGGCCGGAGCTGGTCGTCGAGATCGAGTACGACCAGATGGAGAGCGACCGGCTCCGGCACGCGGGGCGGGTGCTGCGCTGGCGCACCGACAAGTCGCCCGAGCAGTGCACGTACGACCAGCTCGAGGTGCCGGCCCGCTACGACCTCAAGGACGTCCTGGCCCGTTGACCGGCTCCTCGGCCGGCGCGCCGACGGGCTGCTCCCGGCGGGCGGCGGGGACGCCGAGCACCCGGTCGCCGAGGAGCACGAGCGCCACCTCGACGGCGGCGGCCCCGAGGAGCGCGGGCACGACGTACGGCACGATCGGGCCGGACGTCAGGGTCCCGGTCACCGCGGCGACGGCGACCCGGGCCCCGGCGTACGCGGCGACGACGAGGACGGCGCCGCCGATCCCGAGCCTGGCTCGGGCGACGACGAGGGCCGCACCGGCGGCGAGGCCGAGGACGAGCACCGGGGCGTCGAGGTCCGCGGCCACGGAGAGCGCGAGGAGCACCGCGGCGGCGCCGGCGGTCTCCCGCAGGTCACGCGGCCGGACGGCGACGCCCCGGGCGGCGGCCACCGCGTTGCGGGACTCGGCGCGCAGCAGCCAGGCCCCCGCGGCCATCGCCGTCACGGCGACGAGCAGCGGCGCCTGGGCGGCGAGCACGCCGTCGCCGAGCGAGCGCCCCTCGAGCGCACGCCACAGGGCGGCCACGGGCAGGCCGACGAGGGCGACGATGCCGCCGACGAGGACGGCGACCGCACCGACCGGGCCGGAGCCGAACGCGCCCGGCAGCACCCGGCGGTGCCCGAACGTCGTGCGGGCGGGCAGCGGGTGCGCGATGACGTCGTCCGCGTGGCGCTCGACCTTCGCCGGCGGGTGCGCGAGCGCACTGGCCATGACCCCGCCGAGCAGGGCGACCGCGAGCCCGAGGGCCAGGCCCATCGTGCCGGCCCCGGCGAGCGGTCCGCCGGCGTCGGCCGCGCGCCAGCCGCCGAGGGCGACGGCGAGACCGGTGAGGGCGACGGCCAGCGGGAACGGCTCCCAGAGCGGGCCGCCGGTGCGGGTGGCGAGCCGGGCCGAGACCCGGGACACCCACGACGGGGTGCCGGTGGCGGCACGCTCGCCGAGGAACGCGAGGACGAGCAGCCCGGCGGCGAGGGCGACGACGACGCTGAAGAAGACGGTGCCGAGCGAGTTGAGGATCGCTTCCAGGCCGATCGGCTGGCCGGCCGCGTGGGTGGGGACCATCAGGGCTCCTCCGGGAGAGGTGTCCGCGTCGGCCGCGCAGGCGGCGTCGCGGGGCACTGCGCACCCGCCGGGCGGCGGGCACGGGCTGTCGGGGAGGGGTGCGTCCGGGGCGGCGGGTGATGCGACACCTTCCATGTGACATCGTTGATGTCACATGGATGATGTTACATAGATGACGACACCCTTGCCATATGACCGCCGTCACCCGTCGCTAGAGTCGGAGCATGAGCGCAGGGACCGCCCCGGAGGAGCTGACGATCGACCAGCTCGCCGCGGCCGTCGGGCTCACGGTGCGGACCGTCCGGTCGTACACGACGCGCGGGTTGCTGCCGCCGCCCCGGCTGCGCGGGCGCACCGGCCTCTACGGCCGCGAGCACCTCGCCCGGCTGCACGTGCTGCGCGAGATGCTCGACGCCGGCTACACCCTCTCGGCGGCGGAGCAGGTGCTCGCCGTCGCCCCGACCGGGGTCAGCGGCCCCGGCCTGGACGTCTACCGGGCGCTCCTCAACCCCTGGCAGGAGGAGGACCCCGAGCTCGTCGAGGCCGACGTGCTCGCGGCCCGGATGGGCGTCGACCTGGACGCCGGCCGGCTGGCGCAGCTCACCGACCTCGGTCTCGTCCGGGTGCTCCCCGACGGCCGCCTCGAGCTGCCCCGACCCTCGCTCGTCCGGGCCGGGCTGCAGCTGAGCAGCCTGGGGATCGGCATGGACGACGTCCTCGCGACCCAGGCCGTCCTCGACCGGCACGCGAAGGCGATGGCCCAGGCGTGCGTCGATCTGTTCCGCAGCACCGTCTGGGGGCCGTTCGAGGCCGCCGGGCAGCCCGAGGAGGGCTGGCCCGCCGTCCGGGACGCGTTCCAGCGCGCGCTGCCGCTCGCCTCGCAGTCGGTCCTCGTGACCTTCCGGCAGGCGCTCGCGGACCAGATCGCCCGCGCGGTGGCGGAGGCCGCCGCGGGGCGCGCCGGGGCGGCGGAGCCGAACCCGTAGGCGGCTGTCGCCCCTCGACGGCAGGATGTCCGCCATGGCTACCCCCGCCGAGGAGCTCGACGTCGCCGGTACGCCCGTGCGGCTGTCGAACCCCGACAAGGTCTACTTCCCGCAGCTCGGCGCCGACGGCGGCACCAAACGCCATCTCGTCGAGTACTACCGCACCGTCGCCACGCTGCCCACGGGCGCGGACGGCACCCCGCCGATCGTGCGGGCCCTGCGCGACCGGCCGACGTACCTGCAGCGCTTCCCCGACGGCATCGAGGGCGAGGAGGTCTACCAGAAGCGGCTGCCGCCGAAGGTGCCCGACCACGTCCGCTCGTGCCGGGTGACGTTCCCCTCCGGCCGGCACGCCGACGCGCTGCGGGTCGTCGACCCGGCCAACGTCGTCTGGGGCGCCAACCTGGGCACGGTCACCTTCCACCCCTGGCACGCCCGCTGCCCCGACGTGGAGCATCCGGACGAGCTGCGCATCGACCTCGACCCCCAGCCCGGCACCGGGTTCACCGAGGCCCGCACCGTGGCGTGCGACGTGGTCCGGCCGCTGCTGTCCGACCTCGGCATCGTCGGCTACCCCAAGGCGAGCGGCGGTCGCGGCGTCCACGTCTACGTCCGGATCGAGCCGCTCTGGACGTTCACCGAGGTCCGGCGGGCCGCGATCGCGTTCGCCCGCGAGGTCGAGCGCCGGGCCGGCGGCCTCGTGACGACCGCCTGGTGGAAGGAGCAGCGCGGCGAGCAGATCTTCGTCGACTACAACCAGAACGCCCGGGACCGGACCATCGCGTCCGCGTACTCCGCCCGCCGGACGCCGCGCGCGACCGTCTCGACCCCGCTCACGTGGGACGAGCTCGCGGACGCCGAGCCCGACGACCTGACGATCGCCACCGTGCCGGCGCTGCTCGCCCGGCGCGGCGACCCGATGGCGACCCTCGACGACGTCGCGCACTCCCTCGAGGCGCTCCTCGAGCTCGCGGAGCGCGACGAGGCCGGTGGCCTCGAGGACCTGCCGTACCCGCCGAACTACCCGAAGATGCCCGGCGAGCCGAAACGTGTGCAGCCGAGCAAGTCCCGCGCCGACACGGTCGGCAACGCGCCGCCCGTCGGCCAGGGCCTGCCGGACCTGCCCGGGGAGGGCTGACCCGGCGCCCTCGTCCCGGGGACGACGCAACGAGGGCCCGGCACCGGTGTCCGGTGCCGGGCCCTCGCCCCTGCGTCCCCCGCCGGGGCTGTCCTTCGTGCGCGGACCCTCGGGTCAGCGCACCGGGCCGAGCGTCTGGTCCTCGGCCGGCACCTGGAGGGCGCCGGTCATGATGGCGACGACGTCGGTGATGCTCACGGACTTCGGCGTGATGACCGCCGCCCGCTTGCCGAGCCGCTGGACGTGGATCCGGTCGGCGACCTCGAAGACCTGCGGCATGTTGTGCGAGATGAGGATGACGGGCATCCCCCGCTCGCGCAGGTTCTGGATGAGCCGCAGGACCTGGGCGGACTCCCGGACGCCGAGGGCGGCCGTCGGCTCGTCGAGGATGATGACCCTGCTGCCGAACGCCGCGGCGCGGGCGACCGAGACCGCCTGCCGCTGACCGCCGGAGAGCGTCTCGACGGCCTGCGCCATGTTCTGCAGCGTGCCGATGCCGAGCTCGGTCATCTGGGCCTTGGCCGCCTTGCGCATCCCGGCGCCGTCGAGCATCCGCAGGACCGAGCCGAGCGGGCCGGTCTTGCGGATCTCACGGCCGAGGTACATGTTCGTCGCGATGTCGAGCGCGGGGGCGACGGCCAGGGTCTGGTAGACCGTCTCGATGCCCATCGCGCGCGCCTCGTTGGGCCGCTTGAAGCTCACCTGCTGCCCGTCGAGGAACATCTCCCCGGTGTCCGGGATCTCCGCGCCGGACAGGGCCTTGATGAGCGTCGACTTGCCCGCGCCGTTGTCGCCGATGACGGCGAGCACCTCGCCCGGGTAGAGGGCGAAGTCCGCCCCGTCGAGCGCGACGACCCGGCCGTACGTCTTGACGAGGCCGCGGCCCTCGAGGACCGGCTGCACCGTCGAGGTGCCGCCGCCGGTCGTCGTCGTGGTGGTCTCGGTCATGCCCGTGCCCTCCGGATCCACTGGTCCGCCGTGACGGCGACGATGATGAGGGTGCCGATCGCGAGCCGCTTGTAGGCCTCGTCGAGGCCCGCGACCGACAGCCCGTTGTCGACGACGCCGACGATGAGGGCCCCGATCAGGGTGCCGAAGACGCGGCCGCGGCCGCCGAACAGGCTCGTCCCGCCGATGACGACGGCGGTGATGGAGTCGAGGTTCGCGTCGATGCCGCTGTTCGGGCTCGCCGCGTTGACCCGGCCGATGAGCACCCATCCCGCGATGCCGAAGATGACGCCCGCCGTCGCGTAGACGCTCAGGAGGACCCGGTTGACCTGGATACCGGCCAGCCGCGCGGCGTCCGGGTCGTCGCCGACCGCGTAGACGTGCGTGCCCCAGGCGGTGTAGCGCAGCACGTAGGCGAAGACCAGGTAGAGCGCGATCATGACGAGCACGCCGTAGGTGATCGTGAAGCCGCCGGGCAGGAGCACCGGCTTGCCGAGCCACTTCAGCTCGTCCGCGAGCTCGCGGTTGCGGACCGTGCGGCCCGTCGCGTAGAGCAGCGTCAGCGAGGTGAAGATGCCGAGGGTGCCGAGCGTGACGATGAACGGGGGCAGGTTCACCCGGGTCACGAGCAGGCCGTTGATGAGGCCGGCGATGCCGCCGACGAGGATGCCGAGGAAGAGCGCCGGCAGACCGGCGACGCCCTGGTCGAAGGCGAGCTTGGCCATGACCATCGACGAGAAGACCATGACCGCGCCGCAGGAGAGGTCGATGCCCGCGGTGAGGATGATGAGGGTCTGGCCGAGCGCCAGCGTCGCGGTGACCGCGGTCTGCTGGGTGATCGTGCCGAGGTTGCCGGGCTGCGCGAAGAGCGACGTGATGCTGGAGAAGATGATGAGGGCGATGACGAGCACGACCGCCGGGCTGAGCCACGGGTAGGCGTGGAGGATGCCCTGGAGGCGCTGGATCGGGGACTGCCGGTCGAGGAACTCCTCGGCCGCGTCGTAGCCCGCGGTGGTCGCGGTGGCATCGGTCACGACGCCCGCCTTTCTGAGAGTCGGTGGAGCCAGACCCACCCGCCGGGTTCCCCTCGACGGTGAGGTGGGTCACAACCTAGGACAGCGGAGGGGGCAGCCACCAGGGGTGGTGGCTGCCCCCTCCGTCGATCTGTCGATCACCTGTCGTGAGTCACGGAGCGTGCCTCACGCAGCGGGCCGGATCAGCCCCAGGCGTTGTCGAGGCCGTACTGCGGGTCCTTGCTGTCGACACCCGCGATCGGCGTGTTGGCGATGAGCGTGACGCCCGTGTCGAAGAAGTCGAGACCCGGGGTGACCTCGGGCTTCTTGTTGTTCTTCACGATGTCGACGATCGCCTGGACGCCGAGCTCGGCCATCTTCAGCGGGTACTGCTGCGAGGTGGCGTCGATGACGCCCGCCTTCACGTCCTCGACGCCGGACTTGCCGCCGTCGACGGAGACGAGGATGTAGTCCGCGGGCTTCTTGCCCTTGGCGCTCATCGCCGCGTCCGCACCGGCCGCGGTCGGCTCGTTGATCGTGTAGACGACGTTGATGTTCGGGTTCTTGGCGAGAAGGTTCTCCATACCCTTCTGGCCGCCCTCCTCGTTGGCGCCGGTGGCCTCGTTGCCGACGATCTCGTAGTCGCCGCCCTTGCCGCCGGTGTACTTGCCGGTCTTCGGCTCGTCGCCGTTGACCTTGCCGTCGCCGACCGGGATCCCCATGCCCTCGAGGAAGCCCTGGTCCCGGTTGTAGTCGACCGAGACGACCTTGTCGTCGAAGATGTCGAGGAGCGCGATGACGGCCTTCTTGCCGTCGAGCGCCGCCGCCGCGTACTGGCCGATGAGCTGGCCGGCCTTGCGGTTGTCCGTCGCGAACGTGATGTCGACGGTGTCGGCCGGGTCCGGCGGGGTGTCGAGCGCGATGACGAACAGACCCGCGGCGCGGGCCTTCTCGATCGCGTCGTTCACGCCCGTGGACATCGGCGTGATGAGGATGCCCTTCTGCTTGGTCGAGATCGCGTTCTCGATCGCGTCGATCTGACCCTGGTCGTCACCCTCGGCCTTGCCGGACGCGATGGTGATGTCCACGCCCTGCTTCTCGCCGGCCGCCTTGGCGCCGGCCTGCATGGCGACGAAGAACGGGTTCGTGGAGTCCTTGGTGATCAGCGAGACGGCGATCTTGTCGCCGGCCGCCGCGGTGTCGCTGCTCCCGGCGGTCGCCGAGACGTCCCCGCCACCGGAGCTGCTGCCGCCGCAGGCGGCGAGCACGAACGAGGCGGTGACCGCCACACCGAGAAGCGTCGCCGACCGGCGGCCGACACCCCTCGTGCTGTTCCAGCGAGCCATGTAGCACGCTCCTTCGCGTCTGTCGGGCGGTCCAACCGCCCTGACATCGTTGTCGGAGCATGTCTAGCCACCGCAGTCGTAGCGCGTCAAGGAGTTGACGGGCAGGACCTCTGTCTGTGATGACAACGTTATTTTCCCGTGCTGCGTCCGTGAGGCGCCGACACGGCGCGACATCACGTCACGTAGCGCGTCGGGACGCCTGCGAACGGGTGACGCGTCAGGCCGTGCGGGCCACGACGGCCGCGGCGAAGGCGCGCAGGGCGGACGTCGCGGAGCCCTCCGGCAGCGGCGCGAGGGCGTCGACGGCCTCCTGCGCCCAGCGGGCCGCCTCGGAGCGGGCCAGACCGGTCGCGGGGTGGTCGCGCAGCAGCGCGACGGTCTCGGCGAGCTCCGCGTCACCCGAGAGGTCGCCGTCCAGCAGCTCGACGAGCCGCAGGGACGCCGCGTCCCCGTGCTCGGCCGCGTGCCGGCGCACGAGCAGCGTCGGCAGCGTCGGGACGCCCTCGCGCAGGTCGGTGCCCGGCGTCTTGCCGCTCGTCGCGCCGTCGCTCATGAGGTCGATGACGTCGTCGGCGAGCTGGAAGGCGACCCCGACCCGCTCCCCGTAGGCGACGAGCACGTCGAGGACGTCCGGGCCGCAGCCGGCGAACATCGCCCCGAACCGGGCGGAGGTCGCGATGAGCGAGCCGGTCTTGTCGGCGAGCACCTGGATGTAGTGCGCGACGGGGTCCTCGCCGTCACGCGGGCCGATCGTCTCGTGGAGCTGGCCCAGGCACAGCCGCTCGAAGGTCTCCGCCTGGATCCGGACCGCCTCCGGGCCGAGCCCGGCGACGATCGTCGAGGCCCGGGCGAAGAGCAGGTCACCGGTGAGGATCGCGACCGTGTTGCCCCACACCTCGTGCGCGGCGGGCGCCCCGCGGCGCATCGGCGCGGAGTCCATGACGTCGTCGTGGTAGAGCGTCGCGAGGTGGGTCAGCTCGACGACGGTGGCCGCGTCGAGGATCTCGCGCCGGTCCGGGTCGCCGAGGTGCGCGGCGAGCAGCGCGAGCATCGGCCGCACCCGCTTGCCGCCGGCCGACACGAGGTGCCGGGACGCGTCGTCCGCGAGCGGGTCGGTCTGGCGCACCGCCGCCCGCAGCGTCGCCTCCACCTCGGCCAGCCCTGCGCGCAGCCGGGCGTCGAGGTGCTCGTCGACGAGGCTGAGGTCGAGGGCGGCCGTCGCCGGGGTGACGGACGCCCCGACGAGGGCGGGCTGCTGGTCGCTCACGGCCTGGACCACGGCGCGGCTCGATCAGGTCGACGGTGGAGGTTCACGCGGACGAGCGTCTCACGGCAGGAACGCCGAGGCGCCCTGGGTCAGGTCGAGGACCACGGTCGGGAACACGCCCAGGAGCAGCGTCGCGAACGCCGCGACGCTCACCGCGACGACGACCGGGACGCCCGGGGTGGCGACGACGGTCGTCGGCCCCGACGGCTCGCTGAAGTACATGAGGACGACGACCCGCAGGTAGAAGAACGCCGCCACGGCGCTCGCGAGGACACCGACGAGCGCGAGCACCCAGCCGCCGCCCGCGACCGCCGCCGAGAAGACGGCGTACTTGCCGATGAAGCCGCTCGTGAGCGGGATCCCGGCGAAGGCGAGCAGGAACAGCGTGAACAGGCCCGCGAGCAGCGGGGACCGGCGGCCGAGACCCGCCCACTGGGACAGGTGCGTCGCCTCGCCGCCGACCGCGTCGCCGTCGCCGGCGTCGCGCACGAGGGTGACGAGCGCGAACGCGCCGACCGTCGAGAACCCGTACGCGAGCAGGTAGAACAGCACGCTCGAGACGCCGGACCGGGAGTAGGCGAGGATGCCCGTGAGGATGAACCCGGCGTGCGCGATCGAGGAGTAGGCGAGCATCCGCTTGACGTCCGTCTGGACGATGGCGATGACGGCGCCCACGACCATGGTGAGGATCGCGACGCCCCACAGGGCCGGCGTCCAGTCCCAGCGCGCGCCCGGGAGCGCGACGTACGAGACCCGCAGGAGCGCACCGAAGGCGGCGATCTTGGTGCACGCGGCCATGAAGCCGGTGACCGGCGTCGGGGCGCCCTGGTAGACGTCCGGCGTCCAGATGTGGAACGGGGCCGCACCGACCTTGAAGAGCAGGCCGACCGCGAGCAGCGCGATGCCGAGCAGCAGCAGCGGGTCCTTGCCGACCGGGCCGCTGTCGCCGCTGATCGCCTGCGCGATGTCGAACAGCCGCACCGAACCGGCGAAGCCGTAGAGCAGCGCGGCACCGTAGAGGAAGAAGGCCGAGGAGAACGCCCCGAGGAGGAAGTACTTGAGGCTCGCCTCCTGCGAGAGCAGGCGCCGCCGCCGGGCCAGGCCGCACATGAGGTACAGCGGCAGCGAGAAGACCTCGAGGGCGATGAACATCGTCAGCAGGTCGTTCGCGGCCGGGAAGAGCATCATGCCGCCGACGCTGAACATGAGCAGCGGGAAGACCTCGGACTGCACGAGACCCGCACGCCGGGCCAGGCTCTCCGCGGGCGACCCGGGGACGGCGGAGGCCTGCGGCGTGAAGGGGCCGCCGGACTCGACGGTGCGCTCGGCCATCGTGAGGACGGACAGCAGCGACAGCACGAGGATCGAGCCCTGGAGGAAGAGCGCCGGCTTGTCGACGACGACCGCGCCGACGATGCCGCCCACCGCCGCGCCCGCCGAGCCCGCGGTCTGCAGGACGCGGCCGTCGACCGCGACCGCGCCGACGAGGGCGGCACCGGCGACGAGACCGAGGACCGCGACGCCGACCTGGATCCGGAAGCGGGACCCCCGCGGGGCGAAGGCCTCGACCATGACGCCGACGATCGCCGCCGCGAAGACGACGAGCAGCGGCGAGACGGCGAAGTAGTCCACCTTCGGCGCCGGGATGGTCCCGGCCGCCGTGAGGACGTCGGCCAGGCTCGGCGCTGCGGACACCAGCGGGGTCACGGGGTCGTCCCTTCAGCCGCGGGCGTGATGCCGGCGACGGTCGGTTCCGGGTCGGTCACGCCGACCTGCTGCATCGTGCGCTCGACGGCCGGGTTGAGGACGTCGAGGACGGGCTTGGGGAAGAAGCCGAGGGCGATGATGACCGCGATCAGCGGGGCGACGACGAACGCCTCCCGGGCGTCGAGGTCGCGCCAGCCGGCGGCGTAGTCCCGCTTCGGGCCGGTGAACATCCGCTGGTACGTCAGGAGGATGTAGAGCGCCGCGAGGATGATCCCGACCGTCGCGACGATCGCCGCCGCCGGGTAGCGGGTGAACGTGCCGACGAGCACGAGGAACTCGCTGACGAAGCTCGACAGCCCCGGCAGCGCCAGGCTCGACATACCGGCGACGAGGAAGACCCCGGCGAGCAGCGGCGTGCTGCGCTGCAGGCCGCCGTAGTCCTCGATCCGGGCCGAGCCGCGGCGCGCGATGAGCATCCCCGCGACGAGGAACAGGGCGGCGGTCGAGAAGCCGTGGTTCACCATGTAGAGCGCCGACCCGGACTGCCCGTACGAGGTCATCGCGAAGACGCCGAGCACGATGAAGCCGAAGTGCGAGATCGACGTGTAGGCGATGAGCCGCTTGAGGTCGCTCTGGCCGATCGCGAGGAGCGCCCCGTAGATCACCGAGACGACCGCGAGGACGATGACGACGGGGACGGCCCACTTGCTCGCCTCGGGGAACAGCGGCAGGCACAGCGTGAGCATCCCGAAGGTGCCGACCTTGTCGAGGACGCCGACGAGCAGGACGGCGACGCCCGCGGGCGCCTCCGCCGCGGCGTCCGGCAGCCAGGTGTGGACCGGCCACATCGGCGCCTTGATCGCGAAGGCGAGGAAGAACCCGAGGAAGATGAGCCTCTCGGTCGCGGTGCCGGAGAAGTCGAGGCCCGTGAGCTTGTCCGTGAGGAAGCCGTCGGGGCCGCCGGGGCCCTGGACGTACAGCGCGATGACGGCGACGAGCATGACGAGCCCGCCGAAGAGGCTGTACAGGAAGAACTTCACCGCGGCGTAGCGCCGGTTCGGGCCGCCGAAGAACCCGATGAGGAAGTACACCGGGACGAGCATCGCCTCGAAGAAGACGTAGAAGAGGAAGACGTCGCGGGCGGCGAAGACCCCGATCATGAACGTCTCGAGGACGAGCATGAGGGCGAAGAACGTCTTCGACTGCTCGGGGTCCAGCTCGTTCCAGCCGGCGAGCACGCAGACCGGCACGAGGACGGCGGACAGCGCCACCATCGTCAGCGCGATCCCGTCGACGCCGAGCGCGTAGCTCACGCCGAGGTCGGGGATCCAGCGGTAGGTCTCGGCGAACTGGTACTCGCCCGCCGTCGAGACGTCGAACTGCAGCGCCATCGCGAGGGTGAGGACGAGCGCCACGACGGACGTCGCGAGGGCGACGACCCGCGCCTTCGCGGCGGGCGTGAACGGCAGCCACACGGCGAGGGCGCCGACGAGCGGCACCGCGCCGATGAGGGTCAGCCAGGGCATCGTGACTCCTGCTCTCAGACTCGGACGGCGAGGATGCCGAGGGCGACGACGAGGACGCCGGCCAGCATGGACGTGGCGTACGACCGGACGAACCCGGTCTGCCAGCGGCGCAGCCGCCCGGCGATGCCGCCGATGCCGGCGGCGACGCCGCGGACCACCCCGTCGACCCCGCGGTTGTCCACGAAGACGAGGCTGCGGGTGAGGTACTGGCCGGGGCGCATGAGGAGCGCCTCGTTGACGTCGTCCTGGTAGAGGTCGCGGCGGGCGGCCCGGGTGAGCAGCGACCCTCGGGGGGCCTCCTGCGGGACCGTGGCCGCCGCGCTGCCGTACCGGGACCAGGCGAAGAACGCGCCGCCGAGGACCAGGGCGACCGTGATCGCCATGAGGACGTACTTCGGGATGACCGGCTCGCCCTCGACGCCGCCGCCGGTGACCGGCTCGAGCCAGTGCTCGAAGCGGCTGCCGGACCACAGGAGGAAGCCGAGCGCGGCCGACCCGACGGAGAGCACGATCATCGGGACGGTCATGAGCGCCGGGCTCTCGTGCGGGTGCGCCTCCTCCGGCCAGCGCTTGCGGCCGCGGAAGGTCATGAAGAACAGGCGCGACATGTAGAACGCGGTGACGGCGGCGCCGAGCATCGCGGTGAGCCCGAAGACCCACGGCCGCCAGCCCTCGCCGGTCGCGAACGCCGTCTCGATGATGCCGTCCTTGCTCCAGAAGCCGGAGAACGGCGGGATGCCGAGGATCGCGAGCCAGCCGAGGCCGAACGTCGCGTACGTCGTGACCATCGCCGTCGACAGGCCGCCGAAGCGGCGCATGTCCACCGAGTCGTTCATGCCGTGCATGACAGACCCGGCACCGAGGAACATCCCGGCCTTGAAGAAGCCGTGGGTGAGCAGGTGGAAGATCGCGAAGTAGTAGCCGATCGGGCCGAGGCCCGCGGCGAGCATCATGTAGCCGATCTGGCTCATCGTCGATGCGGCGAGCGCCTTCTTGATGTCGTCCTTCGCGCAGCCGACGACGGCCCCGAAGACCAGCGTGACGGCGCCGACGATGACGACGACGAGCTGCGCGGTGGGCGCGCCCTCGAAGATCGGGCCGGAGCGGACGACGAGGTAGACGCCGGCGGTGACCATCGTCGCGGCGTGGATGAGCGCCGAGACCGGCGTCGGGCCGGCCATCGCGTCGCCGAGCCAGGACTGCAGCGGGAACTGCGCCGACTTGCCGCAGGCCCCGAGCAGGAGCATGAGCCCGATCGCGGTCAGCAGCCCCTCGGAGGCCTTGTCCGCGTTCGGCAGCACCTCCGCGAAGGACACCGTGCCGAACCCGGCGAACATGAGCATGATCGCGATCGACAGGCCGAGGTCACCGACCCGGTTGGCGATGAACGCCTTCTTCGACGCCGCGGCGTACGCCGGGTTGTGGTTCCAGAAGCCGATGAGCAGGTACGAGGCCAGACCCACGCCCTCCCAGCCGACGTACAGCAGGAGGTAGTTGTCGGCGAGCACGAGCAGGAGCATCGACGCGACGAACAGGTTGAGGTAGGCGAAGAACCGGCGGCGGTCCGGGTCGTGCTCCATGTACGCCACGGAGTAGACCAGGATCAGCGACCCGACGAACGTCACGAGCAGCACGAACGCGACCGACAGGGGGTCCAGCTGGAGCCCGGCCGAGACGTTGAAGCCCGTGCTCTTGTCACCGGCCGGCACCCAGTCGAACAGGTGCAGGTTGCGCACCCGCTGCTCGGCGTCCAGGCCGCGCAGGTCGAGGAAGAGCAGCGCGCCCCAGACGAACGAGGCCCAGGACAGCGCGACGGCGAGCCAGTGGCCCCACGCGTTCGTGCGACGCCCGCCGAGGAGCAGGACGGCCGCGCCGAGCAGGGGCAGCCCGACGAGCAGCCACGCGCCGGTCTGAAGGGTGCCCGACGCGGCCTCGGCCGTCGCCCGGGTGCCTTCGGCGATCAGGGGTGTCACCGGTTCGCCTCTCAGTACTTCAGCAGGTTCGCGTCGTCGACCGAGGCCGACCGACGGGTCCGGAAGATCGTCATGATGATGGCCAGCCCGACGACGACCTCGGCGGCGGCCACGAGCATGACGAACAGCGCGATGACCTGGCCGTCGATGTTCCCCGCCATCCGGGCGAAGGTGACGAAGGCGAGGTTCGACGCGTTGAGCATGAGCTCGACGCCCATGAACACGATGATCGCGTTGCGCCGCACGAGGACGGTCGTGCCGCCGATCGCGAACAGCACCGCCGACAGGTACAGCCAGGACACGAGGTTCACTTCCGCGCTCCCTCGTTCGGGCCCAGGACCGAGGTGCCGTCGTCCGCGACGTCGGCCTCGTGGGTGAGCGGGTTCTCGAGCTCGTCGCGCACCGCGTTGATCTCGTCGACGTGGTGCTGGGTGCCGAGCATCTGGCCGCGGGTCGCGAGCACCCGGGAGACCGACAGCTCGGACGGCGTGCCGTCCGGCAGGAGCGCCGGGGTGTCGACCGCGTTGTGCCGGGCGAAGACGCCGGGGGCGGGCAGCGGGGCCTTGACGGCGCCCTCGCGGATCCGCTTCTCGGACAGTTCGCGCTGGCTCGGCCGCGGCACGAGGCGCTCGCGGTGGGCGAGCATCATCGCGCCGACCGCGGCGGTGATGAGCAGCGCGCCGGTGACCTCGAAGGCCCAGACGTACTGGCCGAAGATCTTGCCCGCGATCGAGGTGATGTTGCCCGGGTTCGCGTTGACCTCGGTGAGGCCGACCGAACGGGCGAAGGTCACCTGGCGCAGGGCCGAGACGAGCAGCACGGCCGCACCGATGCCGAGCACCGTCGCCGCGGCGCGCTGGCCCTTGATCGTCTCGATGAGCGAGTCGGAGGAGTCGATCCCGACGAGCATGAGGACGAAGAGGAAGAGCATCATGACGGCGCCGGTGTAGACGAAGATCTGCACGCTGCCGAGGAACGGGGCCTGCTGGGCGAAGTACACGATGCCCAGGCCGATCATCACCAGCGCCATGCACAGCGCCGCGTGGACCGCCTTCTTCGCGAAGACCAGGCCGAGCGCACCGAGCACCATGACCGGGGCGAGCACCCAGAACAGGACGGTCTCACCGCCGCCCATGTCCCCGGCGGCCCCGACGAGGGCCATCGACTGCGTCACAGGTGCACCTCTGTCTCGTCCGGGCCGGAGCTGCGCGCGTCGACCCAGGCCTGCTGCTCGGGGACGGCCTCGGTCACCGAGCCACGGTAGTAGTCCTTCTCCGTGGTGCCGGGAACCATCGGGTGCGGCGCGGCGACCATGCCGGGCAGCATCGGCCCGAGCAGGTCCTGCTTCTCGTAGATGAGCCCGGCCCGGCTGGGGCCGGCGAGCTCGTACTCGTTCGTCATCGTCAGCGCCCGGGTCGGGCAGGCCTCGATGCACAGGCCGCAGAAGATGCAGCGCAGGTAGTTGATCTGGTAGACGCGGCCGTACCGCTCACCGGGCGAGAACCGCTCGTCGGCGGTGTTGTCCGCACCCTCGACGTAGATGGCGTCCGCCGGGCAGGCCCACGCGCACAGCTCGCAGCCGATGCACTTCTCGAGCCCGTCGGGGTGCCGGTTGAGCTGGTGCCGCCCGTGGAACCGGGGCTGGGTCGGCACCTTCTCCTCGGGGTACTCCTCGGTGACGACCGGCTTGAACATCTCCATGAAGGTGACGCCGAAGCCCGCGACCTTGTCGCGCAGCCGGGGCGACGGCTCCGGCTGCTCCCAGCCGTCGGGGGCGGCGGTGCGGCGCTCGACCGCACCTCCGTCACCGCTCGTCGCTACCTCGCGGTCAGCCACCGCGCACCTCCCCGGACGCCGAGCCGTCGGCGTCGTCGATCGTCGTGTCGTCGAGGTCGTCCGCGTCGTCGAGGTCCGCGGCGTCGTCGGAGCCGGACTCCTGCGCCCAGGACGCCTCCCCCACGGCACCGACCGCCACGCCCGCCGCGACGGGCACCCGGCCGTTCGTGCGGACGAGCCGCTGGCCCGGCATCGGCGGCACCGGGAAGCCGCCCGCGAACGGGTCGAGCTCCTCGGGCACCTCGCGGCCCCGGTCGTCGTCCGGCTCCTTGAAGAACCCGAACACCCAGAACAGGACGAGCACCGCGACGAGGATCACCGCCGCGCCGACCATCCGGGTGCGGAAGGTGGCGTCCGCCGAGTTCACCAGGCCGCGCAGGATCGAGGCCACGAGGACCCAGACGAGCGCGAACGGGATGAGCCGCTTCCAGCCGAAGGACATGAACTGGTCGTACCGCAGCCGCGGGAGCGTGCCGCGCAGCCAGATGAAGACGAAGAGGAACGCCCAGAGCTTGAGGGTGAACCAGAGCATCGGCCACCAGCCCTGGTTCGCGCCCTCCCAGAGCGACAGCGGGAACGGGGCCCGCCAGCCGCCGAGGAAGCACGTCGTCGCGATCGCCGAGACGGTGACCATGTTGACGTACTCGGCGAGGAAGAAGAGCGCGAACTTCAGCGAGGAGTACTCGGTGTGGAAGCCGCCGACGAGCTCGCCCTCGGCCTCCGGGAGGTCGAACGGTGCGCGGTTCGTCTCGCCGACCATCGAGATGCAGTAGATCGCGAAGGCCGGGAAGATCTGGATCGCGTACCAGGAGGGCATGTCGAGCGTCATGCCGAGGAACGGCACGGTGCTGCCCGACGCCTGCGCCTCGACGATCGCCGAGGTCGACATCGTCCCGGCGTAGAGGAAGACGCTGATGAGCGCCAGGCCCATCGCGATCTCGTAGCTGATGACCTGCGCCGTGGAGCGCAGCCCGCCGAGCAGCGGGTACGTCGAGCCGGACGACCAGCCGGCGAGCACGAGCCCGTAGACGCCGACCGCGGCGACCGCGAGGACGTAGAGCACCGCGACCGGCAGGTCGGTGAGCTGCAGCGGCGTCACGACGTCGGTGAAGGGGATCTTCGCCTCGGGCCCGAACGGGACGACGGCGAACGCGATGAAGGCGGTCGTCGCGCTGATGAGCGGCGCGAGGACGAACACGACCTTGTCGGCCGCCTTCGGCGTGATGTCCTCCTTGAGCGCGAGCTTCACGCCGTCCGCGAGGGACTGCAGGAGGCCGAACGGGCCGAGCCGGTTCGGGCCGGGCCGGGACTGCATCCGGCCGACGACACGCCGCTCGGCCCAGATCATGATGAGCGTCGTCAGCACGAGGTAGACGAAGATGAACAGCGCTTTGCCGAGGACGACCCAGCCGTTGTCGTTGCTGAAGTCGGCCTTCGGTGCCTCGGCGACGAGCCCTGCGAGGGCGCTCATGCGTCCGCTCCTGTCCGGGAGAGGGTGACGACCCCGCCGGCGTCCGCGCCGAGGGTGGCGCGGACCGCGCTGCCGGGCGAGTTGGCGGGGAGCCAGACGACACGGTCGGGCATCGGCGTGACGACGGCGGGCAGCGTGACCGCGCCCCGCCGGGTGGCGACGGTGACCGGCTCGCCGTCGGCGACCCCGGCCTCCGCGGCGGTGGCCGCCGAGAGCCGGGCGACCGCCCGGTGCGCGGTGCCGGCGAGGTAGGGCTCGCCGTCCTGCAGCCGGCCGTTGTCGAGCAGGAGGTGCCACGTCGCGAGGACGGCCTCCCCCGGGCCCGGCTGCGGCGGCTCGGCGGCGGAGACCGACGGCGCGTCGGCCCGCTCGCCCTCCCAGGCGTCGAGCTCGGCGATCTCGCCGCGGACCCGGTCGACGGTCCGCAGGCCGAGGACGACGTCCATCGCGTCGGCGAGCGAGTCGAGCACCCGGAAGTCGCTCATCGCGTTGGAGGCGAGGGCGGCGCCGAAGTGCCGCCAGCGACCCTCCCAGTCGACGAACGTGCCGGCCTTCTCCTGCACCGGCGCGACCGGCAGGACGACGTCCGCGTGCTCGGTGACCGCGCTCGCGCGCAGCTCCAGGCTCACGACGAACGGCGTGACGCGCAGCGCCTCGGTGGCGAGCGCCGGGTCCGGCAGGTCCGCCGGGTCGACACCGCCCACGACGAGCGCGCCGAGGTCGCCCGCGGCGGCCGCGGCGAGGATGCCCGCGGTGTCCCGGCCCGGGCGGACCGGCAGCCCCTGGACGTCCCAGGCGGCCGCGACGTCGATCCGGGCACCGGCCTCGGTGACCGGCCGGCCGCCGGGCAGCAGGTTCGGCAGCGCGCCCGCCTCGACGGCGCCGCGCTCACCGGCCCGGCGCGGGACCCAGGCGAGCCGGGCCCCGGTCGCCGTGGCGAGCCGGACGGCGGCGCTCAGGGCGCCGGGGACGCCGGCGAGACGCTCGCCGACGAGGATGACCGCGCCCGGGGTCCGCAGGCCCTCGGCGGCCGCGGCCACCTCGGGGGCCCCGGTCGCGACCGCGTCGAGGACCTCGGCCTCGGTGCTCGGTGCGGCCGGCAGCAGGGCGGCACCCAGCTTGGCCAGGCCGCGGCTGCGCCAGGGGGCGACCGCGTGGACGACCTGGCCCTTCGCGACGGCCTTGCGCAGGCGCAGGAAGACGATCGGCGACTCCTCCTCGGGCTCGAGCCCGACGAGGAGCACCTGCGGCGCGGCCTGCAGGTCGGCGTACGTGACGCCGAGACCGGCGCCCGCGACGGCGTGCGCGAGGAACGCCGCCTCCTCCGCCGAGTGCGGCCGGGCCCGGAAGTCGACGTCGTTCGTGCCGAGCGCGACGCGGGCGAACTTGGCGTACGCGTAGGCGTCCTCGACGGTGACACGGCCACCGGTGAGCACGGCCGCCCCGGAGCCGGCCTTCGCGGCCGCGAGGCCCTTGGCCGCGACGTCGAGCGCCTCGGGCCAGGACGCCGTCCGCAGCTCACCGGTCTCCTCGTCCCGCACGAGCGGGGTGGTGATCCGGTCGGCGGCACCCGCGTACTGGAAGGCCCAGCGGCCCTTGTCGCAGTTCCACTCCTCGTTGACCGCCGGGTCGTCGTCGGCGAGCCGGCGCAGCACCGAGCCGCGGCGGTGGTCGACGCGGATCGCGCAGCCGCTCGCGCAGTGCTCGCAGACGCCGGGGGTCGACACGAGGTCGAACGGGCGGCTGCGGAACCGGTACGCCGCACCGGTCAGCGCGCCGACCGGGCAGATCTGCACGGTGTTGCCGGAGAAGTAGCTCGCGAACGGCTGGCCCGACTCGTCGAGCATCGCGTCGCCCTGGGTCGGCAC
The DNA here is from genome assembly GCF_002198675.1 of Kineosporia sp. R_H_3. Lineage (GTDB taxonomy): Bacteria > Actinomycetota > Actinomycetes > Actinomycetales > Kineosporiaceae > R-H-3. The sequence goes on along the minus strand of NZ_MWLL01000169.1, from coordinate 8,217 downwards.
CTCGGAGTGGAACCCGAGGACCGTCGGGGAGAACGTGCCGATCTGCTGCTTGGCGCCGCGCATCTGCAGGTCGATGAACGGGTCGCCGGCGATCTCCTTGGAGAACCGCGTGCAGCGCTGGCAGAGCACGCAGCGCTCGCGGTCGAGGAGGACCTGGGTCGAGATCCGGATCGGCTTGGGGAAGGTGCGCTTGGTCTCGGTGAAGCGCGTGCTCGCCTGCCCGTTCGCCATCGCCTGGTTCTGCAGGGGGCACTCGCCGCCCTTGTCGCAGACCGGGCAGTCGAGCGGGTGGTTGATGAGCAGCAGCTCCATGACGCCGCGCTGCGCCTTCTCGGCGACCGGGCTGGTCTGCTGGGTGCGCACGACCATGCCGGGGCTGACCTCGAGCGTGCAGGAGGCCTGCGGCTTGGGCATCGGCCGCAGCGACCCGTCGGGGCCGGGCGTGGCCACCTCGACGAGGCACTGCCGGCAGGCGCCGGCGGGGGCGAGGAGCGGGTGGTCGCAGAACCGCGGGATCGCGATCCCGATCTCCTCCGCGGCCCGGATGACGAGCGTGCCCTTGGGCACGCTCACCTCGACGTCGTCGATGGTGACGGTGACGAGGTCCGGCGCGGGCGGCGTCGGGGACCCGGACGGCGGGTTGGCCGTGACGGTCATCAGGCGTTGGCCCCTTCGAAGAGCGTCGAGCGCACCGGGTCGAACGGGCAGCCGCCGTTCGTCAGGTGCGCGACGTACTCGTCCCGGAAGTACTTGATGGACGACGTGATCGGGCTCGTCGCGCCGTCGCCGAGGGCGCAGAACGAGCGGCCGAGGATGTTGTCGCAGATGTCGAGGAGCTTGTCGAGGTCGGCCTCGCTGCCGTTGCCCTCCTCGAGGCGCTTGAGCACCTGGACGAGCCAGTACGTGCCCTCGCGGCAGGGGGTGCACTTGCCGCAGGACTCGTGCTTGTAGAACTCGGTCCACCGCAGGACGGCGCGCACGACGCACGTCGTGTCGTCGAAGATCTGCAGCGCCCGGGTGCCGAGCATCGAGCCCGCCGCGCCGACCGACTCGAAGTCGAGCGGGGTGTCGAGGTGCTCGTCGGTGAACAGCGGGGTCGACGACCCGCCCGGCGTCCAGAACTTCAGGTCCCGGCCGCCGCGCACGCCGCCGGCCATGTCGAGCAGCTCGCGCAGCGTGATGCCGAGCGGGGCCTCGTACTGGCCGGGGCGGGTCACGTGGCCGGAGAGCGAGAAGAACCCGTAGCCGGTCGAGCGCTCGGTGCCCATGCTCTTGAACCAGTCGGCGCCGTTGCTGACGATCGACGGAACGCTCGCGATGGACTCGACGTTGTTCACGACGGTGGGTCGCGCGTAGAGGCCCGCGACCGCCGGGAAGGGAGGCTTGAGGCGGGGCTGGCCGCGCCGGCCCTCGAGGGAGTCGAGCAGCGCCGTCTCCTCGCCGCAGATGTACGCGCCCGCGCCGGCGTGGACGACGATGTCGAGGTCGAAGCCGGTGCCGAGGATGTTGTCGCCGAGGTAGCCCTTGGCGCGCGCCTCCTCGACCGCCGCGAGCAGGCGGCGGTAGACGTGCACGACCTCGCCGCGCACGTAGATGAACGCCTTGTGGCAGCCGATGGCGTAGCTGGTGATGATGACGCCCTCGATGAGGAACTGCGGCGTCGCCATCATGAGCGGGACGTCCTTGCACGTGCCCGGCTCGGACTCGTCGGCGTTGACGACGAGGTAGCGGGGGCCGCCGTCCGGCTTCGGCAGGAAGCTCCACTTGAGCCCCGTCGGGAAGCCTGCGCCGCCGCGGCCGCGCAGGCCTGAGTCCTTGACGAGCGTCACGAGGTCGGCCGGGTCCATGGCGAGCGCCTTGCGCAGCGCCGCGTAGCCGCCGTTGCGCTCGTAGGTCTCGAGCGTCCAGGACTTGCGGTCGTCCCAGAACGCGGAGAGGACCGGGGTGAGCGTGGTGGCCATGCGTCAGCCCTCCTTGCCGTCGGACGACGGGGTCGTGCCGGAGCCGGCGGCCGGCGCCGTCCAGCCCTTCTGGCGGGCCAGCGCGGTGCCGCGGTTGCTCGCGGTGCCCGCCCCGACGCCCTCGTCCGCGCGGCCGTCATTGAACCCCGCGAGGACCCGCGAGACCTCCTTGAAGGAGCAGACCTTCGACGCGCCGCGGGTGGGTGCGACGGCCTCGCCGCCGCGGAGCCGGTCGACGACCTCGCGGGCGCTGCCCGGCGTCTGGTTGTCGAAGAACTCCCAGTTGACCATCATCACGGGCGCGTAGTCGCACGCCGCGTTGCACTCGACCTTCTCGAGGGTGATCGCGCCGTCGGCCGTCGTCTCGTCGTGACCGATGCCGAGGTGCTCCTCGAGGGCGGTGAAGATCTCGTCGCCGCCCATGATCGCGCACAGCGTGTTCGTGCAGACCCCGACGGTGTACGTGCCGTTGGGGTGCCGCTTGTACTGCGTGTAGAACGTCGCGACCGCGGCGACCTCGGCGGTCGTGAGGTCGAGCATCTGCGCGCAGAACGCGATCCCGTCGGGGCTGACGTAGCCCTCCTCGCTCTGCACGAGGTGGAGCATCGGCAGCAGCGCCGAGCGCGGCACCGGGTAGCGGGCGATGATCGCCTGCGCGTCCGCGGCGAGCCGCTCGCGGGCCTCTTCGGTGATGGGCATCAGCGGTCAACGCCTCCCATGACGGGGTCGAGCGAGGCGACGGCGGCGATGACGTCGGCGATCTGGCTGCCTTCGCACATGGCCGCGACGGCCTGGAGGTTGACGAACGACGGGTCCCGGAAGTGGGCCCGGTACGGCCTGGTCCCGCCGTCGGAGACCAGGTGGACGGCGAGCTCGCCGCGGGGCGACTCGACGGCCTGGTAGACCTGCCCGACAGGGACCCGGAAGCCCTCGGTGACGAGCTTGAAGTGGTGGATGAGCGCCTCCATCGAGGTGCCCATGATCTCGCGGATGTGGTCGAGGCTGTTGCCCATGCCGTCCCCGCCGATGGCGAGCTGCGAGGGCCAGGCGATCTTCTTGTCTCCGATCATGACCGGGCCCGGGGTCTGCTCGAGGCGGGTCAGGCACTGCTCGACGATCCGCAGCGACTGCTTCATCTCCTCGAGGCGGATCCGCAGGCGCCCGTAGGCGTCCATGGAGTCCCACGTGACGACGTCGAAGTCGTACGTCTCGTAGCCGCAGTACGGCTCGAGCCGGCGCAGGTCGTGCGGCAGGCCGGTGGAGCGCAGGACCGGGCCGGTGATGCCCAGGGCCATGCAGCCCGCGAGGTCGAGGTAGCCGGTGTCGACGAGGCGCGCCTTGACGAGCGGGTTCTCGTTGCTCAGCTTCTCGAGGTCGCTGATGTCGCGGCGGATGTCCGGCAGCGCGTCGCGGATGAAGTCGACCGCGCCCTTGGGCAGGTCCTGCGCGAGGCCGCCGGGGCGGATGTACGCGTGGTTCATCCGCAGGCCCGTCACGTGCTCGAAGAGCTTGAGCAGGCGCTCGCGGAGCCGGAAGCCGACGGTCATGACGGTGAGCGCGCCGATCTCCATGCCGCCGGTCGCGATGGCGACGTCGTGCGAGGAGATCCGGTTGAGCTCCATGAGCAGCACCCGGGCGATGGTCGCCCGCTCGGGCACCTCGTCGGTGATGCCGAGGAGCTTCTCGACACCCAGGCAGTAGGCCGTCTCCTGGTACAGCGGGGTCAGGTAGTCCATCCGCGTGACGAACGTGACGCCCTGGGTCCAGGTGCGGAACTCCATGTTCTTCTCGATGCCGGTGTGCAGGTAGCCGATGCCGCAGCGGGCCTCGGTCACCGTCTCGCCGTCCAGCTCGAGGATGAGCCGGAGCACGCCGTGCGTCGACGGGTGCTGCGGCCCCATGTTGACGACGATGCGCTCCTCGCCGAGGCTCGCGGCCTCCTCGGCGATGTCGGTCCAGTCGCCGCCGGTGGCGGTGAAGACCTTGCCCTCGGCGGGCTCGCTCTCCGTCGCGCCGTACGCGTCGTCCACGGTGTCGTCGATCGTCCGGTCAGTCATCAGCTGTACGACCTCCGGGTGTCGGGCGGCGCGATGGTCGCGCCCTTGTACTCGACCGGGATGCCGCCGAGCGGGTAGTCCTTGCGCTGCGGGTGGCCGGGCCAGTCGTCGGGCATCTCGATGCGCGTGAGCGCGGGGTGGCCGTCGAACTGGATGCCGAAGAAGTCCCACGTCTCGCGCTCGTGCCAGTCGGCCGTCGGGTAGACCTCGACGACCGACGGGATGTGCGGGTCGGCGTCCGGGCACGTGACCTCGAGACGCAGCCTGCGGTTGTTCGTGATGGAGAGCAGGTGGTAGACGGCGTGCAGCTCGCGGCCGGACTCCTCCGGGTAGTGCACGCCGCTGACGCCGGACAGCAGCTCGAAGCGCAGGTCCGGCTCGTCGCGCAGGGCGCGGACGACCTCGAGCAGCCGCTCGCGGTGCACGTGGAGCGTCATCTCGCCGCGGTCGACGACGACCGACCCGACGGCGTCGCCGAACGCGGTGCCGTCGGCCCCGAGGGCCGCCTCGAGCGCGTCGGCGACGGCGTCGAAGGAGCCGCCGAACGGGCGGACGGACGGCGGGGGCAGGGCGACCGTGCGGACCAGGCCGCCGTACCCGGAGGTGTCACCGGCGTCGTGCGCGCCGAACATGCCCTGGCGGCGCGCGACGACCTCGGCCTGGGGTGCCGTCGTCGCCAGTGCCGCGGCGTCGGGTCCCGACTCGTCGTTCGTGGTCAACGAAGGAGCCCCTTCATCTCGGACGTCGGCGTGGCGTTCAGCGCGGCCGCCTCGGCCGCCTGCGCCGCCTTGACCCGGTTCACACCGAGCGGCGCCGACTCGATCTCCTTGTGGAGCGTGAGGATCGCGTTGATGAGCATCTCCGGGCGCGGCGGGCAGCCGGGCAGGTAGATGTCCACCGGGACGATGTGGTCCACGCCCTGGACGATCGCGTAGTTGTTGAACATGCCGCCGGAGGAGGCGCACACGCCCATGGAGAGCACCCACTTCGGCTCGACCATCTGGTCGTAGATCTGCCGCACGACGGGAGCCATCTTCTGGCTCACCCGGCCGGCGACGATCATGAGGTCCGCCTGGCGCGGCGAGGCGCGGAAGACCTCCATGCCGAAGCGTGCGAGGTCGTACTTGGGGCCGCCCGTGGTCATCATCTCGATGGCGCAGCAGGCCAGGCCGAAGGTGGCCGGCCACAGCGAACCGCGGCGGAAGTACCCCGCGATCGTCTCCACCGAGGTCAGCAGGAAGCCGCTCGGCAGCTTCTCCTCGATACCCATGACTACCTCTCAGCGTTCGGTCGCGGCGCCGCCGCGGGCGGACCGGCCGCCGTCTGCTGCGGAGACCGGGACGGGTGGACGCGTCATCTGATGCTCGTCAGCCTGCTTCAGTCCCACTCGAGCCCGCCGCGCCGCCACACGTAGGCGTAGGCGACGAAGACGGTGCCGATGAACAGGACCATCTCGATGAGCGCGAACGTCCCGAGCGCGTCGAACGCGACGGCGTACGGGATGAGGAACACGCTCTCGATGTCGAAGACGATGAAGAGCATCGCCACGAGGTAGTACTTGACCGGGAAGCGCCCGCCGCCGGCCGCGTGCGGCGTCGGCTCGATGCCGCACTCGTACGCGTCGAGCTTGGCGCGGTTGTAGCGCTTGGGACCGGACAGTGCCCCTGCGACCACGGAGAACACGGCGAAGCCCGCCGCGATCGCCGCCAGCGCGAGGATCGGCACGTAGGGGTTCACGACGTCACCCTTTCAGCTGCCACGTTCTGCGTGCGGGAGCGGCCACGGCGACCGCCCCGAGCGCAGGTCGCGCCCATCCTAGGGGGCCACGTGCGGTGGTCTTGACACGGCTCGCCTGTGGTGCTTCGACAGCCCACCTCAGGCCGCCGGGGCGATCTTCGTGAGGCCGTTGATGATCCGGTCGAGGGCGTCGCCGCCGCGCGGCTCGGTGAGGTTCGCGAGCATCTTCAGGGTGAACTTCATGAGCGTCGGGCGGGGCAGCCCGTAGCGGGTGGCCACCTTCATGACCTCGGGGTGTCCGATGAGCTTCACGAACACCCGGCCCAGCGTGTAGTACCCGCCGAGGGCGTCCTTCATGGCCGCCGGGTAGGCCTGGAGCGCCTTCTCGCGGGCCGCGTCGTCCGGGCGGGCGAGCGCCTGCGTGACGACGTCCGCGGCGATCCGCCCCGACTCCATCGCGTACGCGATGCCCTCGCCGTTGAACGGGTTCACCATGCCGCCGGCGTCGCCGACGAGGAGCATGCCGCGGGTGTAGTGCGGCGTCCGGTTGAAGCCCATCGGGAGCGCGGCGCCGCGGATGGGCTGCGTCATGTTCTCCTCGGTGTAGCCCCACTCCGGCGGCATCGTCGCGACCCAGCGCTTGAGCAGGTCCTTGTAGTCGACGTTGCCGAAGGCGCCCGAGGAGTTGAGGATGCCCAGGCCGACGTTGCTCGTGCCGTCGCCGACCCCGAAGACCCACCCGTAACCGGGCAGCAGGTTCGAGCGGTTCGGCTCGCCGTCCCACAGCTCGAGCCACGACTCGAGCCAGTCGTCGTCGTGCCGCGGGCTCTTGAAGTACGTGCGGACGGCGACCCCGAGCGGCCGGTCGTCGCGCTTGGCGATGCCGAGCGACAGCGCGAGGCGCGCGCTCACGCCGTCCGCCGCGACGACGAGCGGCGCGCGGTAGGTGACCTCGTCACCGACGCGGCGGCCCTGGTCGTCGACCGGGCGGGCGGTGACCCCGACGACCCGGCCGGAGCGCTCGTCGAGCACCGGGCCGGTGACGTTCGTGCGCTCGAGGATCTTCGCGCCGCTCGCGGTCGCGTGCCGGGCGAGCGTCTCGTCGAAGTCCAGCCGCGGGCGGACGAGGCCGTAGTCGGGGAACGACGACAGCTCCGGCCAGGGCAGCTGCAGCCGCATCCCGCCGCCGATGATGCGCAGGCCGTGGTTGCGGATCCAGCCGTCCTCGGGGCGGGTCGGGATGCCCAGGGCGACGAGCTCCTTGACCGCCCGCGGGGTGAGGCCGTCGCCGCACACCTTCTCGCGGGGGAAGGCCGTCTTCTCCAGGACGAGGACCTCGTGCCCGGCCCGGGCCAGGTAGGCCGCGACGGTCGAGCCGGCAGGACCGGCGCCGACGACGATGACGTCGGCGTCCTGCCCGGCGCCCGCCCGGTCCGCGGGGGTGGGGCTGCTCGCGCTCACGTTGGTGCCTCGCTGCGTCTCGGTGGCGTCTCGTGGCCAGGTGGACTGGACCGGACTGCTGCGCTGGTCCGGGTGCTGCCGCGCGCCGCATTGTGCGCTTGTGAAGTTCTTCACGAACTCCACGGCGAGTGTACGGCGGCCCGGGAACACCCCGCGCGCCGGAGCCGCGGACCCGCCGCGGACGCAGCGGCGGCGGGTCGCTCGCGGGTCGCTCGCCGGTGGGTCAGGGGCGGGTCGCGCGGTGCAGCGCGACGATCCCGCCGGACAGGTTGCGGTAGGTGACCTGCTCCCAGCCGGCGTCCTTGATCCGGACGCCGAGCGCCTGCTGGTCGGGCCAGGCGCGGATCGACTCGGCGAGGTAGCGGTAGGACTCGGGGTTCGAGGAGACGACCCGGGACATCGCGGGGAGCGCCTTCATGAGGTACTCGGTGTAGACCGTCCGGAACGGCTTCCAGACCGGCTGGGAGAACTCGCAGACGACGATCCGGCCGCCGTGCCGGGTGACCCGGCGCATCTCCCGCAGGGCCGCGGCGGTGTCGACGACGTTGCGCAGCCCGAAGCTGATGGTCACCGCGTCGAACGCGCCGTCCGCGAACGGCAGCCGGGTCGCGTCACCGGCGACGAACGGCAGGTCGGGGCGGCGCCGCTTGCCGACCCGGAGCATGCCCTGCGAGAAGTCGCACGGGGTGACGAGCACGCCGGCCTCGTGGAAGGGCAGGGACGACGTCCCGGTGCCGGCCGCGAGGTCGAGCAGTCGCTCCCCCGGGCGCATGTCGAGCGCGGCGACGACGGCCCGGCGCCACCGGCGGTCCTGGCCGAGGGACAGGACGTCGTTCGTGCGGTCGTAGCGCTCGGCGGTGTCGTCGAACATGGCCGCGACCTCGTGCGGCTGCTTCTCCAGGCTGGCGCGGGGCATGGTCGAATCGTCGCAGGCCGACGCCTGGTACGTCAGCCCGGGGGCGGCGGGGCCGGTCAGCCGGGCAGGTCCCAGGAGGTCGGCG
>NZ_MWLL01000168.1 GCF_002198675.1 Kineosporia sp. R_H_3 | reverse complement strand
CCTCACACCACCGATCTGGAACCAGGCACCACCCGACGACACCTGGAAACGCACCGCCTGAGGTTGTCGGTGGTCGGGTGCAGGCTGCGTCCAGCAGCAGGAGAACGCCCCGCCGACCACACCGGAGGACGCCATGACCGCACCCGTCACCGCGATCGCCACCCGCCGTCCGAACGGCGGGGCACCGGGGCGGTGCGAGCACTGCGGGCGCGGGCTCGATGCGGGTCCGGTCGTCGTCGAGGGCACGGTGCGCAGCGTCGTCTACGTGTACTGCGGCATCGGCTGCCGGGACGAGCACTCGGCCTCGGTCGCCACGACGCCGCGGGGCTGCTACTTCTGCCCCGCGGACGCCGTGGGCGACACCGACCTCTGCGAGGTCCACGTCGACGTCGAGAACGCGCCGGCCACCCTGCCGCTCGCCGGGTGACCCGCGGCGGGCCGTCAGCGCACCAGGTGCACCTCGTGCTGCTCGATGTCGGCGATGTCGTCGGAGGCCGCGCCGAGCAGCCGGTCGGCGAGGTCGCGCAGCGCGCGGGCCGTCGCGATCTCGGCGCCGATCTCGGGGATGGCGGGGTCGCTCGCCTTGCGGTGAGCACGCCCGGTGCCGACGAGGGTGCGGCGCCGGTTCGCGCCGGTCCCGGAGATGAGGGTCGCCCGCGCGGCGGTGTTGTCGTCACCCTCGAAGAGCATGATCTCGACGTTCCAGGTCTCGGTGCTCGTCATGACTGTCTCCTCCAGCCCGAGGAGCCGCGCCGGCCCGGTGGCCGTCGTGGCCGCAGCTGTCGGTGCCGCTCGACGGCGGCGCCGTACGTCCAGACAACCCCGCCGCCCGTCGGCCGGACCGGGCCGTCGNCGCGGGCCGGGCGCGCGCGCCGGTCGTCCGGGCCGGTCGCGTGGGCCGGTCGTCCGGGCCGGTCGCGTGGGCCCGGTCGGCTACCGGGCCGTCGCCGTGGGCCCGACCGGCGCCGGGTCCGGGCGCTTCGGCGGCAGTCCGTCGCCGCTCGAGCGGCCGCGGATCCGCCGGCCGACCCAGGGGACGACGTGCTCGCGCACCCAGAGCGCGTCCTCGCGCCACGCCTCCTGGCGACCGCGCGGGGGAGCGGCGGGCAGCGGCACGTGCCAGCCCTCCTCACCGCCGATCCCGAGGACGTCGAGCGCCTGCGCCGCGACCCGCCGGTGCCCGTCCGCGGTGAGATGGATCCGGTCGGGCGCCCACATCCGCCGGTCGCGCAGGGCCTGCATGCCCCACAGGTCGATGACGTGCGCGTCGTGCCGTCGGGCGATCGTCCACACGTGGGCGGTGAAGATCCCCGCGAGCCCGCGGGCCCGCTTGATGAGCGGCGCCTCGCGCGGGTCGTACGCCGTCCCCATGAGCACCGTCGCGCCCGTCGCGCGCAGCCGCGCGACGGCGTCCTCGAGGGTCGACGCGAGCGCGTCGAGGTCGACGCCGGCGCGCAGCACGTCGTTGCCGCCGCCGACGAGGCTCACGAGGTCCGGGCGCAGGTCCAGGGCCACCGGCACCTGCTCGGCGATGATCTCGGTGAGCAGCCGCCCGCGGATGGCGAGGTTCGCGTAGTCGAAGTCCTCCCCGGCCGCCGCCGCCCGGGCGCCGAGGGCGTCGGCGAGCCGGTCGGCCCAGCCGCGCCAGGCATGCTCGGAGCCCTCCTGGGCCGGGTCGCACATGCCCTCGGTGAGGGAGTCGCCGAGGGCCACGTAGCGCCCGAACCTCGGGGCGGACCCGGCGGGCAGAGCGGGGTCGGTGTCGGCACCGGTCATGGCGACCGACCGTACGCCATGCCCCCGACGAGGGGTCGGGACCGGGGCTCAGCCCGCCTGCGCGGCCTTCCAGTCGCTGCGGAGCAGCCCGTAGAGCACCTCGTCGATCCGCTCGCCCATCGCGTACCCGCTCTCCCGGAGCACGCCCTCCTGCGTGAACCCGGCCGCGAGCGCCGTCCGGCGCATCGGCTCGTTCGTCGCGAAGGTCTCCAGGCCGACCCGGTGCAGGTCGCGCACCTCGAAGGCGTACCGGCAGAGCAGCCGGACGGCGTCCAGCCCCAGACCGCGCCCACGGGCCGCCGGGATGAGCCCGACGCCGATGTGGGCGATCCGCTGGTGCAGGTCGATCCCCCAGAGGGTGCCCCAGCCCAGGCAGCGGCCGGCGTTGTCCGTCGCGGACTGGACGGTGAACTGCACCGGCGCCCTCGGGTCGGGCTCCTTGGCCAGGCCCGCGTCGTAGCGGGCCTGGGCGACGGCGACGGTCGTCGGGACCCAGGGCTCGAGCATGACCTTCGCGTGGAACGCCGGGTCGGTGCCGAGGACGCCGTGGAAGACCGACAGGTCCTCCCGACGCACCTCGCGCAGCGCGGCGACGGAGCCGACGAGCACGGTGACCACCTCCACCACCCGCGAGCGGGCGACCGACGGACGGACCCGGTGCGGGAACGGACCCGGTGCGACGAACCTAGCGCCCCGGCGCCGTCCGGGCACCGGGCCCTGCGCCACCGGGCCGGCCGTCGCGGTGGCGCGCCGCGCGTGATGGAATCGCGCCATGCAGCCCACCGAGTCCGCCATGCGTCGTGCCCTGCGCCGGGCCGAGGACGGCGTGACGATCGACGCCGCCGAGGCCGAGGTGCTGCTCGCGGCGCGCGGCGCCGACCTCGACCGGCTGCTCGGGGCCGCGTCCGCCGTCCGGGACGCCGGCCTCGCGAGCGCCGGCCGTGCCGGGATCGTCACGTACTCCCGGAAGGTCTTCGTCGACGTCACCCGGCTGTGCCGGGACCGCTGCCACTACTGCACCTTCGTGAAGACGCCGACCCAGCTCGCCCGGGAGGGCAAGGCGCCGTACCTCACGCCCGAGGAGGTGCTCCGGATCGCCCGCCAGGGGGCCTCGCTCGGCTGCCGCGAGGTGCTCTTCACCCTCGGCGACCGCCCGGAGGACCGCTGGCCCGAGGCCGCGGCCTGGCTCGAGGAGGCCGGCTACCACTCGACGCTCGGGTACGTCCGCTCGCTCGCCGTCCAGGTGCTCGAGGCGACCGGGCTGCTCCCGCACGTCAACCCCGGCGTCATGTCGTGGGAGGAGATCGGCCGCCTCAAGCCCGTCTCGCCGTCGATGGGGATGATGCTCGAGACCTCGTCCCGGCGGCTGTTCCAGACCCCGGGCGAGGCGCACTTCGGTTCGCCGGACAAGGACCCGGCCGTCCGGCTGCGGACGATCGAGGACGCCGGCCGGCTGTCCGTGCCGTTCACGACGGGGATCCTCGTCGGGATCGGCGAGACGCTCGCCGAGCGCGCCGAGTCTCTCCTGGACCTGCGCCGGCTCGCCCGGCAGTACGGGCACGTCCAGGAGGTCATCGTCCAGAACTTCCGGGCCAAGCCGGCGACGGCGATGCGGGCCGCCCCGGACGCCGACGCTGACGAGTACCTCGCGGCGGTCGCCGTCGCGCGGGTCGTCCTCGGCCCCCGGATGCGGATCCAGGTGCCGCCGAACCTCTCCGAGCCGGCCGCGCTGGCCCGCCTGCTCGCCGCGGGCGCCGACGACTGGGGCGGCGTCTCGCCGGTGACCCCGGACCACGTCAACCCCGAGCGCCCGTGGCCGCACCTCGACGACCTCGGGCGCTGGTCCGCGGACGCCGGCTTCACCCTCACCGAGCGGCTCACGGTGCACCCCGAGTACGTCGTCGCCGGCGAGCCCTGGCTCGACCCCCGCGTCGCCGGGCACGTCGCGGCGCTCGCGGACGGCGGCACCGGGCTCGCCGACGTCCGTGCGCTGCCCGTCGGGCGGCCGTGGCAGGAGCCGGACCCGACGTGGGGCAGCAGCGGCCGGGTCGACCTGCACACCGAGATCGACACCACCGGACGGCGCAGCGACAAGCGGGCCGACTTCGACGACGTCTACGGCGACTGGGCGCTGCTGCGCGAGCAGGCCGTGCACGGTGCGTCGTCCGGCGAGGGCTCCGCCGCGGCGGGCTACCGGCCGGGGCAGCCCGACGGCCCGGCCGGAACCGATCCGGCCGGAACCGCTGCCCCGCAACGGATCGACGCCGACGTCGCGGCCGCGCTCGCGGTCGCCGCCGACGACCCGCGCCGGCTCACCGACGCCCAGGCCCTGGCCCTCGTGCACTGCGACGGGCCGGCGCTCGTCGCGCTCGCGGGCATCGCGGACGACGTGCGCCGCGACGTCGTCGGGGACGACGTCACCTACGTCGTGAACCGGAACATCAACTTCACCAACGTCTGCTACACCGGCTGCCGGTTCTGCGCGTTCGCGCAGCGCCGCAAGGACCTCGACGCCTTCACGCTCTCCCTCGTCGAGGTCGCCGACCGCGCCGAGGAGGCCTGGAAGCTCGGCGCCACCGAGGTCTGCATGCAGGGCGGGATCGACCCCGAGCTGCCCGCGACGGCCTACTTCGACCTGGCCCGCGCGGTCAAGGAGCGCGTGCCCGGCATGCACGTCCACGCGTTCAGCCCGATGGAGGTCGTCAACGGCGCGAGCCGCACCGGGATGTCGGTGCGCGAGTGGCTCACCGAGGCGAAGGCCGCCGGCGTCGGCTCGCTCCCGGGCACGGCCGCCGAGATCCTCGACGACGACGTCCGCTGGCTGCTCACCAAGGGCAAGCTGCCGACGGCCACGTGGGTCGAGGTCGTCTCCACGGCGCACGCGGTGGGGCTGCCGACGTCCTCGACGATGATGTACGGCCACGTGGACACCCCCGCCCACTGGGTCACGCATCTGCGGACCCTCGCCGGGATCCAGGAGCGCAGCCTCGCCGGCGGCGCCGCGGCGTTCACCGAGTTCGTCGCGCTGCCGTTCGTCCACCACAGTGCGCCGATCTACCTCGCGGGGGTGGCCCGGCCCGGTCCGACGATGCGCGACAACGTCGCCGTCCACGCCCTCGCGCGGCTCCTGCTCCACGGCCTCGTCGACAACATCCAGACCTCGTGGGTCAAGCTCGGGCCGGACGGCACGCGCGCGATGCTGCGCTCCGGCTCCAACGACGTGGGCGGCACGCTCATGGAGGAGACGATCTCCCGGATGGCCGGGTCGCAGCACGGCTCGGCGATGACGGTGCGCGAGCTCGAGGAGCTCGCGTCGTCCATCGGCAGAACTCCCCGCTGCCGAACGACCACGTACGGTGACGTTATCGACCGATCGGACGACGTCGCAACCGTTGCGTCATAGAAACGATCTTGTCGCTCTGCGTATAAGATCCATTGCGAAACGCAGTGATACCAGCCGGATCGTCGGTCGGTGCGTCGTGCGTTCGACGGATCTCACATGGTCTCTCGCCAACGACCGTTGCTCACGGAGCGTTTTCGGGTGAGGATATCCACAGGCCGGCCCGGGGGATGGGACGGTGTGTGCGAGCAGGAGCGGAGCACTATGTCGACGGTCGGTGAGACGCGGTGAGCCCTTGGGTTCCCGCCACCGCGGGCGACGCTCCGCCCCGGGCCGACGTCCTCGACGACCTCGGCAGCTGGCTCGTCAGCGACGCCTGGGTGCTCGCGGCGGTCCGGGTCACCGGCACCCAGGAGCTCCCCGCCCGGCTCGTCGACGTCATCATCGCGGCGGACGCGATGAACCACCTCGTCCTCTCGCAGCGCGAGCTCGAGCACGCCGTGGCCCGGCTCGTGCCGGCCGGGCTCGTCGAGGTCGACACCCGCGGCTTCGCCGTCACCTGGTACGGCCGCCGGCTCGTGGCGCTCGCCCGCGGCGAGGCCCCGCAGCGGATGGCGGCGCTCCACGAGCTGCTCGAGGGTGTCGACGTCGTCGCCGAGCCGTGGATGCTCGACGAGGGCGAGTACCAGCGCGCCTGCCTGGAGTACCGGCACACGGTCTTCGAGGGCTACCGGCGCGAGACGCGCTCCCTGCGCCGCTTCGGCTGACGGCTCACGCCGCCGCTCGTCCGACGGGGAGGGCCTGACCTGCCGGTCAGGGCAGTGACCAGTCCACCGGGCTGCCGCCCTGCTGCACGAGCAGCTCGTTCGCGCGGCTGAACGGCCGCGAGCCGAAGAAGCCGCGGTCCGCCGACATCGGCGACGGGTGCGCGCTCTTGATCCGGGGGACGTCCCCGAGCAGCGGCTCGAGGTTCTGCGCGTCCCGGCCCCAGAGGATCGCCACGAGCGGGCCGCCGCGGGCCACGAGGGCCCGGATCGCGGCGTCCGTGACCTCCTCCCAGCCCTTGCCGCGGTGCGCCGCGGACCCGCCGGGGCGCACCGTGAGCACCCTGTTGAGCAGCAGGACGCCCTGCTCGGTCCACGGTGTGAGGTCGCCGTTCGAGGGCTGCGCGCAGCCGACGTCCGCGCAGAGCTCGCGGTAGATGTTCTGCAGGCTGCGCGGGACCGGCCGCACGTCCGGGGCCACCGCGAACGACAGGCCGATCGGGTGGCCGGGCGTCGGGTAGGGGTCCTGTCCGACGACGAGGACCCTGACCCGGTCGAGCGGCTGCGTGAAGGCGCGGAGCACGTGCTCCCCGGCGGGCAGGTAGCCGCGGCCGGCGGCGACCTCGGCGCGGAGGAAGTCCCCGAGGGCGGCGATCCGCTCCTCGACGGGGGCGAGGGCCTGCGCCCACCCCGGGTCCATCAGGTCGGCGAGCGGACGACGCGGCACGCGGGAAATCTAGGGCACGCGGCGGCCGGTTGTCCGGCGCCCGGGTGTCCCCGTACCGCTCGCCGACCTACCGTGGGCGTCATGACGGGTCGGTCGGGGACGGCAAGGACGGTAGGGACGACAGGGACGGTGCGGACGGCCGACGGGGGCGCGGACCTCGTGGCCGCCGTCCTCGACGAGGAACGGGCCCTGCTGCGGGCCCTGGCGCTGTGGGCGGGGGCGAGCGTCGCGGCCGGCCTCGCGGTGGCCGCGCTGCGGCGGGGGACGGGACCCGGCCCGGCCGGGGACGGCGGCCCGACGCAGATCGCGGCCGGTATCGGCCCGCAGGACAGGACCGGCGAGGGGCAGCACCCTCC
Source organism: Kineosporia sp. R_H_3 (assembly GCF_002198675.1). GTDB lineage: Bacteria > Actinomycetota > Actinomycetes > Actinomycetales > Kineosporiaceae > R-H-3. Next base: position 17,492 of record NZ_MWLL01000168.1, on the reverse strand, counting down.
GGTGCCCGGCGGCCTGCTCGCCGCCGCCGCCCACGGGTTCGACGCCGGCGCCTCGATGCGGACGACGAGCGGCTCGACCGTCGGCGACGTCGCCCGGCAGGCCCTCGGCTGGGGGCTCGTCGACCTGGCGATCGTCGGCTGGGGCCTGCGCGGCCTGCGCCGGGCCCGGCGGACCGGGCTCACCCCGGACGCCGCCCGCGCTCGGGCCCGCCGGATGGCCCGCGTCACGGGGGTCAACGCCGTGCTCGACGTCGGCTACGTCGCGTCCGGGGTGGCGCTGGCCGCCCGCGCCCCGCGCCGGCGCGGCGACGGCCTCGGGATCGCCGTCCAGGGGCTCGCCCTGCTGTGGCTGGACGTCCGGCACGCGTCAGCCTTCCGGCGGCTGACGTCCGCGGTTCCGGGGTCCGGCCCCGGGGGGCCCACGTAGACTCGGGGTCGTGCCATTCGATCTTGTGGGAGCCGGGTCCCCCGCCCGTCGTCCCCCCGCCGCCGGGTCCCGGCGGCGGAGTGGTGGAATGACACCGTTGTGGTTCTCCCCGTACAGTGACGTCGTCGCAGGGCTGGAGGGGATTCATGGAAGCCGCTCGGATCATCGAGTCGAGCACGCCGTCGGCGGGGTTGACGGCTCGCGAGCAGGAAATCCTCGCGTTCGAACGGCAGTGGTGGAAGTACGCCGGTGCCAAGGAGCAGGCCGTCCGCGAGCTGTTCGACATGTCCTCGACGCGGTACTACCAGGTGCTCAACGCCCTCATCGACCGCAGCGACGCGCTCGCCTTCGACCCGATGCTCGTCAAGCGGCTGCGGCGCATGCGGCAGTCCCGCCAGCGCGCCCGCTCGGCACGCCGGCTCGGCATCAACGGCTGAGCCGAACCACCACAGCCCCGCTGGCCGGGGAGTCCGTCTGGCAGGCGTCCGCCTGCCGTCACGGCGGGGACCCCCGCCGTGCCGTCCTCGGGGGTCGAAGCGCGGTGGCGCCGGTCAGTGGACCGGTCGCTGCCCTGAGGGGTGCTCGATGAACACGACGCGACAGCGGAACGAAGACCAGTACGTCATGCCGGTCGAGGCGAGCCGCCGCGGGGCCCACCGGGCCCGGGTGAGCCCGCTGCTCGGCGCCCTGCCCGTCGTCGCCGTCGCGGTCGTCGTGGTCGGCGTCGTGCTCCTGGCCTGGACCCTCTTCGGCGGCTCCGGCGGCGGGACGACGACCGCCGAGCCCGCGGGCGGCGTCTCGAGCGCGGCCCAGCCCTCCGGCGGGCAGTCGTCCGCAGTCGAGCCGGCCCCGTCGAAGTCGCCGTCGGACGCCGCGAGCGAGCCGTCGCCCGAGCCGACGAAGGAGACCTCGTCCACCCCGGCATCGACGGTCGACAAGAGCCTCAAGATCGTCGTCCGGAACTCGACGTCGACCGGTGGTCTCGCCCGCGGCGCGGCCTCGAAGCTCACGGCCAAGGGCTGGACGATCAACGGGATCCCGGACAACTACCGTCCGACGATCCCCACGACGGTCTTCTACGCCGAGGACAGCCAGAAGGCGTCCGCGCTCGCGGTCGCGAAGGTGCTCGCCATCGACCTCGTGAAGCAGGACGCCGACATGGCGGCCAAGGGCATCACCGTCGTCCTCGGCAGCGACTACCAGCGCTGACCGGCGGTCCTCACCGCTCCGGCGCCCGCACGTAGCCGCCCTCGACGAGACCGGCGCGCATCTCGAAGGGGTTGCGCAGGGCGAAGTCGCGGACCCGCCACCAGGACCACACGGCGCACAGCAGGTACGCCGGGAGGAACCCGAGCGGGCCGATCCACAGCGCGAACTGCGCGCTGTGCCGGGCCTCGTGGTCGAGCAGGTGCGGGTGCCGGCGCAGCGCGTCGTCGCTCGCGCGCAGCAGGACGACGTCCCCGATCGTCACCGCCATCGCCCGCGGTGCGAGGAACCTCAGCGGCCGCCCGCGGGCGACGAGGACGCCGTGCGGCCCCTTCTCGACGGTCGCGCCGCTGAGCCGGGCGAGCCCGAGCCCGATGGGCGTCGAGAGGTTGAGCCAGTTGGCCGCGCGGCGCAGCCCGACGTGCCGGGCCGTGTAGAGCCTCGGGGCGGGGGACGACGACGCAGGCTGTGCGGGCACGTCACCCATTGTCGCGCGCGGCCCGCCGTGCGGTCCTGTGATCTCCGGCGGAGCGGACGAATCGGCCGCCGATCATGCGCCCACCTGCGAAGACGCCGAATTTTCGGTACCCGCGGGCTCTCGGCCGCAAGGGGGTCCAGCGGCTACAGTGTGCCCCGGTCGAACGGTTCGATGAGCACGCCCTCTCCTGCACCCTGCAAGAAGGCCCGCACGTTGGATCATCGCGGACACGAGCCTCTCGGGGCTCCGGTACGGCGAGCGTGAGACCCGGCCCGGGTGCCGTGCCACGGGCCGCACGTCGCAAGTCAGGCAACAGGAGAAGGAATGGCTCAGGGAACCGTCAAGTGGTTCAACGCCGAGAAGGGCTACGGCTTCATCACCGTCGACGGCGGCGGTGCTGACGTCTTCGTCCACTGGTCGGCGATCCAGGCGGATGGCTACAAGTCCCTCGACGAGGGCCAGCGCGTGGAGTTCGAGGTCGGCCAGGGCCAGAAGGGCCCGCAGGCCGAGCAGGTCCGGCTCGTCTGACGAGGACCTGCCCACGGTTCGTCGTGCAGGGGCCGCTCCCGCGTGGGGGCGGCCCCTGCCGCGTCCCGCCGGTCCGTCCGTGCCGGGCCGCCCTCCGGGTCAGACCCGGAAGCCCGCCACCACCCGCTCGAGCTGCGCGCTCATCCGCGCGACGTCGTCCGCGAGGGCCCGGGTCGCGGCCACCGACTCGTTGCTGCCCCGCGCCGCGGCGCTGACCTGCTCGGCCGCGCCCGCGATCGCCTCGGTCCGGGACTGGGCGTGCGAGATGCTGCCGCCGATCGACTCCGTCGTCACGGACTGCTCCTCGACGGCCGCCGCGATGCTGCTCTGGTAGCCGTTGATCTGCCGGATGATCTCGCCGATCTCCGCGATCGCCGCGACGGCGCCCTCGGTGTCGGTCTGGATCGCCTGGACCCGCTGGATGACGCTGTCCGTCGCCTCCGCGGTCTCGCGGGCGAGCTCCTTGACCTCGCCGGCGACGACCGCGAAGCCGCGCCCCGCCTCCCCGGCCCGGGCCGCCTCGATCGTCGCGTTGAGCGCGAGCAGGCTGGTCTGGGCGGCGATGTTCTGGATGACGGCGATGACGTTGCCGATCTCCTGCGAGGAGTTGCCGAGCTGGGAGACCGTCGCGTTCGTCGCCTCGACGACCCCGACCGCCTGCCCGGCGATCCGGGCCGCCTCCTGGGCGTTCGAGGAGATCTCCCGGATCGACGAGCCGAGCTCGCCGGTGTTCGCGGCGGCGTCCCGGACGACGGCCGTCACCCGGTCGGCGTCCGTCGCCATCTCGTCGACCGTTCGGGCCGACCGCTCGGTGGACTCCGCGGTCTCCGACGCCCGGCTGCTCAGGCCCACCGCGGACGCCGCGAGCTCGGTGGCCGAGCCCGACACCTCGCGCAGCGCCGTCCGGACGGCGGCCAGGCCCTCGGCGAGCGCCCGGCCCATCCGGCCCAGCTCGTCCGGCCCGAGGTCGGGCAGGTCCCCGGTGAGGTCACCGCGGGCCATCCCCGCGAGCGCCTCGAGCACGACGTTGGTGCGGCGGCGCACCGAGCGGGCGAGCACGACGCCCAGCCCGGTACCGAGCAGGATGCCGGCCACGACGAGCAGGGCGGTCGTGAGCACCGACTGCCGGTACCGCGCCGCCACCGCGGCGGCCTGGGCGGCCGCGTCCCGGGTGAGCAGGCCGGCGAGCTTCTCGAACTGCTGCTCCGTCGCCTGGTAGAGGTCCGACGCCTTGCCGCCGCGCGCCGCGGCGTCCGGCCCGTTGGGGTCGGCCCGGTAGGCCTCGTCCGCGGCGACGAAGGCGGTGTACGTCGTCCGCAGCGCCTGGGCCTGCGGCCGCAGGTCGGCCGGGGTCGTCGTGACGAGGGCGTCGAGCTCGGCGGCCACCTGCTTCTGGTAGGTCACCGCCGACGCCTGCATGGACGTGCGCACGGTCGGGTCCTGAGTCGCGGCGCCGGCGAAGCCGACGATGACCACCCCGTGGCCGGCGTTCTGCGCCTGCCGCAGGTGGCCGAGGGGCACGATGGCCCGGCTCGAGACCGCTTCGACGCGGCGGTTCAGGGCTGACACCGTGAGCAGGCTGCCGACGCCGACGACGACCAGGACGAGGCCGAGGGCGAGGAACGACAGGAGGATCTTCCGGCCGAGGGTGCGCGTGAGAGCGGACATGGTCGGACTCCGTCGGGTGCGGCGGTGACAGGGGGCGGACCCTGTCCCATCGACCGGTACCCCACGGGTCTTGACCCGGCCGCCGCCGCCGGGGATCGTTCAGCCCTTCTCGGCGTAGGACCGCACGACGGCCGCCTCGAGCGGGACGCGGACGCCGGTGCCGGGCAGCACGAGCCGGGTCGCCTCGCTGCCCGCGTCGGTCACCGCGCCGACCGCCGCCGCCGCGAGCTCCTCCCGGACCTCCAGCACGACCTCGTCGTGCTGGAAGAACACCAGGCGTGCGTCGTCCGGCCGCTCGCCGAGCGCCGCGAGCCGGGTGCGCAGGCCGGCGACGAGGACGCCCGCCCAGTCCGCCGCCGAGGCCTGGACGACGAAGTTGCGGGTGAACCGGCCGCGTGCCCGGGCCCGGCCGCCCGCGGCCTCCGGCCCGAGGCCGTCGAGCCAGCCCGGGGCGGCCGCGGGCGACGTGCGGCCGAGGACGGACCGCACCGCGCCGCCGTCCTCACCGGTGCGGGCGGCCTCCTCGAGGAGCTCGAGCGCCGCCGGGAACCGGCGCCGCAGCGCGGCGAGCGCGGGTGCCGCGGAGCCGGCCCCGCCGCCGTACATCGCGGAGAGCAGCGCGATCTTGGCCTCCGCGCGGGCGTCGGTGCGGCCGAGCGCGCGGGTCGCGATCTCGGTGTAGAGGTCGCCCGCCTGCGTCGCGGCCACCATGCCGGGGTCGGCGGACAGCGCGGCGAGCACCCGCGGCTCGAGCTGCCCGGCGTCGGCGACGACGAGCACCCGCCCCGGGTCGGCGACGACCGCCCCACGGACCGCCTTCGGGATCTGCAGCGCGCCGCCGCCGCGCGAGGCCCACCGGCCGGAGACGACCCCGCCGGGGACGTACTCCGGGCGGAACCGGCCGTCGCGGACCCACTGCTCGCGCCACGCCCAGCCGTTCGCGGTGTGCAGCCGGGAGAGCTCCTTGTACTGCAGGAGCGGCCCGACGGCCGGGTGGTCGACGCCGCGCAGCTCGTGCCGGCGGGTCGAGGAGACGAGCACCCCGGCGCGGCGCAGCGCCCGGAGCACGTCGGGCGGGCTGTCCGGGTTGAGCCGGGGGTCGCCGAGCAGCCGGGCGACCTCCTCGGCGAGCGCCTGGAGCCGGGGCGGCCGGCCCCCGTGCGGCGCCCGCGGGCCGAGTGCCTCGACGAGGACGGCGTCGTGCAGGTCGGCGCGCCACGGCAGACCGGCGGCGCTCATCTCGACGGCGGCCAGCGCGCTCGCGGACTCGGCCGCGACGAGCAGCGTGAACCCGGGGGAGACCGCCCGGGCGGCGGCGACCCGGCGCTGCTGGTCGGCGTGGACGGCGACGAGCACGTCGAGCGGGTCGGTGCCCGGCGGCAGCGCGGCCGGGGCCGCCGGCACGTCGACGGCGTCGAAGAGCGCGTCCTGCACCCCGCCGTCGGGGTCGCCGCCGGGGCCGAGGGCGGCGGGCAGCGGCGGCTCCGGGTCGGGCGGGACCGGGCCGCCCGTGAGCCGGGCCCAGGCGGCCGCGAGCGAGCGCGGCTCGCCCCAACGGCCCTCGGCCCCCAGCAGCAGGGCCTCGGTGAGCCCGACGTCGTGACAGCGCTCGACCCGCGCACCGGCGGCGAGCACCGCGGGGTACGTCCGGGGGGTGTCCGCCCAGACCCAGCGGACGTCGGACGGCGCCCCGCGCACCGCCGCGGCGAGCGCGTCGGGACCGGGGACGTCGCGGCGGGGCCCGGCCGGCGCGCCCGCGTCGTCCACGGGCGCGAGCCGGGCCGGGCCCGGACCCGGCCCGGCGACCACGCAGATGCGCACGCCGCGATCCTGCCGCACGGCCCGGACACCCTCCGCCGGCCGCCACGCCGGTGACGGGCCCGCCGCCTCGACGCGCGGGGACCGTCGCGGCTCGGCGATGATGGATCGATGACCACCGTGGCCGACCACACGACCCCCGAGCCGACGGGTGCCGCGGCCCCGGTGCGTGCCGACGTGCACGCGGACCTGCCGCAGGACCTGCCGCCGGACCTGTCGCAGGACCTGCCGGCCGAGGTCGACGCCGCGGCGGCACGGTTCTACCTGGCGCTCGGACGGCTCGCGCGGATCGTCCGCCGCTCCGGTGACGGCGACCTCGGCCCGGGCACCTTCTCGGCGCTCGCGACGCTCGCCCAGCTCGGCCCGATGCGGCTGGGGGACCTCGCCGCCCGGGAGGGGGTCGCCCCGCCGACCCTGACCCGCATCGTCGCCGCCCTCGAGGAGTCCGGGCTCGTCGTCCGCGAGACCGACCCGGCCGACCGGCGCGCCGTCCGGGTCGCGGCGACGCCCGACGGCGCGGCGCTCACCGCCGGCGTCCGGACGGCCCGCTCGGCCGCGCTGCGGGACCGGATGCTCGCGCTCCCGCGGGCGGACCTCGACGTCCTCCTCGCCGCGGTCCCGGTGCTCGAGGCGCTCGTCGGCGACGAGGGCTGAGGCCCGCCCCGGAGCACGGGCGGGTGCCCGCCGGGTGGATGGCGCGCCCGCCGAGGGTTTGCACTCTCGGGGGTCGAGTGCTAATCATGGGACTGGCACTCTCGGGTCGAGAGTGACAGCACGAGCTGAACCAATCGACACGGGAGCCCCTGGCTTCCTGGCCGGTCCGGTGAGGGCCGTGCCGCCGCCGTGACAGGAACGGCGTCGGTGCGTCCCGTCCGTCGCGGGCACCGCTCCGGCCGCGCAACCCACCCGTACCGCGGAGGGATCAACCACACGATGGCCAAGATCATCGCGTTCGACGAGGAGGCCCGGCGCGGTCTCGAGCGGGGCATGAACACCCTCGCCGACGCCGTCAAGGTCACCCTCGGGCCGAAGGGCCGCAACGTCGTCCTCGAGAAGAAGTGGGGCGCCCCCACGATCACGAACGACGGCGTCTCCATCGCCAAGGAGATCGAGCTCGAGGACCCGTACGAGAAGATCGGCGCCGAGCTCGTCAAGGAGGTCGCCAAGAAGACCGACGACGTCGCCGGCGACGGCACGACGACGGCGACCGTCCTCGCTCAGGCGCTCGTCAAGGAGGGCCTGCGCAACGTGGCCGCCGGCGCCAACCCGATGGCCCTCAAGCGGGGCATCGAGGCGGCCGTCGAGGCCGTCAGCGCCGAGCTCCTCGCGCAGGCGAAGGAGGTCGAGACCAAGGAGCAGATCGCTGCGACCGCCTCGATCTCCGCGGCCGACACCGCCATCGGCGACCTCATCGCCGAGGCGATGGACAAGGTCGGCAAGGAAGGCGTCATCACCGTCGAGGAGAGCAACACCTTCGGGCTCGAGCTCGAGCTCACCGAGGGCATGCGCTTCGACAAGGGCTACATCTCGGCGTACTTCGTCACCGACGCCGAGCGTATGGAGGCCGTGCTCGAGGACCCCTACATCCTCATCGCGAACTCCAAGGTCTCGTCGGTCAAGGACCTCCTCCCGCTCCTGGAGAAGGTCATGCAGTCCGGCAAGCCGCTGCTCATCATCGCCGAGGACGTCGACGGCGAGGCGCTGTCCACGCTCGTGGTCAACAAGATCCGCGGCACGTTCCGCTCGGTCGCCGTCAAGGCCCCCGGGTTCGGCGACCGCCGCAAGGCCATGCTGCAGGACATCGCGATCCTCACCGGCGGCCAGGTCATCTCGGAGGAGGTCGGCCTCAAGCTCGAGACGACCACCCTCGAGCTGCTCGGCCGCGCCCGCAAGGTCGTCATCACCAAGGACGAGACGACGATCGTCGAGGGCTCGGGCGACGCCGACCAGATCGCGGGCCGGGTCAACCAGATCCGCGCCGAGATCGACAAGTCGGACTCGGACTACGACCGCGAGAAGCTCCAGGAGCGCCTCGCCAAGCTCGCGGGCGGCGTCGCCGTCATCCGCGCGGGTGCGGCCACCGAGGTCGAGCTCAAGGAGCGCAAGCACCGCATCGAGGACGCCGTCCGCAACGCGAAGGCGGCCGTCGAGGAGGGCATCGTCGCCGGTGGCGGCGTGGCCCTCATCCAGGCCTCGGTCAAGGCGTTCGCCGGGCTCACGCTCGAGGGCGACGAGGCGACCGGCGCGAACATCGTCAAGGTCGCGCTCGAGGCTCCGCTCAAGCAGATCGCCATCAACGCCGGCCTCGAGGGCGGCGTCGTGGCGGAGAAGGTCCGCAACCTCGAGCCGGGCTGGGGCCTCAACGCCGCCTCCGGCGAGTACGTGGACCTCATCGCCGCGGGCATCATCGACCCGGCGAAGGTCACGCGTTCGGCGCTGCAGAACGCCGCGAGCATCGCGGCGCTCTTCCTCACCACCGAGGCCGTCGTGGCCGACAAGCCGGAGAAGGCCGCTGCGCCGGCCGGCGGCGGCGACATGGGCGGTGGCATGGACTTCTGATCCCCCGCGGATCAGGAGCCTGCAGCACCACGCACGACCTGCACCACGCACGATCTGCACCACGCACGACCTGCACCACGCAACGCATCGGCGGGGCGGTCTCCCTTCGGGGAGGCCGCCCCGTCGGTCGTCCGGCAGCCGGCAGGCAGTAGTCGGTCAGCCGTCCGTCAGCCGTCGGTCAGCCGTCGGTCAGCCGTCGGTCAGCCGTCGGTCAGCCGTCCGATGTGATCAGCCGCCCGGTGTGATCCACTGTCGCCATGGCCGGACCGGCGAGCGACCTGAGACCGCGGTCGTTCCTCGACGCCCTCCCCGAGGTCGGCCGGGACAGGGTGCTCGCCGTCGCCGCACCGCGGACGTACCCGGCCCGCGCGGTCGTCGTCCGGCAGGGCGACGTCGCGGACGCGCTCTACCTCGTCGAGTCCGGCAGCCTCGCCGTCCGGCACTCCACCCCCGCGGGCGCCTCGGTCATGCTCGCCGTCCTCGGCGCCGGGGACTTCTTCGGCGAGGTCGGCGTCCTGCTCGACGCGCAGCAGCGGACGGCGACGATCGAGGCGCTCGACGACGTCGTCGTCCGGGTGCTGGCCCGCGCGGACTTCGACGCGCTGCGCCGGCGGCACCCCGAGGTCAACGACTTCCTCCTCATCGCGCTGGCCCGCAACACCGAGCGGCTGAGCCGCCTCGTCGCGCAGGCCCACCACATGCCCGTCGACCGCCGGGTCGCCCGTCGGCTCCTCGACCTGGGCCGGCACTTCTCGCGCGGGGTGCTCCCGGTCGTCGTGCCGCTCTCCCAGGAGGACGTCGCCCAGATCGTCGGGGCCACCCGCCCGACCACGAACCAGGTGCTCAAGCGGCTCGAGGCCGACGGCGTGCTCCGCCTCGGCCGCGGACGGCTGGAGATCCACGACGTCCGGGGCCTGCGCGAGCGCTGCTGAGGGTGGGTCAGGTCGGTGAGGTCGCCCGAGGGGCGGGACGCGCCACCGGCGGGTGCGGGAGCCACACGTACGTGGCGGCCCCTGCGGGCCTCGTCGGTCCTGCCCCCTGCGTGCGGGACCGGCGACCGCCGGTGGTGCGTCGCCCCGGGGCAGATCCTGCCCGGGCGGCCGGGCCGCGTCTGTCAGGGCGCTGACACTGGGGCGTGCAGTCCTCGCACGCCCGGACACGCGCCCCGCCGGGCCGCGGGCGGCGCCGTTCGGCGATCCGTCCGGGCCGCCCCTTCCGCGGGCCGCGGGTTCCTTGCGAGCATGGTCGTTCCGCGGCCGGGCGGAGGGAGCCCCCGATGACCACGAGCCACCGGACCACGCCCGACGACCCCGGCGCCGCGCGCGCCGCGACCGCCGTCGAGGAACCGCCGCTCGACGCGCTGCTGCGGCAGCGACGGGCGTCGATGCGGGCCGCGATGGGCCGCTTCGAGGACGCCGTCGCGGCCCCGGTGCGGGACGACCCGGCCGCCTGGGTGGCCCGGGTCGCCGCGCAGACCGCGGTCCTGCGCGACGTCGTCGCCGAGCACCTCGACGGGACCGAGGGCCGGCACGGGTACTACGCGGGGCTCATCGCCGAGGCGCCGCGGCTGTCCCGGGCCGTCGAGCGGCTCGTCGCCGAGCACCGCCGGATCGAGGCCGCGCTCGAGGAGGTCGCCGTCCTCGTCGGGCGCACGCTCGTCGACCGCAGCGCCGCGGACCCGTTGCGGGAGAAGGCGACCGAGCTGCTCGTCCTGCTCGCCCGGCACCGCCAGCACGGCTCGGACCTGCTGTGGGAGGCCTACGGCTTCGACGTCGGCGGGGAGTCCTGACCGCTCGTCCGCTCTGCGGCGTGGATGCGGGGACCGTCACCCCGGCCTGACGTGACGGCCCCCGCTGGCTGGAAACCTACGGCCGCTCCGCCGGACGCGCGCCCGCAGATGACCGCACCCCTCGCCCGGGCGGCACACTGGCCCTGTGAGCGACGTCGTGGGACTCCTCCTCGCCGCCGGGGCCGGCCGCCGGATGGGCACGCCCAAGGGGCTGCTGCGCGACCCGGACGGCACCCCCTGGGTGGCCCGGTCGGCCCGCGCGCTGCTCGACGGCGGCTGCGACCGGGTCCTCGTCGTGACCGGTGCGTCGGCCGCGGAGGTCGCCGCACTCGCCGCGGCACCGGGCGTGCGCACCGTCGAGGCACCCGACTGGGCGGAGGGGATGGGGGCGAGCCTGCGGGCCGGCCTCGCCGCGCTGTCCGCCGACGACGGCCCGGCGGCCGCCGTCGTCGGCCTCGTCGACACCCCCGGCGTCACCGCCGAGGTCGTCGCCCGGCTCGTCGCCGTCGCGGGCGCGCACGGCCCGGCCACGCTCGCGCGGGCGGCCTTCGACGGTGCCGCAGGGCACCCGGTCGTCCTCGGCCGGGAGCACTGGGACGGCGTCCGCGCGACCGCCGCGGGGGACGCCGGGGCCCGCGGGTACCTGCGCGGGCGCACCGACGTGCTGCTCGTCGAGTGCGGGGACGTCGGCCACGGCGACGACGTCGACACGCCTCGCGACGCCGCGGGGACGACCGCCTAGGCTGGCGACGTGACCCAGCAGACCCGCCCGGACGCCACCGCCGGGCACCCCGCGCTCGCACCGGGGCACGACCACGCCGAACGCGTCCGGGACACCTCACGGCTGCACCCGCCCGCGCGCCGCGTCGTCCTCGCCGCCGTGACGACCGATCCCCTCGACGTCGCGGCCCACGAGGCCGCCGTCGCCGACGCGGGCGCGGGCGCCGTCGTCTCCTTCTCCGGCGTCGTCCGGGACCACGACGGCGGCCGCTCCGTGACCGGCATCGAGTACGTCGGCCACCCGACGGCCGGGGACGTGCTCGCGACGGTCGTCGCGGACGTCGCCGCGCGCACCGACGTCGAGGCGATCGCGGTGTCGCACCGGATCGGCCCGCTCGCCGTGGGGGAGTCCGCGCTCGTCGTCGCCGTCGCCGGGGCGCACCGCCAGGAGGCGTTCGCCGCCGCCGCGCTGCTCGTCGACGAGGTGAAGCACCACCTGCCGGTCTGGAAGCGCCAGGTGTTCACCGACGGCACGGACGAGTGGGTCGCCTGCCCGTGAGGCCCTGGGCCCGAGGGCTCCGCCGGGGCGTCAGCCCTTCTTCGCCGCGGTCTTCTCCCAGAGCGTGACCTGGAACTTGTGGACGATGTCCACGCGCTTGATCCGGTAGCCGTCGAGCAGCAGCTGGACCTTCTCGCTGTCGACCGCGTCGGCCTGCCGGCCGAGCGCACCGTCGACGCTGATGAGCCAGACCCGCTTGCGCTTCTTGAGCGCCGAGGCGATCTGCTCGGGCTCCTTCTCGGTGCCCGTGATCGTGGCGGTCGCGGCGCCGGTGCGGTCGAGGGCGACGTCGATGAGCCCCGCGTACCGCTCGGGGTAGAGCTGCTGGAGGGTGCGCATGTGGCCGGGGCCGCCGGGCACCCAGAGCACCGCGTCGCCCTTCTTGGCGTGCGCCGAGACGTACTCGCCGACGCTCGCCATGTCCTCGGCGTGACCGAGGTGCGGGTCGCGGTAGACGTCCTGCATGTGGGCGCCGGACAGCGCGAGAACGACGAGCGGGACGACGAGACCGGCCGGTCGCAGCGCCGTCGCGAGGCTGCCGACGACGAGCGCGGTCCCGGGCAGGGTGAAGACGACGTACCGCCACGTGTAGAGCGGCTCGGCCTGGGAGATCGTCCAGAGCGCGACGACCGGGAGCACGGCCCAGGCCAGGCCCAGGACGAGCGCCCCGGTGTTCGTCGTGCCGACCCGGTCGGCCACACCCGCGGGGAGCAGGCGGCGCGGGTCGAGGCGGGCGAACCGGTCGGGGACCGCGACGAGCAGCAGGGCGACGGCGAGCACGCCCGCGACGGCTCCGAGGCTGTCGTACTGCGCGCCCCAGAACCGGGGCAGGTCCGCCGCGGCGGGGGCGTAGAGCCAGTCGACCTGGCCGCGCTGGAGGAACGTCGCGACGACGAAGGGGCTCACGACGCCGAGCCCGGCGGCGGTCGCCGCCAGCCAGCGCCGGCGCACCGCGCGCGGGGTGAGCGCCGCGACGTAGACGGCGTGCGCGAGGACGACGAGCAGCGCGATGACGTTGAGCAGCGCGACGAGGCCGAGCGAGGCGGCGTACCAGGCCCAGGCGCGGCGGTTGCGCGGCCCGGGGGTCTGCACCGCCCGCAGCAGGAGCAGGGCCGCGATCGTCGTCGCGAGCATGACGAGCGCGTAGGAGCGGGCCTCCTGCGCGTACCGGCTCGCGAGCGGTGCGGCGACGAGCGCGAGCGCCGCGGACAGCCCGACGGCCGTCGAGCCGAAGCGGCGCCCGAGCCGGACGAGGAGCAGGGCGGTGACGCTCGCCGCGACGACGGAGATCGTCCGCACCGCGGGGACCGCCTCGCCGAGGTTCGGCGTCGGGTCGAGGACGAGCAGCGCGTGGACGATGAAGTAGTACGCGGCGTGCACGAGGTCGAGGTGCTTGACGAGCTCGAGGATCTCGCCGGCCGGTCGGGCGGCGATGACCATCGTGGCGCCCTCGTCGCGCCAGGGGCTCGGGGTGCCGGCCTGCCAGGAGAAGACCCCGGCGGCGGCGGCGAGCACGAGGGCCTCGGGACCGGCGGCGGTCAGCGCGCGGCGGAACCGGTCACGCAGTCGCGGGCCGCGGGACGCCGTCCGGTCGGGCCCGCCGGGCGTGGTCGCCGCAGCGCGGTCTCGGAGGTCGGTCGGGGAGAGCGTGCGAGGTGCCGCACCGCCGGGCGCGAGGGTCGTCGCGCCACTGGCCAGCTGGTGCACGCACTCCTCCTCGTTCTCCGGCCACGGCTCGACCCGGGGCGCGGGGTCGACGTCGACTGGTCGTACGGTAACCGACGGTGATCACCGTCGTGTCACAGCCAGGAAACAGAACGGGGAAACATCCGGACCGATCGGACGTGCCGTCCTGATCTCCAGGGTACGGGTGGTCACGGGGTGTGCCCGCCGAACCGGGCGACTTCCCAGCGGATTCCCAGGAGAGGTGGGTCACGCACGCATCGCGACGCAGGGTGACGGCAGCACCCGGGCCGGTCAGGGGTCGGGTCTCAGCCGCCGGCGAACGGCGGGAGGACGTCGACGAACGCCCCGTCGTGCAGCGGGCGCTGCGTGTCGCCGCCCACCTCGTCGAGGAGGAACGACGCGGCCGCGAGCACCCGGGCCAGCCGGGTGCCGTGCCGGGCCACGAGGTCCTCGACGAGGACGGCGAGGGTCGCGCCCGCGGGCAGCGGCACCTTCTCCTCGGTGCGGCCCGCGGCCGCCGCGGCACCGGCGAAGTAGCGCACGACGACGGTCATCCCGGCGTCCGGGTCGTCGACGTGGGCGGCGGCGTGGTCCGGCACCGTCAGCCCCCGATCGCGCTCATCGGCCGGTCGGGCTGCAGGAAGCTCGGGTCGTCGATGCCGTGCCCCGCCTCCTTCGCCCACATGTCGCCGCGCCAGACGGCGGCGATCTCGTCGTCGCCGGCGCCGCCGCGCAGCAGCGCGCGCAGGTCGGTCTCGCCGCGGGCGAAGAGGCAGTTGCGGACCTGGCCGTCGGCGGTGAGCCGGGTCCGGTCGCAGTCCCCGCAGAACGGCCGTGTCACCGAGGCGACGACGCCGACGCGGGGGGCGCGGGCGCCGGCCGGGGCGCCCGCCGGCGGGTTCTCGACGACCCACGTCTCGGCCGGGGCGGCACCGCGGGCCGCGGAGCCGGTCGGGGTGAGCCGGTAGGCGGTCTGCAGCGCCGTGAGGATCTCCTCGGCGGTGACCATGCCCTCGCGGTCCCAGGCGCCCTGCGGGTCCAGCGGCATCTGCTCGATGAACCGCAGCTCGTAGCCGTGCTCGAGCGCCCACGTGAGCAGGGGCACGGCCTCGTCGTCGTTGACCCCGCGGAGCAGGACCGTGTTCACCTTGACCGGGGAGAGCCCGGCCGCGGCGGCGGCCTGCAGGCCGGTGAGGACGTCGGGCAGCCGGTCGCGCTTGGTGATCCGGGCGAAGCGGGCGCGGTCGAGGCTGTCGAGGGAGACGTTGAGCCGGTGCAGCCCGGCGTCGGCGAGCGCCTTCGCGCGCCGCTCGAGCCCGAGGCCGTTCGTCGTGAGCGCGGTCTGCGGGACCTCACCGGCGTGCGTGCGCAGCGCGGTCGTCGCGGCGACGATCTTCTCCAGGCCCTTGCGCAGGAGCGGCTCGCCGCCGGTGAACCGGACCTCCTCGACCCCGAGGCGCGTGACGGCGAGCGTGATGAGCCGGACGATCTCGTCGTCCGAGAGCAGCCGCTCGTCGGCCATCCAGTCCAGGCCCTCTTCGGGCATGCAGTACGAGCAGCGCAGGTTGCAGCGGTCGGTGAGGCTCACCCGCAGGTCGGTCGCGACCCGGCCGAACCGGTCCACGAGGCGGGTGTCGTCGGGCCGGCCCGCGGGAACGGCGCCGTCCGTCCCACGACGGCGGCCGGGCATCCCGAGAACGACGCTGCTCACGCGGGCCACGCTACCTGCGTCCCGGCGCGGCGTCCCCTCCGCGGTCCCACGACCTGGTCCGCGGGGCCGGGATCGACCCGGTCGGGTCAGCCCGGACGACCGTGGCGGGCATGATGGGCGGGTGTCCACCGCCGACCCCGCCGCGCCCGCGGTCGACGCCGTGCTGCCGGTGCGGGACCGCGTGCTGCGCGCCGCGGCGGCGATGGCCGCCGAGCTCGGCTGGCGCCGGGTCCGGATGGCGGCGGTCGCCGAGCGGGCCGGGGTGTCCCGGCAGACCGTCTACGACCAGTTCTCGACGAAGGACAACCTCGCCCGCGGGATCCTCGCGGCCGAGGTCGAGCGCGTCGTCGGGATCGCCGTCGACACCCTCGAGGCGCACCCGGACGGCGCGGTGCGCGCGGCGATCGAGGCCGCCGTCCAGGCGATCATCGACGAGGGCCGCGGGAACGCGCTGCTCAAGGTGGTGCTCGACAGCGGGCCGGACGGCGACCCGGAGCTGCTGCGGCTGCTCACCTCGGACGCCGCCCCGGTGTTCGCGACGGTGTGGCAGGGCGTCGGGCCGTGGGGGATGCGCAACTTCGGCGCGATCGACCTCGCCGACGTCGCGGCCGTCATCGACGTCGTCGGCCGGGTCGTCGTGAGCCACCTCGTCCAGCCCGGGCCGCGTGACCTGCCCGTCGCCCGGACGGTCGCCGGGATGACCGTGGCGTACGTCGACCAGCTCGTCGCGGCCCGCGGCGCGGCCGGGACCCGGGGCCCCGGCCGCACCTGACCGCCGGTCAGACCGCGACGAAGTCGAGCTTGTCGCGCACCCCGCAGTCGGGGCACTCCCAGGCGTCCGGGACGTCCTCCCACGCGGTCCCCGCGGGAAGGCCCTCCCGCGGAGCGCCGAGGGCCGGGTCGTACACGTAGTCGCAGACCGGGCAGCGCATCGAGCCCGGCCCGGCCGGCGGCCGCTCGGCGAGCGCGAGACCGCCGGGCAGGACGGCGGCCGCCACCGTCTCCTGGGCCCGCGTGGCCTCGAGCCGCGCCGCGTCGGCCCGGGCTGCTTCGATCCGTGCCGCCTCGGCCCGTGCCGCCTCGGCCCTGGCGGCGGCCACGGCCGCGGCCCGCTCGGCGGCCGGGGTGCCCGGCCCGTACCGGCGCAGCACCTTCGCCCGGCGGCGCGGCTGGATGTTCGCACGGGTCACGTCACCGGCGTAGTGCTCGAGGACGCGGTGGTCCATGATCCGGCGCCACAGCGGCGGCACGACGGCGATGACGATCATCGTCGCGTAGCCCCACGGCAGCTGGGGCGCACCCTTCTCCGAGCGCAGCGACTGGTACCGCCGCGTCGGGTTCGCGTGGTGGTCGCTGTGCCGCTGCAGGTGGTAGAGGAACAGGTTCGTCACGAGGTTGTCGCTGTTCCAGCTGTGCTCGGGCCGGACCCGCTCGTACCGGGTGCCGGTGATCCGGTTGCGGCGCAGGCCGTAGTGCTCGAGGTAGTTGACGATCTCGAGCAGGGTGAACCCGAAGACGGCCTGGGCGAGCAGCCACGGCACGGTGCCGACGCCGAAGACCGCGACGAGCGCGCCGAAGAGCACGAGCGACATGAGCCAGGCGTTGACGACGTCGTTGCGCGGGTCGACGACGGACAGCCTGCGGCGCTCCATGCGCCGCTTCTCCAGGTGCCACGACGAGCGCAGACTGCCGAGCACGGTGCGCGGGAGGAAGGCCCAGAACGACTCGCCGAGCCGCG
This sequence comes from Kineosporia sp. R_H_3, assembly GCF_002198675.1. Taxonomy (GTDB): domain Bacteria; phylum Actinomycetota; class Actinomycetes; order Actinomycetales; family Kineosporiaceae; genus R-H-3. Next base: position 605 of record NZ_MWLL01000168.1, on the reverse strand, counting down.
AGCTGGCCGGGTCCTCGGGGGTCGCCACCCGGACGTGGTGGCCGCGGTTGTGCTCGATGTAGAAGTGCCCGTACACGGTCTGGGCGAGCGCGACCCGGCTCAGCCAGCGCTCGACGTCCTCGGTCTTGTGCCCGAGCTCGTGCGCGGTGTTGATCCCGATGCCCGAGACGCAGCCGACGGTGACCGCGAGCCCGAGCTTGCCGACCCAGGACATCTCGATCGGCCCGGCCGTCCAGAGCCAGCACGCGAGGACGAGCCCGCCGTACTGGAGCGGCAGGTAGAGGTAGGTGACCCAGCGGTAGTAGCGGTCCTGCTCGAGCCAGGCGATCGCGGCGTCCGGCGGGTTCTCCTTGTCGAGCCCGAGCGAGACGTCGATGAGGGGGATGACGACGAAGACGAAGAACGGGCCGAACCACCAGTAGACCGACCAGCCGGTCCAGGCCACGAGGCCGAAGGCGGCCGGCACGAGCATCGGCACGAGGAGCCCGATGAGCCAGAGCCAGCGCTTTCGGTCGCTCCAGCCGACGGCGTCGAGCTCGACGGGGCGATCGGTGCTAGCACGGCGCAGCGCGCCCGCGGTCGGGCCGGAGGCGGTGCGGCTGCGC
>NZ_MWLL01000167.1:2495-24419 GCF_002198675.1 Kineosporia sp. R_H_3 | reverse complement strand
GGACGCGGAGCGTCCGGGTCGTGCGTCCGGCGGTGCCGACGGGCCGCCCGACGGGGACACCGACGGGCTGAGCGGGCGTTACAGGTAGAGGCCGTCGTCGGGTTCTGCCGGCACCCCGAACGGCCGCGCGTACGGGCCCGCCCCGGGTCCCGGCGGCGCGGCCGGTCCGCCGGCACCGCCGAGCAGCGAGCGGGTCAGGGCCCCACGTTCGTCGAGGAGCTCGTCGAGGGCGGCGCGCAGGTCGTCCTCCGTCACCGGGTGGCCGGCCTCTGCGGCGACGAGCACCGATCGGCGCACGAGCTCCTTGAAGAAGGACGCCGTCATGCCCGCCGTCCGCGCGGCGACGACCTCGAGCACGTCCTCGCCGAACGGCAGGCCGCGACCGTAGAGGCCCGCGAGCGCACGGCGTCCCGCGTCGTCCGGCAACGGCACCTCGACGGCGAGGTCCACGCGGCCGGGGCGTTGCGCGAGAGCGGGTTCGAGCAGGTCGGCCCGGTTCGTCGTGAGGACGAAGGCGACGTCGGCGTCGCCGCCGAGCCCGTCCATCGCCTCCAGGACGGCGAACAGCAGCGGCTGCGCGTCGGGGGACAGGTCCCGGCTCTCGGCGACGAGGTCGACGTCCTCGAGGACGACGGCTGCGGGCTCCAGCGCCCTGGCCAGCTCGACCGCCTCACCGACGAACCGCAGGGACGTCCCCGACAGCAGCACCGTCGTCACCCCCTCGAGGTGGCCGAGCAGGTACCGCACGGTGTGCGTCTTGCCCGTGCCGGGCGGGCCGTAGAGCAGCAGTCCCCGCTTGAGGTGCTGACCGGCGGCGCGCAGGACGTCGCGGTGCTGCGCCGTCCCGACGACGTGCCGCTCGACCCGCTCCAGCGAACCCGCCGGCAGGACGACGTCCTGCCGGGTGAGCGTCGGCCGCGGGTGGAAGCCGATCCCGCCGACGCTCGGGATGTACGCGTCGTCGCTGCTGCCGAGGGTGAGGATCTGGCCGCGGAAGACGCTGCGTTCGACGACGAGGCGCCGCAGGTCCGCCACGATGTCCTGCGCGACCCCCTCCGCCGCCGCGACCTGGACGGTCGCGCCGCCGTTGTTGAACCGCTCCTCGCCGACCGACTCGAGGACGGCGACCGGGGTGCCGCGGTAGCGGAAGAGGTGCACGCCGAGCGACACCGCCTCGCGCTGGCTGTGCGGCCCGGTCGGCAGGCTGACCCGCTCGACGGCGCCCACGGTGAACGTGCCCCACCGGCCCGAGTCCTGGAGCATGCCGCTGAACGAGGAGTGGTGCCGCTGGTCCCCGCCGCCGACCCCGATGACCGTGCCGCCGCCGTGCTCGGCGACGAGGGCCTCCAGTGCGACGTCGAGGTTGACGTGCTGGTGCCGGTCGACGCGGTGGGTGACGACCGGGACCTGGCCGGCGTCCGCGCCGAGGTGCTCGCCCACCGCCCGCGCGAGCGGCGTCCCCGCGCGGCGCCCGGCCCGGACCGCCTCGACGACGTGGTCGAGGTAGTCGGCCACGCCGGCGGCGACGCGCTCGGTCTGCTCGTCCACTGCTCCCCCCACGGCGACGCGCTCGACGGTCTGGCCCACGACAGGCGGGCCGACGACAGGCCGGCCTACGACAGGACGGCTACGACAGGACGTCCTTCGTCGTCAGTCTGGCCCACGCGAGGGCGGTGAAGACAGCGACATACGCGAGCTGGAGCCGGCCGTTGGCGACGAAGGAGTCCCAGACGACCGGCGTGCGCAGCAGGTCGCCGAGGTCGAGCCAGTGGTGGCTGAACAGGTACGGGTGCAGCCAGTCGACCTGGGGGATGCCGCCGAGGATCTGGGACGTCACCGCGAGCGTCACGGTCGCGGCCATCGCCCCGACCGGGATCTCGGTGAGGGTCGAGACGAAGAGCCCGATCGCCGACATCCCGAGCATCGAGACGCTCACGTACGCGGCGACGAGCAGCGCGCGCACGAACGACTCGGGGACCGAGACGGCGTCCCCGGAGAGCAGCGTCACCGGCCGCAGCCCGAAGAGCGCACCGCCGACGACGGCGCCGGTGAGGACGACGGTGAGCGTCGCGGCGAAGCAGAACACCGCCGTGCACGCGTACTTCACGGCGAGCAGCCTCGTGCGGCCGGCCGGGGCGAGGAGCAGGTAGCGCAGGGTGCCGAGGTTCGCCTCGCCGGCGATCGTGTCGCCGGCGACGACGCCGATCGCGAGCGGCACGAACAGGGGCACGGAGACGACGAGCGCGGTGACGCCGACGAAGAGGCCGTTCTGCGTCACCCGGTCGAGCAGCGGCGGGCCCTCGCCCGGCCGCGGCGCCGAGGAGAGCTTCACCGCGACGGCGATGAGGATCGGGACGCCGGCGAGGACGGCGAGGATCGCCTGGGTGCGCCGGCGGCGGAACAGCGTGAGCACCTCGGACGCGAAGAGCCCGCCGGTGCGGCCGCGGGGCGGATCGCCGGCGGCGACGGTGTCGGACCGGTCCTGCGCGGTCGTCGGTCCCGTGTCAGCGGACAACGTCGAAGCCCTCCCCGGTCAGAGCCACGAAGCGGTCCTCGAGGCTGTCGTGCTCCACGGTGAACCCGCGCACCCGGACGCCGTCCGCGACGAGTGCCGCGACGACGTCCTCGGGGGCGGGCGCGGAGCCGTTGAGGTGCACCGGGACCGCTGCGACGACGGCGTCCGCGGTGACGTCCGGGGCGCCGAGCCCGAGACCGCTGAGAACCCGGGCCGCGTCCGCGCCGTCCGGCGTCGTGACCCGCACCCGGGAGCCGCCGGCGCCGCCGAGCTCGTCGAGCGTGCCCTGCGCGACGAGCCGGCCGGCGCTCATGACCCCGATGTGCGAGCAGATCTGCTCGACCTCGGCGAGCAGGTGCGACGACACGAACACCGTCGTGCCGTCGGCGGCGAGCGACCGGACGAGCGAGCGGACCTCGCGGGTGCCCTGCGGGTCGAGCCCGTTCGTCGGCTCGTCGAGGACCAGGAGGTCCCGCGGGCGCAGCAGGGACGCCGCGATGCCGAGCCGCTGCTTCATCCCGAGCGAGTACGCGCGCACCTTCTTGCCCGCGGCGTTCGACAGCCCGACCCGGTCGAGGGCCTGCGCCACGCGGGCGTCCCGGGTGCGGCGGGAGGCACCGGCGTCCGCGGCGTCGAACCGGCGCAGGTTCGACGCCCCGGACAGGAACGGGTAGAACGCCGGACCCTCGACGAGCGCCCCGACCCGGGGCAGCACCGCACGCAGGTCGGTCGGCATCGGCCGGCCGAGCACCTCGACCTCGCCGTCGGTCGCACCCGCGAGACCCAGCAGCACCCGGATCGTCGTCGTCTTGCCCGAGCCGTTCGGCCCCAGGAACCCGTAGACGCTGCCGCGCGGGACGACGAGGTCGATGCCGTCCACCGCTGCGTGCCGTCGGAAGCGCTTGGTCAGCGCACGGGTACGGATCGCGAGGTCGGTCACCCGGTCAGGCTACGTCGGGGGAGGGCGACCTCGGGATTCGCCCGCGCGGGCACCACCGAACCTCCATACTCGGCGCATTCGATCATGGGCACCGGGCCCGGTCGCGCGGGACAGGGACGTCGCATGAGGGTGAAGCGCAGCGGGATCGTGGCCGGCCTGGTGGCCGGTGCGTCGGCGATCGCGGTGGCGGTGACGGCGACACCGGCCGCGGCCGCCGTCGCGGCCTTCAAGGCCAGGGTCACCGTCGGGGCCACGTGCTACGACGCCTACTCGCAGACGTCGTCCACCGGCGTCACCCGCGGGGTCATGCAGTGCGAGACGGCCACCTCCGGCAGCGAGCTGGTCCTGTTCACGGGCAACGGCACCACCTACACGAAGATCCGGACCGGTGTCGCCGGGCGGGCGGTGGCGTTCGCCGACGACGGCACCTCGTACTTCACCCTGTACGAGCCGACGAGCGGCAAGGGCGCGGTGACGCTGCTCAAGCGGAACCACTCCACCGGGACGCAGTCCAAGATCGTCATCCGGGCGGCGTCCGCGTCGACGGCCGACGACTCGCTCCACAGCGGTGCGCTGCTGGTGTCCGGCGGCAAGTACTGGGCCGCCTACACCGTCAACAACGGCGCCATCCTCTTCGGCAGGACGCTCACGAAGCAGACGCTGGTGGCGAGCCTGCCGTCGACCATGCCGGCGGTCAGCGGCTGGGAGCCGTCGCTCGCGCGCACCGGGACCGGGTCGGTCGCGATGGTCGTCGCCGAGCCGCCGCCCGCCGAGGCGGGGATCATCGTCCGGTACCGGACCAAGGCCGACGGCACGTGGATCCGGTACGTCGTCCGGTCCGGAGCGGGCGGCCACGCACCGCAGATCAGCTGGTCCGGCGGCGTCACGCGGATCTCCTGGCTGGAGCGCACCACGACCGGTGGGTACAAGGTCGTCTACCAGGACAACGCGACCGGCTCCTGGGTCCGTACCACCGTCCCCGGCCTGCCCGCGACCGACTGGCACGAGCTGCGCATGTTCAGCACCGGCGGCAAGCTCACGTTCGTCTACAGCGGGCGCGCGGCGGGCAAGCCGTCCGGGGACTCCCAGATCGTCGTGACCCAGCGCTCCGGCACGACCTGGTCCACGACCGCGCTGAGCACCTCGGCGTACGGCAACCTGCTGCTCGGCGCGGGCGGCTGGAGCGGGAAGACGATCGTCGTCTTCTACCCGCAGTTCGACCCGAACCCGGGCGTCTACTCCCGCCGCCAGGCATGACCCGGCGGGACCGGACGAGGCTCGGACGGCGGGGCGCGGCCGTCGCGCTCGTGGCGGGGGCGGCGGCGGTCGCCCTCGCCGTCAGCGCGACGCCGGCCGCGGCCGCGGTGGGGGCGTTCAAGGCCCGGGTCCTCATCAAGGCCAAGTGCCTGGACGGCTGGACGCAGACGTCGTCCACCGGCGTCACCCGCGGCGTCCTGCAGTGCGAGACGGCCGCGACCGGCACCGAGCTGGTGCTGTTCACGGGGAACGGCACGACCTGGACGAAGATCCGCACCGGGGTCAACGGCAGGCCGGTCGCCTTCGCCGACGACGGGACGTCGTACTTCGCCCTGTACGAGCCCCCGAACGCCAAGGGGGCGGTCCTGCTGCTCAAGCGGAACCACTCGACCGGTGCCCAGACCAAGATCACGATCAGGGCGGCGACGACGGCCACGGCCGACGACTACCTGCACAGCGGCGCGCTGCTCGTCTCGGGCGGCAAGTACTGGGTCGCCTACACGGTCAACAACGGCGCGCTCCTGTGGGGCAAGACCCTGACGAAGCAGAACCTCGTGCCGGCGCTGCCGGCGACCATGCCGGCCGTCTTCGGCTGGCAGCCGTCGCTGGCCCGGACCGGCACGGGCTCGGTGGCGATGGTCGTCGCACAGCCGCCGCCGTTCGAGGCCGGCATCATCGTCCGGTACCGGACGAAGGCCGACGGCACGTGGATCCGCTACGTCGTGCGCTCAGGCGGCGGCGGGGTCGCCCCGCAGATCAGCTGGTCCGGTGGGGTCACCAGGATCTCCTGGCTCGAGCGGACGGCGACCGGTGACTACAAGGCCGTCTACCAGGACAACGCGACGGGCTCGTGGGTCCGGACGACGGTGCCCGGACTTCCCGGGAACGGCTGGCCGCGCCTGCGGATGTTCACCAGCGGCGGGAAGCTGACCTTCGTCTACAGCGGCCACCCGGTGGGCACGCGCACGACCGAGGGGCAGGTCGTCGTCAGCCAGCGCTCCGGGACGACGTGGTCCACGACCGCGCTGAGCACCTCGTCCTACGGGAACCTGCTCCTGGGCGCCGGCAGCGCGAGCGGCAAGACGATCGTCGTCTTCTACCCGCGGTTCGACCCGGACCTCGACCGGGGCGTCTACTCCCGCCGCCAGGCCTGACGGCCCGGCTCAGCGGGCCGCCGCGACGAGCGTCTCGACCGGCACCGCGCCGACGAGAACCCGCCCGTCGTCCGTGACGAGCACGCTGAACAGCGCCGTGCGCAGGGCACGGCCGCCGTCCACCGGGGTCGTCACCTGCGCGACGAGCGGGTTCGCGAGCAGCGCGGCGACGTCCGGTGCGTCCGCCGCGGCGGACGGCTTCGCGACGAGGACGGCGGCCCAGCCGGAGCCGACGAGGCGGACGTCCGGTCGCTGCGCGGCCGTGCCCTCCGACGGGCCGTCCGGTCGGGCCGCGGGGCCCTTGGCCGACGGCAGGTCCGCGGCGCTCGGCAGCGGCACGGTCCTCGTCGTCACGTCGGCGCCCTTCGGCGGCGTGAACGCGAACCGGCTCGCGGCGGGGCGGGCGTAGTCGATGTCGGCGAAGCCGCTCTCGAGGACGGCCTCGGACGTCCCGCGGGCGAAGACCTGCACCCGCAGCGGGAGGCCGGTCGCGGCGTCCACGGCGAGGACGGCGCGGTCGACGAGCGTCGCGTCGGTCCTCGGCGCGACGACGAGCGTGTACGCGGCGCGGCCGGCGACGGTCTGCGGCGGGTCGAGGGTGACGGCGGTCGTCGGGTCGAGCCTGGAGACGACGAGCTCGGCGAGCGCCTGCGGCGTCATCGACGTCAAGGCGTCACCCGGGGTGCCCGCGGCGGGGCTGCGCCCGGCGCCGGTCTTGCGCTGCTCGGCGAGCGCACGGACGGCGGCCTCGTCGGGCAGCACGTAGTGGGTGCCGCGGGCCGCGCCGGTGTCGAAGGTCCACACGTCACGCCCGTCGTGGACGAACGCGACCTCGGCGAAGGTGTCGAGGAGCTGGACGCGCTGGCGCTGCGGCCCGTCGAGCCACACGCGCAGCGTCGTCCGGCCGGTGAGGAGCCGGGTGAGAACGGCCTGCGGGTCCGCGGCCGAGCCGCTCGCGGGGTCCCCGCCGTCCGCGCCGCCCTGGCCGCCGCCCGTGCCGCCACCTGTGCCCCCGAGGGAGGGCAGAGCCGGCAGGCCGAGGTCGGCGCGCGTCCGGACGGTCCCGGACAGGGCCTGGACGTCGGACGTCGCGGCGAGCGCGAGCACCTGCGCGGCCGTCCGGGGCGGGACGTCGGGTGCACCGCCGGCAGCGGCGGACGAGACGACGACCCCGCCGGCGACGACGGCGGTGACGGTGGCGGGGACGAGCCAGCGGGAGAGCCTCACCTCTCGACTGTACGTCCGTTCCGCCGGGACGTACCTCCCGGAGTCGTGGGGGAACTGTGGACGTCCGCGAGCGGTCCACGATGCCCGTTCTGAGCACAGTTGCACACGCTTCGTGTTCGCAACGACACGCCGAGTGAAAAAAGTTCGGGGATCTGCTTGGCAGAAAGCGTCGCCGTCAGTAATCTTCCACTCACAGAACGTTTACCGGGTGGGGTAGGGAAGGCGAGGTCACCCGGGGTCGAGCGCAGCGACCCCGGGTGACCCGCCCAATAGACCACGGTCGGCGGCGACGGCCCCCGACGTTCGCCGCCGACCGTGTCCACCGGTAGTCAGCACGAGAGCAGGGCCCGCCCAGGCGGGCCCTTTTCGTCGTCCGGGTGCGCGCCGTCCGGGCGCGGTCCGAACGCCGTCCGGGCCGTCAGGTGCCGTTGCGCGAGAAGTGCATGTAGTCCTTGAGGGACTTCCAGTTCCCGCCCCAGCCCCAGCCCTCGGCGGCGAACGCGCGGGCGGCCGGGCTGCCGCGGGTGATCATGCCCGGCCGGACGTCGGCGCGGTCCCGGTAGGTGCCGGCGAGCTCGGGCAGCGTGATGCCGCCCTTCATGTACGGGTTCATGAAGGGGTTGACGTCGATCGCGAGCCCGTAGGCGTGCTGCGACCAGTGCGTCGTCCCGGCCGCAGAACGGCAGTTGAACGCGCCCGTCGTGTTGCCGTCGCCGGTCGGGGGCGCGTCGCGCTCCTCGACGGTCGTGACGACCATCCGCTCGACGGGGAACCGTGCGGCGTAGAGCTTGCGGAACACCCGCACCATCGCCGGGGCGGCCGCCTTGTTCACGAGCAGCTCGCCGGTGTGCGGCCGGCCGTCGAAGCCGATGAACGAGACCGTCACGTACCGCAGGTCCTCGAGCGTCACCGGGCAGCCCGGCCCCCAGGTGGAGCGGGCGACGACCGAGGCCGGCACCGCCGTCACCGTCGAGCGGAAGGTGCCGCCCGCCGGCGGGGGCAGGGTGTCCTCGGTGGCGATGTTCCGCGGGTCCAGCTCCGGCGGGGTCGGACCCATGACGCCGTAGCCGTCCTTGCGGAGCTTCAGCACCCGGCGGCCGAGCCACGAGGGGGCCGGCGTCGCGCCGCCGGAGGGTGCCGGGGTCGTCGCGGCCGGGGTCGCGGGCGTCGTGAGGGACGGCGCAGGAGGCGGCGTGGTGCTCGTCGCTGGCACCGGCGTGGGCGCCGGTGTCGTCGCGCCGGTCGTCACTGTGCCCGTCGTGGCCCCGGTGCCGGACGGCGCGCCGGCCGTCGCCGAACCGCCGGCGCACGCTGCGAGGGTCACGACCGCGGCGGTGGCGGCCAGCGCCCGGACGGCCCGGCGCTGCGGCGCGCCGCACCGGCGCCGCGTGCCCCGTGCACCGTCCATGGACCGTCCTCCGCCCTCGTCAGGTGCGACAGTCTGCCTCCTGCGGCTGTGCGCCGTCCCGGTGCCGGTGGCCCGGGCGGGTGGCGCGTCGATCATGTGCCCGCCCCGGTCGCCCGCCGGGTGCCAGACTGTCGGACGTGGGTGCGGGGATGCGGTCGAGGTCGGTGCGGTCTGTGCGGTCCGTCCGGGGGGTGGTGCCGGGCGCGGTCGCGGTCGTCGGGCTCGCCCTGACGGCCGCCTGCGGGGCGGGGTCGGCCGGGACCTTGTCCGCCGGTGCCGCGTCGTCCGCCCCCGCGGCCGCCGCGTCCACGACGGCCACGACGGCCACGACGGCCGGCCCGTCGGTGACCGCCGCACCGTCCGCGACGACGCCCGCCGCGACGGCGACGCAGAGCGCGACCAGGACCCCGTCTGCGTCCGCGACCGCGCTGCGGACGTCGTCCGACCCCGCACGGCGCACGACGCGCTGGAACGAGCCGACGACGTTCCGGGCGCTCCCGGTCGTCAGCGGCCGGGCGCTCGCCGGCATGGTCGTCGTCCTCGACCCGGGGCACCAGATCGGCAACAGCCGGCACCTCGCGAAGGTCAACCGGCTCGTCAACGCGGGCAACGGCATCCGCAAGGCCTGCAACACGACGGGCACGCAGACGAACGGCGGGTACCCGGAGTCGAAGGTCGCGATGCGGATCGCGCTCGCGGCGAAGAAGCGGCTCGAGGCGCAGGGGGCCAAGGTCGTGCTCACCCGGCCGCGCGAGGACGTCGCGCTGTGGGGCCCGTGCATCGACGCCCGTGGCCGGGTCGGCAACGGGGTCGACGCGGACGCCGTCGTCTCGATCCACGCGGACGGCGCACCGGCGACGGCGCGCGGCTTCCACGTGATCCGGCCGGCCTCGGTCAAGGGCTGGACGGACGACATCGCCAAGCCCTCCAAGCGGCTCGCGATCGCCGTCCACGACGCGCTCGTCGACGCCGGTCAGCGGCCCGCGACGTACATCGGCAGCCACGACGGCTACGACGTCCGCTCCGACCTCGGCACGCTGAACTGGAGCGACCAGCCGATCGTCATGATCGAGCTGGGCAACATGCGCAGCGCGCGCGACGCCGCGATGCTCACCGACCCGAAGTGGCAGGACGGCGTCGCCGCCGCCGCGATCACCGCGGGGGTCGTCGACTTCCTGGCCTGAGCGGACCGCTGCCCGGGTCGACGTCCGCCGGCTCCCAGCCGAGCGGCTGGACGGCGTCCGTCAGCGGGACGACGGGCAGCTGCACCGTGAGCTCGAAGTGCTCGGTGCCGTCCCCGAACGGCAGCCCGCGCCACGCCTCGAAGCAGGGCTGGTGCGCGGGGGCCCAGCCGGACGCGGGCAGCCAGGTGCGGTAGAGCAGGTCGAGCGCCGCGAGCTCGTCGGCGGCCGTGCCGCTGACGTCGACCTCGGCGAGCGTCGTCGGCGGGAACACGGTGAACCCGACGGCGGGGTCGTCCGGACCCGCCGCGGCCGCCGGTCCGACGTCGTCCGGCACCTCGAGCCCGACGTCGTACCGGCACCGGTCGAGCGGCACGGTCTCCGGGTCGTCCCACTGGTAGCCCAGCCACTGCCCGCCGTCGAGGCCCCGGGCACCGGCCCAGCGGACGAGGTCCTTTGCGGCCTCGGCGACGCCGCCCGAGTACGGCGCGACGACGCGGACGTACGCGACGCGGCGGGCGCCGAGCGGCCGCAGCCGGACGGTTGCCGCCGCGTCGTCCGCGGGCCCGGGTGCGGCGTCCGGGGCGTCGGTGCCGGTGAACCGGTCCCGCTGCCCGGCCGGGAGCGTGTCGAGCAGGTGCAGCCGGTGCTCGGCCCGGAAGCGGTCGATGTCGAGCCCGCGCGGGGACACCCCGTAGCGCGCCCGGAAGGTGCGCGAGAAGTGCGAGCTCGACGAGAAGCCGCACGCGAGCGCGACCTCGGTGAGGGACGCCGTCCGGCGGTGCGCCATGAGGTGCAGGGCCCGCTCGAGCCGCACCCGCGTGACGAAGGCGTGCAGCGTCTCCCCGGTGGTCGCCGCGAACACCCGGTGGAAGTGGAAGGGCGAGAAGCCGGCGACGGCGGCGACGTCCTCGAGGGTCAGCGGGAGGTCAGGGTTCTGGACCACGTGGTCGACGGCCGCGTCGACCCGTCGCGCGTAGAGCGGGTTCGCAAGAATCGGCAAGTCCTCCGTCCGGGTCCGGGCTAGCGTCGGCACACCCCGTCGATCACGGGGCCGTCGACCCGAAAGGTAGCGTCCGTGGACCTCGGCACCTTCTCGATCAGCCTCGCCGTCAAGGACGTCGAGGCGTCCCGCGCGTTCTACGAGGCCCTCGGCTTCGAGGTCTTCGGCGGCAGCGTCGAGCACCGGATGCTCATGATGCGCAACGGGACGACGGTCGTCGGGCTCTTCCAGGGGATGTTCGAGCGGAACATGCTGACGTTCAACCCGGGCTGGGCGGCGGACTGCTCGCCGCTGGAGGGGTTCACCGACGTGCGGGAGATCCAGCGCCGCCTGCGGGAGCGGGGCATCGAGCCGGTGGCCGTCGTCGACGAGTCGACGACGGGGCCGGGGAGCATCGTCGTCGTCGACCCGGACGGCAACCCGGTGCTGCTCGACCAGCACGTCTGAGGCCGCGCGGGCCCGGCGCGATCCGGTGACGGTTCACCGGGCGCCGCCCTGGCGGCGCGAGCACCATGGCCGTGATGGGACGCGACGAGAACGCTGCAGAGACCACGGCCGGCCCGCCGGCTCCGCAGCGGCAGGTCGGTGACGGCCGGAGCGAGGAGCCGGACCCGCGCCGGTGGCGGGCCTTCACCGTCTGCCTCGTCGCCGGGTTCATGTCGCTGCTCGACGTGAGCATCGTCAACGTCGCCCTGCCGTCGCTGCGCGAAGGGCTCGACGCGTCGCAGAGCCAGCTCCAGTGGGTCGTGTCCGGGTACGCGCTCGCCTTCGGGCTCGTGCTGGTCCCCGCCGGGCGCCTCGGCGACGTGCGCGGCAGGCGCGGCGTCTTCGTCGCCGGGCTCGTGCTGTTCACCGTCTCGAGCGCGGTGTGCGGGCTCGCGCCCGGCGCGGGCTGGCTCGTCGCGGCCCGGCTCGTGCAGGGGGCCGCGGGCGGGCTGCTCAACCCCCAGGTGTCCGGCTTCGTCCAGGAGCTGTTCAGCGGCCGGGAGCGGGGGAAGGCGTTCGGGCTGCTCGGCGCGACGATCGGGCTGTCGACCGCCGTCGGGCCGCTCACCGGCGGCGCCCTCATCGCGGCGTTCGGGGCCGACCACGGGTGGCGGGCCGTGTTCTTCGTCAACGTCCCCGTGGGCGTCGTCGCGGTCGTGCTCGCGCTCCGGCTGCTGCCGCGCACCGGTCGGCGGGCCGGCGCCGGTCTCGACCCGGTGGGTGTCGTCCTGCTCGGCGCGGGCGTCCTCGCCGTGCTGCTGCCCGTCGTCCAGGACCGGTCGTGGCCGGGCGGCGGCAAGTGGGCCCTCGTGCCGGTCGGGCTCGTGCTGCTCGCAGCCTTCGTCGTGTGGGAACGCCGGCTCACGGCGCGCGGCGGTGACCCGATGGTCGACCTGTCGCTGTTCCGGCGCCGCTCGTACGCGCTCGGCGCCGGGCTCGGGCTCGTCTACTTCGGCGGTTTCACCGCGATCTTCTTCGTCCTCGCGCTGTACCTGCAGTCCGGCCTGGGCTACAGCGCCTTCGCGGCGGGTCTCGCGGTGACGCCGTTCGCGCTCGGGTCGGCCGTGGCGTCCTGGCTGGGCGGGCGGTTCGTCACGCGGGTCGGCCGCCCGCTCGTCGCGTCCGGGCTCGCGATGGTCGTCGTCGGGCTCGTGGGGACCGACCTCGTGCTCGGTGCGGTCGGCGCGGACGGGGTCGGCGGCGTCCCGGTCGGGCTCGCGACGGTGCCGACCCTGCTGCTCGCGGGCGTCGGCAGCGGCCTCGTCATCTCGCCGAACATCACGCTCACGCTCTCCGAGGTGCCCGTTCGGGAGGCCGGGAGCGCGGGAGGCGTGCTCCAGACCGGGCAGCGGATCGGCGCCGCGGTCGGTATCGCCGTCGTGGGCGCCGTCTTCTTCTCGGCGCTCGCCCGCAGCGGCGGCGACTGGGACGCCGCCGTCCGGCACGGGCTCTGGGTGAGCGCCGGTGTCGTCGCGGTCGCCCTGCTGCTCGCGCTCGCCGACCTGCGGTCGGGCCGGCGCGCCACGGCCTGAGCGGGTCCCGCCGGGCCTGCGGGCGACGGCACGACGGGACGTTCGTCCCTCGCCCCGCCCGTCGTCGTCCGGCAATCATTCGGTACCGAACGAACGGTGCCGAGGAGGCTGCGATGGGTGAGGTCGTCGGCGCGGGGCTGCTCGCGCACGTCCCGACGATGCTGATGCCGTACGAGGAGCGGCTCGCGCTCAACGAGGGCAAGGAGATCAGCCTCGTCCCCGGCATCGAGCAGCTGCGGCGGGACGTCTTCGAGACGCTCGACTACGACACGGTCGTCGTCCTCGACTCGCACTGGTTCACGACGGTCGAGTTCGTCGTCACCGCGCAGGACCGGCGGGCCGGGCTCTTCACGGCCGAGGAGCTGCCGCGCGGGATGTGCCGGATCCCCTACGACTGGCCCGGCGACCCCGAGCTCGCGCACGCGATGGCCGCCCATGGCGAGAAGCACGGCACCTGGGTCACCGCGATCGACGACCAGTACCTGCCGATGTACTACGCGACGCTCAACCTCTGGCACTTCCTCGGCCGGGGCCTGCCCGACAAGCGGTGGGTCTCGGTGAGCGTGTGCCAGACGGGGGACACCCTGGACTTCCTCGCCGCGGGCCGGGCGCTCGGCGACGCGATCGCGGCCGTCGACCGCAAGGTGCTCCTCGTCGCGAGCGGTGCGCTCTCGCACACGTTCTGGCCGCTGCGCGAGCTGCGGGCGCACGAGGCGAGCGACCCGTCGCACATCTTCTCCCGCGAGGCGTACGAGGCCGACCAGGAGCGCCTGCGCTGGTTCGCGGACGGCGACCACGCCCGGGTGCTCGACACGATGCCGGAGTTCCTCGAGCACCGGCCCGAGGGCAAGTTCGCCCACTACCTCATGATGGTCGCCGCGCTCGGCGAGGGTGCCGTGACGGCGCCGTCGCGGCAGTACGGGGAGTACGAGAACTCCGTGGGCACCGGCCAGGTGCACCTGTGGTTCGACCGCCCCGCCGGGGGCTGGACGGCGCCGCGCGCCTGACCTCTGCCTCGCCGGCCGGAAACCCGCTGGGGACGGCCCGGTCGCGCTGCCTATGCTGGAGCCGGCATGTCCACCCAGCAGTCCTCCCCGCGTGAGGCCCTCGCCGCGCTGCGCGAAGGGCTCGGCGAGGTGACCCTGCGCGACGCCCGGCGGCTGGGCCGCCGGCTCGACGGCGTCCGGGGGATCAAGGACCCGGCCCGGCAGGCGCAGGCGCTCGCGCAGATCGCGGCGGACGTCGCGACGGCGCAGCAGCGGCTCGTGACCCGGGCGGTCGCGATGCCACGCATCACCTACCCCGAGCAGCTGCCCGTCAGCGGCCGCCGGGACGACATCGCCGCCGCGATCCGGGACCACCAGGTCGTCGTCGTCGCCGGTGAGACCGGGTCGGGCAAGACGACCCAGCTGCCGAAGATCTGCCTCGAGCTCGGGCGGGGCGTCCGGGGGCAGATCGGGCACACCCAGCCGCGCCGGATCGCCGCCCGCAGCGTCGCCGAGCGGATCGCCGAGGAGCTCGCGGTGCCGCTCGGGGAGGCCGTCGGCTACAAGGTGCGGTTCACCGACCGGGCGAGCGACTCGACGCTCGTCAAGGTCATGACGGACGGCATCCTGCTCGCCGAGATGCAGGGCGACCGGATGCTCACCGGCTACGACACGATCATCATCGACGAGGCGCACGAGCGGTCGCTGAACATCGACTTCATCCTCGGGTACCTCAAGCAGCTCCTGCCGCGGCGGCCCGACCTCAAGGTCGTCATCACGTCCGCGACGATCGACCCGCAGCGGTTCTCCGCGCACTTCGGCGGGGCCCCGGTCGTCGAGGTGTCCGGGCGGACCTACCCGGTCGAGGTGCGCTACCGGCCGCTCGTGCAGCCGGCCGTCCTCGACGAGGACGCGGTCGACGAGGACCTCGACGACCTCGCGCGCCCCGACGGGCGACGCAACCCGTTGCTCGCCAAGGGATCCGGGCGCGGGCCCAAGGCGGACGTCGAGACCGACGTCGTGCGCGACCAGGTCGAGGCGATCTGCGACGCGGTGTCCGAGCTCGCGGCCGAGGGGCCGGGCGACGTCCTCGTGTTCCTCTCCGGCGAGCGCGAGATCCGGGACGCCGCCGAGGCGCTCAACCGGTTGCAGCTGCGGCACACCGAGGTGCTCCCGCTCTACGCCCGGCTGTCCGCCGCCGAGCAGCACCGGGTCTTCACCTCGCACACCGGACGGCGCGTCGTCCTCGCGACGAACGTCGCCGAGACCTCGCTCACCGTGCCGGGGATCAAGTACGTCGTCGACCCGGGGACGGCGCGGATCTCGCGCTACAGCAACCGGTTGAAGGTGCAGCGGCTGCCCATCGAGCCGGTCTCGCAGGCGTCGGCGAACCAGCGGGCGGGCCGTTGCGGCCGGACGAGCGACGGCATCTGCATCCGGCTGTACGACGAGGAGGACTACCTCGCCCGGCCGGAGTTCACCGAGCCGGAGATCCTGCGGACCAACCTCGCGTCCGTCATCCTCCAGATGACCGCGCTCGGCCTCGGGGACGTCGACAAGTTCCCGTTCGTCGACCCGCCGGACCGGCGCAGCGTCAAGGACGGCGTCGACCTGCTCGTCGAGCTCGGGGCGCTCGACCCGGCGAAGCCGGCCGCCGACCGGCTCACCCCGGTGGGGCGCCGGCTCGCCCAGCTGCCCGTCGACCCGCGGCTGGGCCGGATGATCCTCGAGGCGCACGCGAACGGCTGCGTCCGCGAGGTCATGGTCATCGCCGCGGCGCTGTCGATCCAGGACGTGCGGGAGCGCCCCGTCGACGCGCAGCAGCAGGCCGACGAGAAGCACCGCCGGTTCGCCGACGAGACGAGCGACTTCGTCACGCTGCTGCGGCTGTGGGAGTACCTGCGCGAGCAGCAGAAGGAGCTCAGCAGCAGCGCCTTCCGCCGGCTGTGCCGCAGCGAGTACCTCAACTACCTGCGCGTGCGCGAGTGGCAGGACCTCTACGCCCAGCTGCGCCAGCTCGCGAAGAGCCTCGACGTCACGCTGAACAGCGAGCCGGCCGACCCGCAGCGCGTGCACCAGTCGCTGCTCGCCGGGCTGCTCTCGCACATCGGGCTGCGGGACGCCGCGGCGCGCGACTACCAGGGCGCCCGCGGGGCCCGGTTCTCGGTGTTCCCCGGCTCGGCCGTCGCGAAGAAGCAGCCGTCGTGGGTCATGGCCGCCGAGCTCGTCGAGACCTCGAAGCTGTGGGGCCGCACGGTCGCGAAGATCGAGCCGGAGTGGGTCGAGCCGCTCGCCGGCCACCTCGTGAAGCGGACCTACAGCGAGCCGCACTGGGAGAAGAAGCGGGCGTCGGTCGTCGCCGTCGAGCGGGTCACGCTCTACGGCGTCCCCATCGTCGCCGGCCGCACCGTGCAGTACGGCCGCGTCGACCCGGAGCTGTCCCGTGAGCTGTTCATCCGGCATGCGCTCGTCGAGGGCGACTGGGAGACCCGGCACGCGTTCTTCGCCGAGAACCGCCGCCTGCTCGACGACGTCGAGGACCTGGAGAACCGGGCCCGGCGCCGGGACATCCTCGTCGACGACGAGACGCTCTTCGCGTTCTACGACCAGCACGTCCCCGCGGACGTCGTGTCGGGCCGGCACTTCGACGCCTGGTGGAAGCAGGCCCGGCGGGAGACACCCGACCTGCTGACGTACACCCCCGAGCTGCTCGTCAGCGACGACGCCGACGAGGTGAGCGAGGCCGACTACCCGGACGTGTGGCGCCAGGGCGAGCTCACGCTGGGGCTGACGTACCAGTTCGAGCCCGGTGCGGCCGCCGACGGGGTCACCGCGCACGTACCGGTCACCCTGCTCAACCGGGTCAGCCCGGACGGCTTCGAGTGGCAGATCCCGGGGCTGCGGCACGAGCTCGTCACGGCCCTCATCCGGTCGCTGCCCAAGGCGTTGCGGCGCTCGTTCGTGCCCGCGCCGGACACCGCCAAGGCGCTGCTCGGGTCGCTGCACCCCCGGCACGAGCCGCTCCTCGAGGCGGTCGCGCGCGAGCTCTCCCGGGTCGGCGGGTTCCCGGTGCCGCGCGACGAGCTCGACCTGGAGAAGGTGCCCGAGCACCTGCGGATGACGTTCCGCGTCGAGGACGCCCAGGGCCGGATGCTCGCCGAGGGCAAGGACCTCGACGCGCTCAAGGTGCGCCTCAAGCCGAAGGTCGCGACGACGATCTCGCAGGTGGCGCAACGGGTCGAGCGCGCCGGGCTCACCGACTGGTCGATCGGCGAGCTGCCGCGGACCTTCGCGGCGGACGGCGTCCGGGGCTTCCCGGCGCTCGTCGACCAGGGTGCATCGGTGGCGGTGAAGGTGCTGCCGACCGAAGCGGACCAGGCGCGGGCGATGGTCACCGGCACCCGCCGGCTGCTCCTGCTGACGACGCAGTCGCCGGCGAAGACGGTGCTCGGCCGGCTCGACAACCGGGCCAAGCTCGCCCTCAGCCATGCCCCGCACGGCGGGGCCGTCGCGCTCTTCGACGACTGCCTCGCGTGCACCGTCGACGTCATCGTCGAGGACGCGGGCGGACCGGCCTGGGACGCGGCCGGTTTCGCGGCGTTGCGGGACGCCGTCCGCGGGCGGGCGGAGCCGGTGCTCACCGAGGTCGTCACCGTCGTCGCGGACGTCCTCGCGGTCGCCGGTGAGGTCGAGCGCGCCGCCCGGAGCACGTCGAGCCTCGTGCTGCTGCCCGCGCTGACCGACGTCCGTGAGCAGCTCGCCGCCTTGGTGCACACCGGGTTCGTCACCGAGACCGGCTACCACCGCCTGCGGGACGTCGCCCGTTACCTGCGGGCCGCCGTCCAGCGGCTGGAGAAGCTTCCCGAGCGGCCCGAGCGCGACCGCGAGCTCATGTGGCGGGTCGAGCTCGTCGAGCAGTCGTACGCCGACCTGCGCGCCCGGCTCAAGCCCGGTGCCGCCGTCCCGCCCGCGCTCGACGAGATCCGCTGGATGGTCGAGGAGCTGCGCGTCAGCTTCTGGGCGCAGAACCTCGGCACCCCCTACCCGGTCTCGGAGAAGCGGATCCAGAAGGCCATGGACGCCGTCGCCGCCAGCCTCCCGTAGCCCGCCCGCCGAGCCGCTCATGCTCGCGCCGCGTACCGTTCTCGACGTCGTTCCGGCCGGATTCCGGTACCGACCACGAGCATGAGCGGAGGACGGCGTGCGGCTCGTCGCATACTTCGAGATCCCGGTGACCGACCTCGACCGGGCCGTCGCCTTCTACGAGGGCCTGCTCGACGTCCGGCTCGAGCGCGCCGTCGTCGACGGCCACCCGATGGCGCTCTTCCCGCCCGCCGACGGGGTCGGGCAGGCCACGGGCGCCCTCGCCGCCGGGGAGAGCTACGTGCCGTCGGTCGACGGGACCCGGGTCTACTTCGAGGTGGACGACGTCCCCGAGGTCCTCGCCCGCGGCGTCGCGGCGGGTGCCCGGGTGCTGTACCCGCCGACGTCCGTCGGCGACGGCCAGGTCGCCGAGCTCGAGGACAGCGAAGGCAACCGCATCGCCCTGCTGTCCCACACCTGACACCCGCTCAGGCTCGCGCTACGTACCGTTCTGGGCGGTGTGCGGCCGGGATTCCGGTACCGAACGGGAGCATGAGCGGGAGGGCGGACGGCGTGACAGCAGTGGCGGGGCAGGTGGTCGCCCCCGTCGTCCGCCAGAACGCAACCACAACCCCCTCCGGACAGCACGAAGAGGCCGTAAGGGCGGGTTGTGGTTGCGCTGTGGTGCGGAAGCCGTTGCACGGCCCCGAGCATCGCTGCTCACGCGCCGATGGGGACCGGCGAGGACGCTGGCGGCATGGAAGACCGATCGTCGGACGTCCGAGCCCGTCCAGGTCGCATCGTGGCCGGTGCGCTTCTGCTGTCCTGTGCTCTCGTCGTCGAGTCGCTCGCGCTGCTCCTGCTCGGCCTCCAGGTGAGTGCCGACGTGCAGGCCGGTTGCGGTGGCGTGATCGACCCGTACCGGGCATCGCTCGCCCGGCGCGGGTTGACGCTGCTCCTGGCCCTCGGCATCGCGCCCTGGCTCGTGGCGGTGGGTCTGACCCGTCAGGTGCGGTGGCTCGGCGCCGGCGTTGTCGCGACGGTTCCCGCGTGGGTCGGTCTGCTGCAGGCGTACACGGCACCCGAGAGGTTCTTCGGCCCGTGGTTCTGCTTCTGACCGGCGTCACCGAGACCGCTGATGCTCGCGCCGGGTACCGGTTCCGGGCCTGCGGGAGGCCCAGAACGGTACCCGGCGCGAGCACGAGCGGGTGGGCGGGTCAGTCGACGGCGAGGCCGCGGCGGCGGCGCATCCGGCGGGACTGGGACGAGAAGACCGTGTCGGCGAGCATGCCGAGCACGAGGATCACGACCATGTACGCGATGAGCTCGGGGGCGTTGTTGAAGTCCTGGGCGAAGGACAGGCGCGACCCGAGACTCGGCTTGGCCTCGATGATGACGAGGAGCTCGCCGGCCATGAGACTGCGCCAGGCGAAGGCCCAGCCCTGGTTGAGGCCGGCCACGTAGGACGGCAGTGCCGCCGGGATGACGAAGTGCCGGTACAGGTCGACCGACCCGGCGCCGAGCACGGTGCCGAGGCGGGTGAACGCCGGCGGCACGTGGTCGATCCCGGAGATGATGCCGTTCGCGATGCTCGGCGCCGCGCCGAGGATGACGACGAAGGTGATCGCCTGCTCGTTGAGGCCGAAGAGCAGGATCGCGAGCGGGAACCAGACGATCGAGGGCATCGTCTGCAGGCCGGTGATGAGCGACCCGATCGCCGCGCGGACCGGCCGGAACCGGGAGACGGCGATCCCGACGACGGTGCCGATCGCGATCGCGAAGGCGAAGCCGACGAGTGCCCGGCGCAGCGTCGTCCCGATCGCCTGCCAGAACTCCGGCTCGCGCACGAGGTCGCCGAGCGTCTGCGCGACCGTGAGCGGCGCCGGGAGCACGAACTCGGGGCGCCAGCCGGACAGGACGACGGCCTGCCAGATCGCGACGAACGCGACGACGGCGCCGACCTTGGGCCAGGTGCCGGCCCAGAGCGCCGACAGCGCGCGGGACCGCGCTGCCGTGTCGGCCGGGGGCTCGACCGGTCGGGTCGCGGTGTCAACCGACATGGCGGGCCACGTCCTCTCGCAGGGCGGCGGTGAGCGAGCCGGCCCGGCGGGCCACCTCCGGGTCCTCCATGCGGCGGGGCCGCGGCAGGTCGATGTGCTCGGTGTGGACCACACGGCCCGGGGACGAGCCCATGAGCACCGCGCGGTCGCCGAGCCGGACGGCCTCGCGCACGTTGTGGGTCACGAAGAGCACGGTCAGCCCGGCCTCGCCGGCGACCCGCTCGATCTCGTCGTGCATGTGGTCGCGGGTCATCGCGTCGAGCGCGCCGAGCGGCTCGTCCATGCAGACGACCGAGGCGTCCTGGGCGAGCACCCGGGCCAGCGCCACCCGCTGCCGCATGCCGCCGGACAGCTCGTGCGGGCGCTTGTCGGCGTAGGCGCCGAGCCGGACCCGCTCGAGCAGCGCGTGCGCCTGCGGCGTCCGCTCGGCCCGGGCGACGCCGCGGAGCTTGAGCGCCAGCGCGACGTTCTGCGCCGCGGTGAGCCACGGCAGCAGGGTCGCCTCCTGGAACATCAGCGCGACCCGGCCGCCGACCTCGAGCGTGCCCGTCGTCACCTGCTCGAGCCCGGCGACGAGCGAGAGCAGCGTCGACTTGCCGCAGCCGGACGCGCCGACGATCGTCACGAACTCACCGGGCCGGACGTCGAGGTCGACGTCCTGCAGGGCCGTCGTCGCGGTCGCCCCGCGGCCGAACACCTTCGTCACCCCGGTGAGCCGGACGCCGCCGTGGGCGACGGGCTCGGGTCGTGCACCGGGCGCCGGGCGGGCCTCGTTCTCCGTCACGGTCACAGCGCCGCCACCTCGGCCTGGCCGCGAGCCTTGAGCGCGGCGTTGAGCTGGGCGAGGTCCCAGAGCTTCGCGAAGTCGTCCGACGGCGCCTTCTCGAGCAGGCCGACCGCCTGGGCGTGCCTCGCGGACTCCTTGAGCGTCGCCTGCAGCGGGTCGGCGCTGAACGTGAGGTTGCCCCACGCGTCGGCGAGCGTGGCCGGCTTGACCTCCTGGCCGGTGATCGCCGAGATCTTCGTCGCGACGTCCGCCTGGGCCTTGGCCGGGTCGGCGGCGATGAAGTCGACGGCGTCGAGGTTGGCCTCGAGGAACGCCCGCACCGTGTCGGGGTTCTTCTGGAGGAACTCGGTGCGGACGACGACGTTCGTCGTGACGAACTTGCCGCCCGGCCACAGGGTCTTCTCGTCGACGAGGACCTTCCCGCCGGCGGCGACGAACTGGGTCGCGAACGGCTCGGGCACCCAGGCGCCGTCGATCTGCCCGGACGCGAACGCCTGGAGCGCCGCCGAGTTCTTCTGCGGCTTGATGCTCACGTCCCCGCCGCCGTCGACGGTCGTCGTCAGGCCCTGCTCCTTGAGCCAGTAGCGCAGGGCGACGTCCTGCGTGTTGCCGAGCTGCGGTGTGGCGAGCGTCTTGCCCTTGAGCAGCGCGGCGGTCGTGATCTCTGGCTTGACGACGAGCGAGGCCCCGCCCGAGGTCGCGCCCGAGATGACACGGACGGCGGCCCCGCCGGACTGCGCGTACGCGTTGATCGTCGGGTTGGGGCCGATGTAGGCGATGTCGAGCGAGCCGCCGAAGAGCGCCTGGACGACGTCCGGCCCGGCGTTGAACGACTGCGTCTTGACCTTGCCGTCCCCGATCCGCTTCGTGAAGAAGCCCTCCGCGTCGGCGACGAGGCCGGGAGCGTGCGTGAGGTTCGGGAAGTAGCCGATGTTCACCGCGACGGTCTTGTCGGTCGACGGGGCGGTGGCCGCGGGGGCGGCGCCCGTGGACGCCGCGCTGCCGCCGCCGCACGCGGCGAGCGAGAGCAGGGCCGCGGCCGACACGGCGGCGGCGCCGGTCCGCAGCAGGCTGCGGCGGGTGGGGGAGGCGGAGGTCTGCACTGTGTTCTCCAGGTCCGGGTCGGGGTCCGGGTGGTCAGGTGGTTCACCGGATCGTTGTTCAGCAATCCGGTCTTGTTAATCAATACAGTAGAGAAGATGTTCCCGGCCCGCGTGGGCCGTCTCGGTGAATGGGACGGCACCCGTCCGGACGCACGAGATCCCCGGTCGTCGACCGGATCCGGGGCGGCGGGCCGGGATCCGG
>NZ_MWLL01000167.1:0-2432 GCF_002198675.1 Kineosporia sp. R_H_3 | reverse complement strand
ATCCGGGGCGGCGGGCCGGGATCCGGTCGACGACCGGGGATCTTGGGCGGTGCGGGGGACGGAGCCGTCGGGCGGGGCGGGTCACGCCTCCACGGGGTCGAGGGCGGCACGTGCGTGGCGGCGCCCAGCGCGGAACACCCACGCCTTGAGCAGGACGAACCGGACGAGCGTGGCGAGCAGGTTGGCGGCCACGAGGACGCCGACCTCGACGGCCCGGGCCGGCGTCGCGGTGACCAGGTGGAGCGCCGCGAGCGCCCCGCTCGTCAGGGCCAGCCCGATCCCGAGGACGACGAGACCCTGCGCCTGGTGCCGTACCTGCCCGACCCCGCCGCAGACGCCGAACGTGAGCCGGCGGTTCGCCGCGGTGTTCGCGACCGCCGTGACGAGCAGCGCGAGCAGGTTCGCGACCTGGGCGCCGGTGCCGAGCCGGAGCAGGGCGTAGAGGCCGACGTACGCGAGCGTGCTGACGACGCCGATCGCCCCGAACGTGAGGAGCTGGCGGGGCAGCCCGGCCGGGACGCCGGGGAGCGGGCCCGCGCCGCCCGGCCCGGGCTGGATCGGCGACCGCCCGAGCTCGGCGCGCAGCCGGGCGACCGGCAGGCTGCCGTTCCCGAGCGCCCGCCCGAGCCGCCAGATCCCCTTGAGGTCGGCGGTCGCCGTCGCGACGATGTCGACCCGGCTGTCGGGGTCGTCGACCCAGTCGACGGGCACCTCGTGGATCCGTAGCCCGGAGCGCTCGGCGAGCACGAGCAGCTCGGTGTCGAAGAACCAGCCGGTGTCCTCGACGAGCGGCAGCAGCCGCCGGGCGACGTCCGCCCGGATCGCCTTGAACCCGCACTGCGCGTCGGAGAACCGGGCGGCGAGCGTGCCGCGGAGGATGACGTTGTAGCAGCGCGAGATGACCTCCCGCTTCGGTCCGCGGACGACCCGAGAGCCGCGGGCGAGCCGGCTGCCGATCGCGACGTCCGAGTGCCCGGAGACGATCGGGGCGACGAGCGGCAGGAGGGCGGCGAGATCGGTCGACAGGTCGACGTCCATGTAGGCGAGAACCTGGGCGTCCGACCGGGACCACACCTGCCGCAGCGCCCGGCCCCGACCCTTCTCCGGCAGGTGGACGACGTCCACGTCGGTCAGCTCGGCGGCCAGCCGGCGGGCGACGGCGAGGGTGCCGTCGGTGCTCGCGTTGTCGGCCACCGTGATCCGGAAGGGGTAGGGGACGTGCGCTTCGAGGTAGGCGTGCAGCCGCCGGACGCACGGGCCCAGGTCCACCTCCTCGTCGTGGACGGGGACGACGACGTCGAGCACAGGGGCGGTCGTCCGGAGGTCGCGGGGCGACGTCTCGAGCTGGAGCGTCATGGTCGGGTTCCTCTCGTCGGGCAGGTGGACGGGCAGGTGGACGGGCAGGTGGACGGACAGGTGGACGGACAGGTGGACGGGCAGGCGAGAACGGGGGACGGCCGGTCAGGAGGCGACGGCGTACCGCAGCGGCTGCGGCAGCACGGTGCCGAGGTCGCGGACGTCGAGCGGCCACCCGGGGGAGGTGAGGACGTCGCCGTCGGCGGACAGCAGCCGGAACGCGGCACCGCGGGTGCCGAGCCAGCCGGGTGCGGCCGCACCGAGCACCGCTGCGGCGAGCGCGAAGGCCTTGGCGTGCAGCGGGTCCGGGTGGACGACGGTGACGGACACCCAGGCCGGCTCGACGACGGCGCCGGTGCGCGGGTCGACGACGGGGCGGTGCGGCACGGGCCGGACCGTCGCGGCGCCACGCCCTGCAGGGAGCCGGACGACGGACCCGCACGGCAGCCCGACGCCCCAGCCACCGGCCGGGGCCGGCCCGGCCTGGGCGACGTCACCGCCGACCTCGACGAGCGCGCCGGTCCGCAGGCGGTCGGCGACCGCGCGGGCCGCGGCCGCCGCCACGACGGCGTCGGTCGTCGCCGCGAGGTCCAGGAGCGTGCCCGCCGGGACGGCCACCGCCGGCCCGGTCACCCGCACGGCGTCGGCGCCGACGGCCGGCCGGGGGCGGGCGGGTGCGAGCGACGAGCAGACCGGCAGGGCGCCGAGCCGGGCCGCGAGGTCAGCGCCTCGCAGCCGGGACCGGTGCGCCAGGACCGCGTTGCCGACGGTCGGGTCTACGAGGCCGCCGGTCAGCCGGGACGCCGTGAGCGCCGCCCCGACGAGCCGGGCGTACGTCGGGCCGACGACGACCGGGGAGCCGCCGGCCCGCAGCAGCCGCCAGGCGGTGGCGCGGGGGCGGTCGAGGTCGACCCGGCGGGAGGCCTCGCGCCGCACCGACTCCGCGATCCGGCGCGCCGCCGGCAGCAGGGCCGGGTCGGCGACCGCGACGTGCAGGCGGGTGGTGGGTCGCGGACCGGGCAGCGACACGGCGACGTTCACGGGAACCTCCGGAGGGGCATCGGGCTGGGCAGCGG
>NZ_MWLL01000166.1 GCF_002198675.1 Kineosporia sp. R_H_3 | reverse complement strand
AAAGGAACTAGCCCCGAAGCCCCACGACAAGATCATGCACGACCCCGAGCTTCGAGATCACCGGCGGCGTCAGCACGAACGGGTACAGGTCCCCCTTACCCATGCTCCGGTTCACCGCGTTCAACGCATAGGTCAACGGCAGCCACGTCCCGACGATCGAGCCGATCGTGTCGCCGGCGGCGGCGTCCTCGAGCGGCAGCGCGACGAGGTCCACCCCGGGACCGGGTTCGTCGGGGCCGGTGACGACCATGCCGTAGGCCGCGGCCGACTGGAGGGTGTCGCGGATGTGCAGGTAGTGCGCGAAGGTCTCGGCCCAGTCCTCCCAGGGATGCGCCGTGGCGTAGGCGGAGACATGGCCGGCGGCCCAGCCGCGGGGCGGGCCGGTGGCGTAGTGCCGCCGCAGGGCCTGCCGGTAGTCGGCACGCTCGTCCCCGAACACGTGCCGGAACCGTTGCAGGGCAGGGCTTTCGGACGACGACCCCTGGCCGCCGACGAGACCGTCGCCGCCGACGAGACCGTCGCCACGGACGAGACCATTGCCACGGACGAGCACCTGCCAGTAGTAGTGCCCCACCTCGTGCCGCAGATGGCCGAGCATCGTGCGGTACGGCTCCCCCATCTGCACCCGCATCGCCTCGCGGTGCGCGTCGTGGCCCTCGGCAAGGTCGATGGTGACGACGCCGTTCGCGTGCCCCGTGACGACCGGCGACCGCGCGCTCGACAGCAGGTCGAACGCGAGCCCGCGGGCGTCGTCCGACAGCGGCACGACGGGCAGGCCGAGGTCGAGGAGCTGGTAGACGAGCCGGCGCTTGGCCGACTCGGTCGACGCCCAGACGGCGACGGCTGCGGCGTCCTCGTCGTTGGGCCTGGTCCGGGTGAGCCGGCACGACACGCACAGCCGCCCGGTGCGGCCGTCGTCGACGAGCCAGTTGCAGCCCGCCGCGGCGAGGTTGGCGCACTGGACGGCGCCGCCGGACGCCGTCCCAGAGGCTCCGCCCGACGCCGCCCCCGACGCCACGTCCACCGGCAGGAACCGCATGACCGACGGCGAGAAACCCTGGGCCGCGCCGCACGACACGCACACCGAGTTCTCGGCGACGAGAAGGTTGCCGCAGACACCGCAGGAGAAGGCACGCACGATCGTCGACGCTACCCGCCGGGAGGGCCCGCGCAGTCCCAGCAGCCCCGGGCAGGCCCCGGACGACGCCGTGTCAGGGCACCCACACCGGGTTGACGATCCGGGCCGGCGCGCCGCCCCCGGCGGCGATGTCGAGCCGGTACGAGGCCGGCCGGACGAGTCCGGTCCACACCGTGTCGTGGTCGCCGGAGAGCGGCTTGCTGCCGTGGTCGACCCAGGCCGAGCCGTCCCAGCGCCAGAGCCTCGCCGTCTGCCCGGAGGCCTGTGGCGCGCCGACGAGGACACGTCCGGAGACGACCCGCACCCGCACCTGGAGCCCGTCGAGCACCTCCACGACGTCGCCGTCGTACTGGCCGGCCACGTCCGCGGTCGCCTCGACCCGCAGCGTCGGGCTCTTCATGAAGCGGCTCAGCGGCACCCGGCCCGCGGCGTTCGTCCGGACGGCGGTGCAGACCCGCCGGGTGTCCGTCACGCACAGCCGGACCGGGGTCGCACCGACGGGGCGCTTGTCGTACGTCACGCTGACGAAGCCGGTGACGAGGCCGCCGCGGCGCACGTACGCCGGCACCTTCACCGCGACCACGAGCCCGGCCGGCTCGGGCTGCGCGCAGGGCAGGCCGCAGCCGTCGCCGAGGGCACGCTGGACGTCGAGCAGCCCGTAGCCCGACGAGACGTCGAACCCCTTGGTGCCGATGTCGAACGCGGTGGAGGTGATCTGCTTCGCGACCTGCTCGGCCTTCCACGTCGGGTGCTGGGCGCGCAGCAGAGCGGCGGCCGCGGCGACGATCGGGCTGGCGTAGCTCGTGCCCGACCCGTCGGTGCGTCCGTTGCGCGGGGCCACGGACGTGACGTCCCAGCCCGGCGCCGCGACGTCCATCCGCGGGGAACGGTTGGAGAACGGGGCCACGGTGTCGTCGATCCCGGTCGCGGCAACGGTGATGACGCCCGGGTAGGCCCCCGGGTAGGCCGTCGGGCTGCCCCGCTGGCCGTCGTTACCCGCCGCGGCGACGAGGACGACGTCCCGCGCGATCGCGTAGTCGAGCGCCGTCCGCATCGCGGTCGACAGCCCGGGGCTCCCGAGCGACATGTTGATGACGTCCGCGCCCGCGTCCGTCGCGTCGACCAACGCCGCGGCCACGTCCGAGTCGATCCCGGTGCCCCGGTTGAACACCCGGAACGACCGGATCCTCACGCCCTGCGCCAGCCCCGCCCCGGCGGACCCGTTGTTCGCCTTCGCCCCGAGGAACCCCGCGACCGCGGTGCCGTGCCCCATGAGGTCGATGCCGCCGTCGCCGTTCGCGTTGAAGTAGTCCTTGCCCGGCAGGAAGATCCCCGCGAAGTCCGGCACGGTCTTGTCGATCCCGGAGTCGATGACCGCGACCTCGACCCCCTTGCCGGGGTGCTTCGCCCAGACCGACTCCGCCTTGTACTTCGTGAGGTGCCACTGCGCGGGCCGCCAGGTGTCGTTCGACAGCCCGGTCGGGTGCACGGTCACGCTGCGTTCCACGGTCGTCCGGTAGCCCGCGTAGCGCAGGGTCCGGACGACGCCGGCGGCCTCGGCGGGCGTCGTCCCGGTGAGCCGGCTGATGCTCGGGCGGCCCGCGGGGTCGACCGTCGTGACGGTCCACTCGGCGGCGGTGGCCGCAGCAGGCGCAGCGGGCGGGACGGCGGCCGCGGCCCCGGGTGCGCCGCCGACGGCCGGCACCACGACGGCGGCGGCGCACAGCAGCGCCGCCGCGCGACCCGCTCGCGCACCCATCCGTGGTCCCCTCGTCCGGCTCCGCCGTCCCCACGAGGATCGGCGCCGGCCGCGGGCCGCTTGATCGAGGTCGCCTCACCGGCCCAGCGGGCGGTCACGCTCCGTCGAGGGCCGGACGGCGGTCGGCCCGGGACGACGGTCGGCCCGGACGTCGGTCAGCCCGGACGGCGCGCGAGCACCCGCCACAGGTGCCAGTGCTTCTCCCCCGCGTACGACCAGCCGTCCTCGTCGGTCTCCTCGAGCCGCTCGACGACGAGGCCGTCGAGGAGCGCGTCGACCGCGGGCCGGTCCTGCCACGTCGTGCGGGTGCCGTCCCCGAGGCCCTCGACGGCCCACGAGTCCTTGGGGCCGAGGAGGTGGCACGCGACCCGGCCGCCGGGACGCAGCGCCCCGCGGACCCGCTGCCACAGCGCGTCGAAGTCCTCCGGCGGGCAGAAGAAGAGCGCGAAGCCGGCGTGCACGAGGTCGCAGTCGGGCAGGTCCGCCGTCCGGAAGTCCTCGACCCGGATCTCCAGCCGGTCTAGCGCGGGCGCCGGGACCCGCGGCAGCAGGTGCGCCGGGAACGCCGGCGAGGCGTCGACGGCCGTCACCGACCAGCCGCGCGCGAGCAGCGCGAGGGTGTCGGTGCCGTCGCCGCACGCGAGATCCACCGCGTGCCGACCCGTTGCGCCGGAAGGGTTCTGCGCGTCGTCCGCGTCGAACGCCGCGAGCGCGCTCACGAGCGTGTCCCGCGGCTCCCGCGACGAGACGGTCGTGTAGTAGCCGTCCCACACGTCGTCCGTCACCGGCTGGTCGGTCACCGGCCCGTCACCCGTCCACCCGCACGACGTCGACCTCGACCTTCAGCGTGCTCTTCGTCGCCTCGGTGAAGATGACGCCCTTGAGCGGCGGGACGTCGGTGTAGTCCCGGCCCCACGCCGTGACGACGTACCGGCTGTCCGCGGCCTGGTCGTTCGTCGGGTCGAGGTCGACCCAGCCCAGGTCGGGCACGAGCACGGACACCCACGCGTGCGAGGCGTCCGCACCCTGCAGCTTGGCCTTCCCGGGCGGCGGCTCGGTCTCGAGGTAGCCGCTGACGTACCGGGCCGGCAGCCCGATGCCGCGCAGGCAGGCGACGGCCAGGTGGGCGAAGTCCTGGCAGACGCCCTCGCGCTTGCGGAGCACCTCGTCGAGGGTCGTCGAGACGCTCGTCGACCCGGACCGGTACGTGAAGTCGCGGTGGATCGTGCTCACGAGCGCGCCGAGCGCCTCCCCGAGCGGCCGCCCCGGCACGAAGACCCCGGCCGCGTAGGCCGCGGCGTCCCCGCCCCGACCGACCTGCGGGGACTCCAGGAGCATGTCCCGGGCCTCGACGTCGACCGCGCCGCCCGCGCCGCCCGCCCCGGATCCGCCGGACCCACCCGCCTGCAGGGTCGACGCCGCGACCTCCCGCACGCCCTGCTCCCAGGACCGGTCGTCGAGCGACCCGAGGTCCGGCACGCTCCGGGCGACCTCGACGGTGCTCACCGCGAGCACGTCGAGCACCCGGTGCCGGGTGTGCACCTCGAAGTACACCGACCGGTTGCCGTAGAAGTCGACGCTCTCGCTCGTCGCGGCCGCCGCGGGCTCGACGTCGAGCCGGCTCGCGAGGCAGGTCTGGCCGGGGGCGCTGCGCGGCACGAGGTAGGCCCGGCCGTAGGACGACGAGACGTCGTCGCTGTACGTGTACCGGGTCCGGTGCCGCACCTCGTAGGTGCGCGCCGTCGTCCGCGCCAGGTCGGTGGTCCTCATGCCTGCCACCCCGGGGTCGCGACGGGCAGCGGCCGCAGCGGCGCCGCGTGCACGAAGTGGGCCTGCTCGACGGCCCGCGAGAGCGCGGCGACCTCCCGCAGGAGCGCGTCGAGCAGGTCGGTGAGCGCCGTGCGCGCCCCGTCCGGCCCGGTCGCGGCGAGCGCCGCCGGGTCGGCCTCCCGCAGCCGGGCCGCGACGGCCCGCAGGCCCGTGTCGAGGACGGCGTTGCGCGGCGGGTCGGGCAGGTGCCGCAGGTCCGCCTCGGCCCGTTCGAGCTGGTAGACCAGCGACCGCGGGTTCGTCCGGTCGAGCAGGAGCAGGTCGAGGACGCCGGCCACGTGGGCCGACGAGCCGCCGCCGGTGCCACCGGGTGCACCGCCCGGGGCCAGGCCGTAGGCGGCACCACCGGCCGCGTGCCGACGGCGGAACGTGATGACGGACTCGCCCGCGACGAGCACCGACTCCAGGACGAGCGCGTCGACCGCCGCCCCGCGGCTGCGGGCCAGGGCCGCCCGGAGCACGCTGACGAGCTGGAGGCCGCGTTCGAGCCGGCGGCCGAGGTCCATGAAGTACCAGCCGGTGTCGCGGACCATGCTCTCGGCGCCGAGGCCGGCGAAGGCGAGCAGGCCCTCGAGCACCCGGGCCAGCGTCGGCTGCAGCGGCGGCTCGTCGCCCGGGGCGGCGGCCGCGGCGTGCTCGGACAGCTCCGCGACGACCCGCTCGATGCTCCCGAGGACGACCCAGGTGTCGAGCGAGAGCTGCTCGCGGACGCCGTGCGCGACCTCCGCGGTGCGCCGGACGGCGAACCCGAGGGTGCCCGGCCGGGCGGCGTCGACGACGAGCCGCAGCAGCTCGCCGTGCGGCGGCTCGAGGTCCGCGCCCTCGTCGAGCGCGACGAAGCCGGGGTACGTCGTCGTCACGTGCGTCGTCGCGGTGAGCAGCACCGCGAGCGCGCGCCCGCCGACGGTCTCGGGGCGGCGGCCGTGGTCCTCGGCGAGGTCGTCGACGACGCGCAGCAGCCGCGCGGTGTCCTCGGCGCGCTCGGCGTAGCGGCCGAGCCAGAAGAGGTCCTCGGCGACGCGCGGCGCGAGTGCGGGCGTCAGCGGGGACGGCGCCGCGAGGGTCAGGCTGTCGGCGACGCCGGCGATCGCCCCGGCGCCGCTGCCGGTCGCGTCCGGGCTCAGCACCCAGACGTCCTTGGCGAGCGCGCCGTCCGAGCTCGACACGAACCGGCTGCCGACCCGGCCCGCGACCCGGGCGAGCCCGCCGGCCATGAGCCGGTACTCCCCGCCCTGCGCGACGGCGAAGGTCCGCAGCACGAGGTGGCGGGCCTCGAGCCCGCGGCTCGTGACGACCGGGGCGGTGCTCATGTCGAGCGGCTCCTGGGCGCACCACGCACCGGGGTCGGCCTCGACCCGGCGGCGCTGGTCGTCCCGGGCCGCCTCGGACAGCTCCCAGCCGAAGACGCTCGCGCGGCCGACGCCGCGGCCGATCGGCTTGAGCACGTACCGGTCGAGGTCCGCCAGGACGTGGCGGCGGGCCGCGTCGTCCCCGAGCCAGAGCGTCGGCACCGACTCCAGCAGCGGGTCGCCGCCGAGGAGCACCCGGCACGCGGCGGCGAGGAACGGGGCGAGGCCCGGGTTCTCGAGCACGCCGGCGCCGAGCGGGTTGACGACGGAGACGGCCCCGCTGCGGGCCGCCTCGAGCAGCCCGGGCACCCCGAGGCGGGAGTCCGGCCGCAGCTCGAGCGGGTCGCACCACGAGGCGTCGACCCGGCGCAGGACGACGTCGACGGGCTCGAGCCTGCCGACCGAGCGCATCCAGACCCGGCCGTCGCGGACCGTGAGGTCCTGGCCCTCGACGAGCGGGTAGCCGAGCAGGGTCGCGAGGAACGCCTGGTCGAAGGCCGTCTCGCTCGCGGCGCCGGGCGTGAGCAGGACGACGCGCGGCGCCTCGACCCCGGCCGGTGCGGCCTCCTGGAGCGCGGCGCGCACCGTGTGGAAGAACGCTCGCAGCCGCTCGAGCGGGGTGTCCCGGTACAGGCCCGGCAGCACCCGGGAGACGACGCGGCGGTTCTCCATCGCGTAGCCCGCGCCGGACGGCGCCTGGGTGCGGTCCGCGAGCACCCGCCACACGCCGTCCGGGCCGCGCCCGAGGTCGGTCGCGGTGAGGAACAGGCTGCGGGACACCGTCGCGCGCACCTGGTCGGCGACCCGGAGGAACCCCGGGTGGGCCAGCACGACCTGCGCCGGGACGACGCCCTCGCGGAGCAGGACCCGCGGCCCGTAGAGGTCGGTGAGGACGGCGTCGAGCAGCTCGGCGCGCTGCCGGACGCCGGGCGCGAGCGCCGCCCACTCGTCGGCGTCGAGGACGACGGGCAGCGGGTCGAGCTGCCAGCGCCGGACCGGCCGGGCGGTGTCGCGCAGCCCGTCGCGGGCCTCGTCCGGGGTGCCGTACGTGACGCCGTCGTCCTCGACGAGCCGGCGCACCTGGGCGCGCCGGGTCAGCAGACCGGCGGTGCCGAGCAGGTCGACGCTCGCGGCGAGGTCGCGGCTCGCGGCCCGGACCGCGCCGTCCGGCCCGACGAGCTCGTCGAGCGAGACGCCGCCGGGGCCGGCCGCGGGCGCCGTCCCGGGGACCTCGAAGAGGGCCGCCCGGGCGCGGTGCCCGACGTAGCCCGCGACGGCGCCGCCGGCCTCCGGGGAGGACGGCGCCGGCCCGCTGGTCTGTGCCGTCATGGCTTCATGGTGCCCGCCCGACGCAGGTCGAGCGTGCACGGGTACTCCCCTCCGGCGGGTCCGAGCAGGTCGCGGGACGACGGCCAGGCCGCGACGTCGACCGGCCCGGGGGTGTGGCCGGTCGCCGTGAAGCGGGCCGCGCGGCGCGCCTCGGCGGCCGCGGCGTTGACCGGGTAGGTGTCGTAGGACCGGCCGCCGGGGTGGACGACGTGGTACGTGAAGCCGCCGAGCGAGCGGCCGTTCCAGAGGTCCACGAGGTCGACGACGAGCGGGGAGTGGACGCCGATCGTCGGGTGCAGCGCAGACGGCGGCGCCCACGCCCGGTACCGGATGCCGCCGACGCTCGTGCCGGGCGTCGCGGTCGG
The DNA here is from genome assembly GCF_002198675.1 of Kineosporia sp. R_H_3. GTDB lineage: Bacteria > Actinomycetota > Actinomycetes > Actinomycetales > Kineosporiaceae > R-H-3. The sequence goes on along the minus strand of NZ_MWLL01000166.1, from coordinate 13,683 downwards.
GGTGAGCGGCACCGGGACGCCGTTGCACGTCACGGCGTGCCGGCCCTCGACGAGCCCGGTCACCGCGACCTGGACCTTCTCGACCGAGGAGTCGACGTACCGCGCGGTCCCGGTGCCGGTCGCCTCCTCGCCGAGCACGTGCCACGGCTCGACGGCGTACCGCAGCTCGAGGTGCACGCCCGCGACGTCCACCTCGCCCAGCCGCGGGAAGCGGAACTCGAGGAACGGCTCCAGCCAGGAGTCCTCGAACGCGATCCCGTGGGCCCGCAGGTCCTCGGTGACCTCGGCGAGGTCGGCGGCCGCGAAGGCCGGCAGCAGGAACCGGTCGTGCAGCCGGTGCGCCCAGCGCACGAGCGGCCCGGTGTACGGCGTCTCCCAGAACCGGGCGACGAGCGAGCGCACGAGCAGCGCCTGGACGAGCGCCATCTGCGCGTGCGGCGGCATCTCGAAGCCGCGCAGCTCGAGCAGCCCGAGCCGGCCGCGGGCCGAGTCCGGGCTGTAGAGCTTGTCGATGCAGAACTCGGCGCGGTGCGTGTTGCCGGTGATGTCGGTGAGCAGGTGCCGCAGGAGCCGGTCGACGAGCCACGGCCGCGGCTCGACCGGGGCGCCGTCGTCGTCCGTCTCGGCGAGCGTCCGGCTCAGCTCGCCGAAGGCGATCTCCAGCTCGTAGAGCGTCTCGTGCCGGCCCTCGTCGACCCGCGGCGCCTGGCTCGTCGGGCCGATGAACCGCCCGGAGAACACGTACGACAGCGCCGGGTGGTGCTGCCAGAACGTCACGAGGCTGCGGAGCAGGTCGGGCCGGCGCAGCAGCGGCGAGTCGGCCGGCGTCGGGCCGCCGAGGGTCAGGTGGTTGCCGCCGCCGGTCCCGGTGTGGGCACCGTCGAGGTCGAACTTCTCGGTGCCGAGGCGGACGGCGCGGGCGTCGTCGTAGAGCGTCGTCGTGAGGTCGACGAGCTCGCGCCAGGACCGGGTCGGCTGGACGTTGACCTCGATGACCCCGGGGTCCGGGGTGACGGACAGGGTCTGCACCCGGGCGTCGCCGGGCAGCGGGTAGCCCTCGAGGACGACGGGCACGCCGACCTCGCGGGCGGCGTCCTCGACCCGGGAGAGCAGGTCGAGGCCGTCGTCCAGGGACTCCAGCGGCGGCAGGAACACGAAGACGTGGCCGTCGCGCTCCTGCACGGTGAGCGCCGTCCGCGGCGCCTTCTCGATGTCGACGACCTCGGCGGACGGGACGTCGCCGCCCGCACCGCTGTCGGCCGGGTGCGCCCCCGGCGGGTACGCCGTCGGCAGCGCACCGCGCGGCGCGAGCGGGTCCGCCTCCGGGGTCACCGGCGGCGGCGCCCAGGCGATGCTGTCGAGCGGCAGCCGCAGGCCCAGCGGGCTCGTGCCGGGCAGCAGGAACAGGTGCCGCCGGCGGGGCCGCCAGCGCGCCGTCCCCCAGGCCTCGCCGTCCTCGGTGCGGAAGAGCGGCACGACCCAGCCCGCGGGGACGCCCGGGTCGACGTCGAAGGTGCCGACGACCTCGGCCCGCCGGTCCGGGGCGCGCAGCGCCTCGTCGTCCGGGTCGGCGTCGACCTCGGGCGGCGGCCCGGCCGGGCGCCGGGCCTCGTCGAGGAGCACCGCGAGCAGGTCCTCGTACGCCGGGGCCACGTGCTCGCGCGGCACGCCGAGCCGGGCGGCCACGGCGACCGCGAGGTCGCGGACCACCCCGGCGGACGACGCCGCGTCCGCGACGGCCGGGACCGGCGGCCCCCACGGGTCGTCGAGCAGGTCCGGGTCGCGCCACAGCGGCTCGCCGTCGGGGCGCCACGTGAGCTGGACGGCCCACCGCGGCAGCGGCTCCCCCGGGTACCACTTGCCCTGGCCGTGGTGGGTGACGCCGCCCGCGGCCCAGCGGCTGCGCAGCCGCTGCGCGAGCTCCGCCGCGCGGGCCCGCTTCTGCGGGCCGTCGGCGTCGGTGTTCCACTGCGGCGACTCCATGTCGTCGATCGCGACGAACGTCGGCTCGCCGCCCATCGTCAGCCGGACGTCGCCGGCCTCGAGCAGGCCGTCGACGTGGCCGCCGAGGGCGTCGATCCGCTCCCACTGGGCGGCGGTGTACGGCCGGGTCACCCGGACGTCCTCGTGCACCCGCCGCACCGTGTTCGAGAAGTCGAAGGAGACCTCGCACGGGTCGACCGCGCCGGTGATCGGCGCCGACGTCGCCGGGTGCGGGGTCGCGGAGAGCGGGATGTGCCCCTCGCCGGCGAGCAGCCCGGACGTCGGGTCCAGCCCGACCCAGCCGGCCCCGGGGACGTAGACCTCGGTCCACGCGTGCAGGTCGGTGAAGTCGGACGTCGGCCCGCCCGGGCCGCCGAGCGGGTCGTCCGGGTGCGGCACGAGGTCCGGGGCGAGCTGGACGAGGTAGCCGGAGACGAACCGCGCGGCCAGCCCGAGCTCGCGCAGGACGCTCACGAGCAGCCAGGCGCTGTCCCGGCACGAACCGAGCGCCCGGCCGAGGGTCTGGTCCGGCGTCTGGACGCCGGGCTCCATCCGGACGGTGTACGCGACGTCGCGCTGGAGCCGCTGGTTGACGTCGACGAGGAAGTCGACGATCCGCCGGCCCTCCGCGGGCACCGGGGCGGCGTCCGCGAGCCAGGCCCGGACGAGCGGGCCGGGGCCGGCGCCGTCCGGCGCGCCGTCGGAGCCGGGCTCGGCGACCCGGCGCAGGTACGGCTCGAGGTCGGCCTTGACCCCCGCCGGGTAGTCGAACGGGTAGCGCTCGGCGTAGTCCTCGACGAAGAAGTCGAACGGGTTGATGACCGTCATGTCCGCGACGAGGTCGACGACGACCTCGAGCTCGCGGGTGCGCTCGGGGAAGACGAGCCGTGCGAGGTGGTTGCCGAACGCGTCCTGCTGCCAGTTGAGGAAGTGCTCGGCCGGGCTCACCCGCAGGCTGTACGCGGTGATCGGCGTCCGGCAGTGCGGCGCCGGGCGCAGCCGGACCACGTGCGGGTGGACCGTCACCGGCCGGTCGAACCGGTACGTCGTGCGGTGCTCGAGTGCGACGCGGATCGTCATCGGGCGGCTCCCGTCGTGGCGTGCGGCGTGCGGATCCACCAGGTCTGCCGTACGCCGTCGGACGGGCTCGGGGATGGTGGCAGGCTACCGGGCCCACGCACGCGGGGGTCCACAGGAAGCTCCCAGGTTGTGCCCAGCCTCCCCGCTGCTGAGCAGGTCAGGCTCGTCCCATGACCGAGCCCCGTACCTCCACCGCCACCCGCCCCGGCCGCCGTCCGATGCGCCGCGTGGACGGGACGCCCGTGCGCATCCTCGTCGTCGACGACGAGCCCTCCCTCACCGAGCTGCTCTCCATGGCGCTCAAGTACGAGGGCTGCGACGTGCGGACCGCGGCGGCCGGCAACGCCGCCGTCCGGACCGCCCGCGAGTTCCGCCCCGACGCCGTCGTCCTCGACGTCATGCTCCCCGACTTCGACGGGTTCGAGGTGCTGCGCCGGCTGCGCGCCGACGACGCCGAGCTGCCCGTCCTCTTCCTCACCGCGCGGGACGCCGTCGAGGACCGGGTCGCCGGGATCAGCGAGGGCGGCGACGACTACGTCACCAAGCCGTTCAGCCTCGAGGAGGTCGTGGCGCGCCTGCGCGGCCTGCTGCGCCGCACGACGCTCGCGGCCGTCCCGGACGACAACGTGCTCGTCGTCGGTGACCTCGCGCTCGACGAGGACAGCCACGAGGTGACCCGCGCCGGCGAGAGCATCCAGCTCACCGCGACCGAGTTCGAGCTGCTGCGCTACCTCATGCGCAACCCGCGCCGGGTGCTGTCGAAGGCGCAGATCCTCGACCGGGTCTGGAACTACGACTTCGGCGGCCAGGGCAACGTCGTCGAGCTCTACATCTCCTACCTGCGCAAGAAGATCGACGCCGGCCGCGCGCCGATGATCCACACGCTGCGCGGCGCCGGCTACGTGCTGCGCCCCGCCGAGCCCGCGGACGCGTGAGCCGTGCCCGCAGCGTCCCTCCGCCCCCGTGCCCACCCCTCGCGCTGGACGCTGCGGACCCGGCTCGTCATCGTCGTCGTCGCCCTGCTCACGGTCGTCGCGGCCGTCATCGGGACCGTGAGCGTCTTCGCGCTCGACGCCTACCTCACCCGCCAGGTCGAGGAGCAGGTCCGCGCGGCCTCGACCCGCTCGGCCGGGGCCGGTCTGCCGGGCCGCCCGCAGAGCCAGCCGGACGGCGACGGCAGCCGGGACGACGACCGCGGCCCGGACTTCCTCACCGTCCGCGGCCAGTCGGCCGGCACCGCCGGCGTCCGGGTCGAGAACGGCACCGTGACGTCCCAGGCCGTGCTGGCCAGCGACGGGCGGGTCGTCCGGCTGCCGGACCGGGCGGCGTCCGCGCTCGCGGCCGTCGCGGTCGACGGCCGTTCGCACCGGGTCCGCCTCGGTGACCTCGGGGACTACCTCGCGCTCGCCGTCCGGACCGCGGACGGCGACACCGTCGTCACCGCGCTGCCGCTGGCCGACGTCCACGCGAGCGTGGCCCAGCTCGCCGTCGTCGTGACGATCGTCACCGCCTCCGGCCTGCTCGCCGCGGCGATCGGCGGCACCGTCATCGTCCGGGCGGCGCTGCGCCCGCTCGCCCGGACCGCCGCGGCCGCCGGCCGGGTCGCCGAGCTCCCGCTCGACCGCGGCGACGTCACCCTCGACCCGGCCGACCTCGGCATCGACCGGAAGGCCGACCCGCGCACCGAGGTCGGCGCGGTCGACGCGGCACTCGCCCGCATGCTCGACCACGTCTCCCGCGCGCTCGCGGTCCGGCAGGCGAGCGAGGCCCGGATGCGCCGCTTCGTCTCCGACGCGAGCCACGAGCTGCGCACACCGCTCGCCTCGATCCGCGGCTACGCCGAGCTGACCCGGCGGACGTCGTCCGACCTGCCCCCGGACGTCGCGCACGCCGTCCGCCGCGTCGAGTCCGAGGCGACCCGCATGACCGGCCTCGTCGAGGAGCTGCTCCTGCTCGCCCGGCTCGACGAGAAGCCCGCCTTGCGCTCCGAGGCGGTCGACGTCGTCCGGGTCGTCCTCGACGCGACGAGCGACGCCCAGGCCGCCGGCCCGGACCACGAGTGGGAGGTCGACCTGCCGGCCGGCCCGGTGCACGTCCTCGGGGACGACGCCCGGCTCCACCAGGTACTCGCCAACCTCCTCGCGAACGCCCGCGTGCACACCCCCGCGGGGACGACGGTGCAGGTCAGGGTGCGGTCCGGGGGCGGGACGGCGACCGTCGAGGTGGTCGACGACGGCCCCGGGATCCCGGCCGCCCTGCTGCCCGCCGTCTTCGACCGGTTCGCCCGCGGGGACAGCTCCCGCGGCCGCTCGGCCGGCGGCACGGGGCTGGGTCTGGCCATCGTCGCGGGGGTCGTCGAGGCCCACGGCGGCCGGGTCGAGGTGACCAGCGAACCGGGACATACCGTGTTCAAGGTCGTGTTGCCCGAGACACACGGGGTGGCGTATCCCAGCGAAACAGGCAAACCTGGAGGTGGAACCGGCTTAGCCGCCGTTCCTGCGTCGACATGACGGAGGGCACCATGACCGCACGCACAACGGGGGGCCAACCGCGCCCCGGGAGACCCACGGGTCCCACGAAGCGGCCTGCGAAGCGTCCCGCCGCGGCCGCCAAGGGCACCCGCTCCACCGCTGACACCCCGCAGGTCGACGGCACGGCAGCACTCAAGCCGGTGCCGGTCGACCCCACCGACGCACCCGCGAGCACGTTCGTGCCCGTCGCGGTGCCGCCGATCGACGCGAGCGTCCTGCTCCGCGCGATCATGACGCCGCCGGTCGGGATCGACGGCGGCGAGCTCACGGACGCGCTCACCGGGGCCGTCCCCACCTGGCGCCTGGACGAGGAGCCGATCTACCTCGAGGTCGTCCGCGACCTCGGCGTGCCGGCCCTCGCCGAGGACACCGGCGGCACCGGCGAGGTCATCGTCGGCGAGGTCGTCGGCTGACCGCCGCGCACCTGTAGTCCCCCACCGTCGTTCATCGTGCGGCCGACGTGCCGCGGTCCTTCCCCACGAGCTCGAGAAGACGGACCAGGAGGTCGGCGACCCGCTCAGGGTCGGCGACCCGGTGCCGCGCGCCCGTGACGCCCTCGCCGACCTTGACCGTGACGTCCCCGGCCGCGTCGTCGAGGACGGCGAACGCGTGCTCGTCCGTCACGTCGTCCCCGACGTAGAGCACCCCGCCGTGGCCCGGGCGCAGGCCCAGCGCGACCCGCAGGCGGCCGAGCGCCACGCCCTTGTCGACGTCGACGACGGACAGGTCGACGACCTCCTTGCCGAGGGTCGTCCGGACGCCGCCCCACGACCCCGGCCCCTGCGCGGCCTCCTTCGCCGCGGCCTCGGCGTCCTCACGGCGCTCGATCTGCCGGGTGTGGAAGACCGTGCCCGCGGGCTTGTCCTCGACGAACGTGCCCGGGTAGCGGGCGCTGATCGCGTGCAGCGCCGCCGACGCCCGGGCCAGCAGGTCGCGGGTGGCGTCGTCGAGCGTCGTCGCGGCCCCGACGTCGGCACCGTGCTCGTCGGCGACCTGCGCGCCGTGGCTGCCGATGAGAGCGGCGGACGGCGGCGGGCCGGCCAGCCGGCGCAGGTCGTCGAGGGTCCGGCCGGAGACGAGCGCGAGGTGCACCCCGGGCAGCGCGGCGAGGTCGTGCAGCGCCTGCGCCGCCGCCGGCAGCGGCCGGGCGGCCTCGGGGTCGCGGACGATCGGGGCGAGCACCCCGTCGAAGTCGAGCGCCACGAGCAGCTCCGGGCGCTGCGCCAGCGTCTCGAGCGCGGCGTCGAGGTCGGCGGCGTCCGGCGGCGGCGTCATGGCCTCCTGCCGGGCCCGGACGTCGTGCAGCGACTCCAGGAAGGTCCGCGCCCAGTGCGCGACGTCGTCCCGCAGGACGGTCCTGCGCATCGCCCGCATCCGCTTGCGGGCCTCGACCGGCGGGCACCGGACGGCGCTCATCACGGCGTCCTTGAGCCCGTCGATGTCGTGCGGGTTGACGACGAACGCGCTCGTGAGCTCGTTCGCGGCACCGGCGAACTCGGAGAGCACGAGCGTGCCCGCGTCGTCCCAGCGGCTCGCGACGTACTCCTTCGCGACGAGGTTCATCCCGTCGCGCAGCGGGGTGACGAGCATGACGTCGGCGGCCAGGTAGAGCGCCGCCAGCTCGGCCCGGTCGACGGTCTGGTGCAGGTAGTGCACCGCCGGGTGGCCGATCTGGCCGTGCTTGCCGTTGATCCGCCCGACGGTCGCCTCGACGTCCTCGCGGATCCGCTGGTACTCGTCGACCCGCTCCCGGCTCGGCGTCGCGACCTGCACGAGCACCGCCCCGGGCACGGTGAGCCGCTCGTCCTCGAGCAGCTCGCCGAAGGCCTGGAGCCGGTGCTGGATTCCCTTGGTGTAGTCGAGGCGGTCGACGCCGAGGACGAGCGTGTCCGGCTCACCCAGCTCGGCCCGGATCTCCTTGGCCCGCTCGAGGACCTCGGGCCGGCGGGCGAGCTCCTCCAGGGCGGTGCTGTCCACCGAGATCGGGAAGGGCTTGCACACGACCGGCCGGGCGGCCTCGAGCCGGGCGCCGCGGCGGGCCCGGCGGCCGTCGACGAGGACGGCGTCCCCGCGGGTCGTCATGCCCAGCCGGCGGGCCGCCCGCAGCAGGTTGTTCGCGTCGGCCGGCCGCTGGAAGCCGAGCAGGTCGGCCCCGAGCAGGCCCTCGAGCACCTGCCGGCGCCACGGGAGCTGGGCGAAGATCTCGTACGGCGGGAACGGGATGTGGTCGAAGAACCCGATCCGCAGGTCGGGCCGCGTCTCCCGGAGCATCTTGGGGACGAGCTGGAGCTGGTAGTCCTGCACCCAGACCGTCGCGCCCTCCGCGGCCTGCGGCAGGACCGCCTGGGCGAACCGCCGGTTCACCGTGACGTAGGCGTCCCACCAGGTGCGGTGGAAGGCCGGGGCGACGATGACGTCGTGGTAGAGCGGCCACAGCGTCGCGTTGCTCATGCCCTCGTAGTAGAGCTCGACCTCGTCGGCGGACAGCGGCACCGGGACGAGGTGCATCCCGTCGGCGTCGAACGGCGCGAGGGTGTCGTCGGGGCTGCCGGTCCAGCCGACCCACGCCCCGTCCCGGGCCTTCATGACCGGCTCGAGGGCCGCGACGAGCCCGCCCGGCGAGGGGCGCCAGGACGTCGACCCGTCCGGCTCCTCGCGACGGTCCACAGGGAGCCGGTTGGCGACGACGACGAACTCGTGCTGGTCCGGCACTCGGTTTCACTCCCCGACGGGTGGTTCTGGCGACCGAGGGTGACTACCCCTGGTCGACACTACCCAGCCACGCGCGGCAGAAGCGTGTGAGATGTGTCCTGACAACCCTTTTGTGCTGACGCTGCGTGATCTGCTCAGCGCACCATGTGCCAGAGGATGAGGTTGTGCGCGTGGTGCGCCTTCTCGTTGCCACGGAAGGCCACCTCGTGGGCACCCTCCGACGTCGCGACGGCGATCGTGCTCGTCGAGAAGAAGCCGCCGGTCCACGTGCGGTCGGAGACGACGCTCACCGAGATGATCCGCGCGTACGGGATCGAGGTGATCGCCACCTTCTTCCCGACGAAGCTCTTGTCCTGCAGGATCACCCGGCGGTCGGTGATGCCGATGAAGCCCGTGCCGGCCCCGATCGCGTCGTAGACGGCGTAGACGACCTCACCGTCGAGCAGGCCCTCCTGGACCTGCTGCAGCTGGGCGCGGTTGTCGTAGACCGGCTCGCGGGTCTCCTGAACATCGCTCATGCCGCACACTCTGCCACGCGAGAACGCCGGTCCTCGTCGACGCCCGCCGCGTGTGCGGCGGGCGTCGACGAGAACCGGCGTCCGTCGGTGCTCAGGTGGTACGGGTGATGCTCAGGTGGTGCTCAGGTGCTCCGGGGAGGTCACGCCGTGCGGCGCGGGCCGCCCCGGTAACCGCCGGCGGACCGGTCGGACGAGCCCTGGTAGCCACCGGTGCGGCGCGGGCCGCTGCCGGGACGACGACCGGCCGGGCGCTCCCGCTCGGCCGCACGCGGCTTGACGACGACCGGCTCGCCGGACGTCGCGACCTCGACGACCGCGGGGTGCCCCGGGGCGACGCTGGTGACGACGGGCTCGACCTTGGCCGCGCGGTGGATCTGCTCGACCGCGCGGGACTCCTCCGGCAGCACGAGGGCGACGACCGTGCCGCTCGCGCCGGCGCGGGCCGTGCGGCCCGAGCGGTGCAGGTAGTCCTTGTGGTCGTTCGGCGGGTCGAAGTGGACGACCAGGTCGACGTCGTCGACGTGGATGCCGCGCGCCGCGACGTCCGTGGCGACGAGCACCCGGGTGGAGCCGTCGCTGAACGCGGCGAGCGCGCGCTGGCGGGCGCCCTGGCCGAGGTTGCCGTGGATCGCGGCGGCCTCGACCCCGGAGCGGGTCAGCTGGGTCGCGAGCCGGTCGGCGCCGTGCTTGGTCCGCACGAAGAACAGCGTGCGGCCCGGACGGCCGGCCACCTCGGCGGCGACGGCGAGCTTGTCGTTGCGGCCCACCGTGAAGACCTTGTGGTCCATGGCCTCGACCGGCGACGAGACCGGCGCGACCGCGTGGACGGCGAAGTTCGTGAGGAACTTCTCGACGAGCGTGCCGACGCCGCGGTCGAGCGTCGCCGAGAAGAGCAGCCGCTGGCCGCCCTCACGGGTCATCCCGAGCAGGTTCGTGACGACCGGGAGGAAGCCCAGGTCGGCCATGTAGTCGGCCTCGTCGAGGACGGTGATCTCGACGTCCGCGAGGTTGCACACCCGGCGGTCGATGAGGTCGACGAGCCGGCCCGGGGTGGCGATGACGATGTCGACGCCGCGGGTGAGCGCGTCGATCTGGCGCTTGTACGACGAGCCGCCGAAGACGGTCGTCACGCGCAGGCCGAGCGGGTTCGCCAGCGGGGACAGCGCGTCCGCGACCTGGAGCGCGAGCTCGCGGGTCGGGACGAGCACGAGGCCGCGCGGGCGGTGCGGGGTGCGACGGCCGGTGTGCCGGGCCGAGTCGACGCCCTTGCCGGTCGGCGCGTCGACGATGGCCGGGTCCGCGAGGCGGGCGAGCATCGGCAGGCCGAACGCGAGGGTCTTGCCCGAGCCGGTCTGGGCGCGGCCCAGGACGTCACGACCGGCGATCGCGTCCGGGAGGGCGCGGGCCTGGATGGCGAAGGGCTCGGCCATGCCGCGGCGCGAGAGCGCCGTGACGAGCACGGCCGGCAGGCCGAGCTGGGCGAAGGTGCGCGGCTCGGGGGCCGGGGCGGCGAGCGCCTCGTCGAGCGCGATGTCGAGCGCGGTCTTGGCGGGCTCGCGGACCTGACGGGGCGTGGTGCCGCCGTTCGGGCGGCGGCCGCGACCCGGCCCGCCGCTGCGACGCGGGGAGCCGTAGGAGGAGCCGCCGGAGCCGGAGCCGTACGACGAGCCGTACGACCCGGAGCCCGAGCTGTAGGAGCCCGAGCTGTACGAGCTCTTGCCGTACGAGCCGTTCGAGGAGGACTGGTTGGTACGGGGACGCGCAGGCGTGCGCGTCCGGCCCTGGGAGGGCTGGGTCATGTAAAGACAACTCCGTCGCTGGTGGTGCGTGGCAGGGGCCGCTACGTCAAACCCCTGACTGGCGCCCGCGCTGCTGGTTCTGCGCGGACATGCACCACCACGCCCGAAGGCGCTGTGCGGAAAGAGGATTCACACTGCGACTCGCGCGGACCACGATGCCCGCGCTTCCCGACGGCTCTCACCGTCACTCTCAGCCTACCAGGGTGCGACCGTGAGGCGCGCGGTCGTCACCGCGACGTCACCCGCGACGACCCCGGCAGGGCTCTGACCAGGTCATTCGGCGGGCCAGCCGCCGAGCACGTGCACACGCCCGTCGAGCGACACCAGCCGGGCGGCCACGCCGAGTGACGCGAGCCACTCGACGGCGCCCTCGCCGCGGACGATCGCGGCCGTCGTCGCGACGTTCGCGTCGACGCACGACGCGGCCGCGACGCTCACGGTGCGCCAGGGCGTCACGGCGGGCATCGACGTCCGCGGGTCGATGACGTGGTGGATCTCCTGCCCGCCGCGGGCCCAGCGCCGGGCGGTGACCGAGGACGTCGCGAGCCCGCCGCCGCCGAGGAGCACGACGCAGGACGGTCCGTCGGGGGTCTCGTCGACCGGGCCGGGGCGGTCCTGGGTCCGCACCGGCCAGCCCGCGACGAGCCGCCCGTCCGGCTCGGGGAGGACCGGCACGTCGCCGGCGACGGCGATGTCGCCGCCGAGGCTCACGAGGACGCCGACGCCGAGCGCCGCGTGGACGGCGGCCGCCGCGCGGTCCGCGCCGAACGCCTTGGCGGTGGCGCCGAGGTCGAGGAGCACCCCGTCGGGGACCGTCACCGTGCCGGCGGCCCGGTCGACGACGACCTGGGTCCAGGCGGCGGACCGGTGGACCGTGACCCTCACGGTGGGCCCGGTGCGCGGGACCGCGGCGAAGGTGCGGTCGTAGCCGAGGTCCACGAGCGCACCGCCGAGGGTGGGGTCGACGTCGCCCCCGGTGCGGCGGGCGGCGTCGAGGGCCACCTCGAGCGCGTCGAGCAGGAGGGGGCCGACGGCGACCGGGCGGCCGGCACCGGCGTTGACCCGCTCGAGGTCGGAGTCGGGACGGAACCGGCTCGCGGCGAGGTCGAGCGCCTCGACGTGCTCGGTGACGGTCCGGGACGCCGCGTCGAGCGCCTCGGGGTCGGTGACGACGACGCGGACGTCGCAGCCGATGGCCCGCCACTGCGCGGCGGCGACCTCGGTGGCCACGGCGGGTGCCGCGGCGGTCCGGGTCGCCGTCATCACGACCCGCTCGTCGACGCGACGCCGCTCTGGTCCGACGAGGACACGCCCGAGGAGGTGCCGCTCGTGTCGGCCGACGTGCTCGAGGAGTTGCTCGACGAGGTGTCGGACGACGTCGAGGCGGTCGAGGCGGTCGTCGCACCGCTCGCGGCGGTGGCGACGACGGCGGCGCCGGTCCCGACGAGGGCGGCGACCGCGAGCGCCGCGGTCACGCCGCCGACGCGGCGGCGGGCGCCGTCCCGCTCGCGGACCCGGTGCTCGACGGCGGGGCGGTGCGCGGCGTCGTACGACTGCGCCGGGTAGGCGTGCTGGGCCCGGGGCTGCGGCTGCTGCCGGGGCTGCGCGGGCTGCTGGGGCTGCGCGGGCTGCTCGGAGGCGATGGCCCACCCCTGGCCCGGGGTGGGCCGGGAGTGGTCGCCGGAGGGGGTCCCGCTGATCCGAGGAGGTCGTGTCGTCATGGATGGAACAGTGCGGCCGGAGTCTGGGCGTCCGCTGTGAGACGGGTATGGCCCGCGTAAGGCCGGGTCAACGCCCGGCAAACCCCACGGCGGCGCGGCTCCTAGAGTCACCCCGAGCCACCCGTCGCGCGGCCCGCCCGGTCGCCACGCCCCGAGGAGACCCGATGCCCAGCCCCGACCGCCGCGACCCCGCCACCGACCCGGACGGCGCCCTGTTCGCCCGCGGGGACGCCGTCCGCCGGGCCGTCCTCGGCGACGCCCACGTGGACCGCTCGCACGCGAACGCGGACCCGTTCACCGAGGACTTCGTCGACCACATCACCCGGTACGCCTGGGGCGCGGTGTGGGGCCGGCCGGGCCTGTCCCGCCGGGAGCGCAGCCTCGTCACGCTCGCCCTGCTCGCCGGGCTGTACCGCCCCGAGGAGCTCCCCCTGCACGTCCGCGGCGCGCTGACCAACGGCGTCACCCCGGACGAGATCAAGGAGGTGCTCCTGCACACCGCGGTCTACGCGGGCGTCCCGGCGTCGAACACGGCGTTCGCCGTCGCGCGGCAGGTGCTCGCCGACGTCGCCGCCGAGGGCACGGACCCGGCCGGGCCGGTCAGCTGACCTGGGCCGCGGTCCGCACGAGGCCGCTCGACCGCGCGCGCCCGCCCGCGACGTTCGTGAGCCCCGTGGCGAGCGTCAGCGCGGAGTCGGTGCCCGCCGGGTCGTGGACCTCGACGCCCACGATGACGTCCCCGACCCGGACCGCGGACCGGACGACCCCGCTGCTCGCGTCCCCGAAGGTCGCCAGCCACCGCTCGTCACCGACCAGCCGGCGGGCCGAGACGGGTGCGGGCGGCTCCATCCAGCGGCAGACGCCCGTGTCGTCGACGACCTCGGCGAAGTGACCGGACGCCGTCCCCGGCGCCCAGCCCGTCACGGTGAGCGTCACGGTGAGCTGGTCCGACCGGTTGCTGTCCTCCTCGGCCCAGGACCACGAGTTCGCGGCCACGGGCGCCCGGGCCGGGGTGTACGTCCCGCAGCCCTGGCCGGAGACGACGGAGACGAAGCGGTAGTCCCCCACCTCGAGGATCTGGCGCAGCGGCTGCGGGAAGTCGCCGGGGGTGTAGTTCACGGTCCTCGGCACGCGGTAGGCGATGTCCAGCCCGCTGTCGCTCCCGAGCACCCGGGCCAGCGGGACGACCATCGCGGGCGGCCCCTGCTCCGGCAGCACGTCGGCGGCGCCGGCGTCCGCGGCGGCCCCGGAGGCCGACGCGTCCGGGGACCGGGACGCGGAGCGGGTCCGGTCCGGCGCGGAGGCGGGGGCGGACGTCGCGGGCGTCACCGGGGAGGTC
>NZ_MWLL01000165.1 GCF_002198675.1 Kineosporia sp. R_H_3 | reverse complement strand
GATCCGGACGCCGGCCCCGCCCCGTTCCCGCAGCCACGCATGAGCCCCCCTGCCGCCGTGACGCTCGCCGGCCCCGGCGCGGGCTCCGAGCTCGTCGCGCACCTCACGCCGGTGCTCGAGGCGCTCGGGTCGCCGCGCCCGCCCGGTGCGCCGGCCGGTCCTGCCGGCGTCGTGCCCGTGCTCGTAGCCGCTGAGCCGTCGTCCCCGGCCTGCCTGCTCCACGAGGCCCACCCCGAGGACGCCGCCGCGCTGCTCGCGCTGCTCGACGCCCAGATGGCCAGCCGCTGGCTCGACGTCGCGGCCCGCCGGCTGCGCGCGCTCGGCGAGGGCTTCTACACGATCGGCTCCGCGGGGCACGAGGCGAACGCCGCCGTCGCGCTCGCGCTGCGGCCGACGGACCCCGCGCTGCTGCACTACCGCTCCGGCGCCTTCTACCTCGCCCGCTCGGCGCAGGCCGGCCGCACGGACGGCGTGAGCGACATCGCCCTCGGCCTCACGGCGGCGGTCGACGAGCCGATCGCGGGCGGGCGGCACAAGGTCTTCGGCCACCCGGACCTCGCCGTCGTCCCGATGACCTCGACGATCGCCAGCCACCTGCCGCGCGCGCTCGGCGTCGCCTGGGCGCTCGGCCGGGCGTCCGGTCTGCCACAGCGGCTGCGGACGCCGCTCGCGTGGCCCGAGGACGCCGTCTCCGTCGCGACCTTCGGCGACGCGTCGGCGAACCACTCGACCGCGACCGGCGCGATCAACGCCGCCTGCTGGGCGGCGCACCAGGGCGCCCGGCTGCCGCTCCTGCTCGTCTGCGAGGACAACGGCCTCGGCATCTCGACCCGGACGCCGACCGGCTGGGTCGAGGCGATGTTCGGCTCCCGGCCCGGCCTGGAGTACGTCGCGGACGACGGCACCGACCCGCTCGCGACGCTCGCCGCGGCCCGCACCGCCGTCCGCGTCGCCCGGGAGGAGCGCCGCCCGGTGCTCCTGCACCTGAGCACGGTCCGGATCGGCGGTCACGCAGGCTCCGACGTCGAGGCGTCCTACCGCGCGCCGCGCGAGATCGCCGACGACCTCGCGCGCGACCCGCTCGCGGTGTCGTTCCGCGCCGTCGTCGAGAGCGGGGTGCTGTCGGCGTGGGAGCTGCACGCCCGCTGGCACGCCGTCCGGGACCGGGTGGCCGAGGACGTCGACCGCGCCCTCGGGACGGCCCGCGCGCCGCAGGGCCGGCTCTCCGGCTACGAGGAGGTCATGGCGCCGATCTCGCCGCGGAACCCGGACCGGGTCGCCGCCCTCGCCGGGAGCAGCGCGGACGACGTCGAGCGCAAGGCGGCCTTCGGCGAGCGGCTCCCCGAGGACGAGGGCGGGCTGACCCTCGCGCAGGCGATCAACCGGACCCTGCTCGACGCCGGCGCCCTGCACAAGCACCTCGTCGTGCTCGGCGAGGACGTCGCCCGCAAGGGCGGCGTCTACGGCGTGACCCGCGGGCTGCAGCGCCGGCTCGGCGCGTCCCGGGTCGTCGACACCGTGCTCGACGAGCAGACGATCCTCGGGATGTCGCTCGGCGCGGGCCTGTCCGGCCTGCTGCCCGTGCCCGAGATCCAGTACCTCGCCTACCTGCACAACGCCGAGGACCAGCTCCGCGGCGAGGCCGCGACGATGCAGTTCTTCAGCCAGGGCGCCTACCGCAACCCGATGGTCGTCCGGGTGCAGGGGCTCGCCTACCAGAAGGGCTTCGGCGGCCACTTCCACAACGACAACGGGCTCGGCGTCCTCGGGGACGTCCCCGGCCTCGTCGTCGCCTGCCCGGCGCACCCCTCCGACGCCCCGGCGATCCTGCGCACGTGCCTGTCCGCGGCCGAGGTCGACGGCACCGTGAGCGTCGTCGTCGAGCCGATCGCGCTCTACCACGAGCGCGACATGTTCGCCGAGGGCGACGCCGCCTGGCTCGCCTCGTACGCACCGCCGTCGACGTGGGGCATGGGGCACGTCCCCATCGGCCGCGCCGCGACGTGGGGCACCGGCACCGACCTGACGATCGCGACCTTCGGCAACGGCCTGCGGATGTCGCTGCGCGCGGCCGCCGTCCTCGAGCGCGAGGGGATCGGCGTCCGCGTCGTCGACCTGCGCTGGCTGCGGCCGCTGCCGGTCGACGACGTCGTCCGCGAGGCGCGGGCGACCGGCCGCCTGCTCGTCGTCGACGAGACCCGCCGCACCGGCGGCATCTCCGAGGGCCTGCTCACCGGGGTGCTCGAGGCCGGCTTCCAGGGCCGGGTCGCCCGGGTCTGCGCCGAGGACTCCTACGTGCCGCTCGGGGACGCCGCCAACCTCGTGCTCGTCCAGCAGGAGGACGTCGAGTCCGCCGTCCGGCTGCTCCTCGCCTGAGCGCCGCGCCCGTCGGGGCCGCCCCGTCGACCCGGCCCGATAGCGTCCAGCCATGCACAGCGTCGACCGCCAGACCGAGCAGATGATCCGTTCCGTTCTCGCGTACGCCGAGAACCGGCTCCGCCTCGACCCCGTCCCGCTGGACCGCGGGTCGCGCCGCGTCGAGGACCTCGAGGCCGTCTTCGGCGGGCTCCTCGGGCAGAAGGGCACCGACCCCGACCAGGTGCTCGGCATCTACACCTCGACGATCGCGCCGGCGGTGATCAGCGCCGACAGCCCGCGCTTCCTCGGGTTCATCCCGTCGGCGCCGACGAAGGCGTCGTTGCTGTTCGACATGCTCGTGTCCTGCGCGTCGATCCAGGGCATCTCGTGGCTCGAGGCGGCCGGTGCGGTGCACGCGGAGAACCAGGTGCTCCGGCTGCTCGCCGACGCGGCCGGGCTGCCGGCGGCCGCGGGCGGCGTCTTCGTCAGCGGCGGGTCGGCGGGCAACCTGTCGGCGCTCGCCGTGGCCCGCGAGACGGCGAAGCGGCGCGCCGCGGAGCGCGAGGGGGCGGACGCCGTCCGGGGCCGGCGCTGGCGGGTCGCCGTCGGCACCGACGCGCACTCCTCGATCACGAACACGCTCATGCTCCTCGACATGGACGCCTTCGTCGTCGAGACCCCCGACCACCGGCTCACCGGCGAGGCGCTGCGCGCGGCGCTCGCGGCGGACGGCGACCCGGCGTCGGTGGCGGCCGTGGTCGCGACCTCGGGGACGACGAACGCGGGCATCATCGACGACCTCGCCGGGGTCTCGGCGGTCGCCCGCGAGCACGGCTGGTGGTTCCACGTGGACGGCGCGTACGGCGCGGCCGGGCTCTTCGCGCCGACGGTCCGGGAGAAGTACGCGGGCATCGAGAACGCCGACTCGTTCATCGTCGACCCGCACAAGTGGCTCTTCACGCCGTTCGACTGCTGCGCGCTCGTCTACCGGGACCCGGCGCTGGCCCGCACCGTGCACACCCAGGACGCCTCGTACCTCGACGTCATCCACTCCGGTGCGATCGACGGCGGCATCCCGGCCGAGTGGAACCCCACCGACTACGCGTACCACCTGACCCGCCGGGCCCGCGGCCTGCCGCTGTGGTTCTCGCTCGCCGTGCACGGCACCGACGCCTACGGGACGGCGATCGAGGCGGCCCTCACCCTCGCGCGGCAGACCGCCGAGGAGATCCGGATCCGGCCGCACCTCGAGCTGATCCGCGAGCCGGACCTGTCCGTCGTCCTCTTCCGTCGCCTTGGCTGGGGCCCGGACCAGTACACGAAGTGGGCCCAGGACCTGCACGACGCCGAGATCGCGTTCATCCCGCCGTCGGCCTGGGAGGGCGAGGTCGTCGGCCGGTTCGCGTTCCTCCACCCGCACACCGACATGGACCTCGTCCGGGAGATCCTCGACCGCACCGAGTGACCGAACCGAGCCCCCGGGCGGCCGGATGATCATCGGGCCGGAGGGCCCGGGTCGCCCCGGCGGGCGCGGGTGTACGCCGGAAGGGTCCGCGGCGGCCGGTCCCGGGGCACCCGTCCCGGCGCCGCCACGGGCTCGGCGAGGAGGCGGCCGCCATGCCGCAGATGCATCTCCAGCACGTCGCGCTGAGCGTCACCGACATCACCCGCAGCGGGCCCTGGTACGAGGAGCTCTTCGGGCTCGCGAAGGTCGCGGAGTTCACCGAGCCGGCGCCGATGCAGGTCTACATGTCCCCCGACGGGCAGGCCATCGACCTGCGCCAGGACCCGGACGTCGACCGGGAGCGGTTCAGCGAGAAGCACGTCGGGCTCGACCACGTCGCGTTCGTCTGCGCCGACCGGGCCGAGCTGGACGCCTGGCGCGAGCGGCTCACGACGCTCGGGGTCGAGACCTCCGGCGTGGAGGCCTCGCCGTTCGGCTGGCACCTGAACTTCCGTGACCCGGACGGCATCCCGCTGGAGTTCTTCCTGCCGATGTCCGCCGGCTGAGCCGCCCGGCTCGACCGTCGCCGGCCGCCAGGCCGCGACGACCGCGCCCCGCCCGGAAGAGAACGGGCCGGGGCGCGGTTGTCGTCGTTCGGCCGGCGTCGTGCGGCCCCGACGGAGGGATGCCGATGAGCGAGGCCGACCACGCGCACCAGCCGCGCTCGGCGGTGCCGTTCTGGACGGTCGCCGTCGTCCTCACCCTGTTCCTCACCGGGGCCAGCGCGCCGAGCCCGATGTACGCGCTCTACGCGAGCCGCTGGGACTTCTCCCCGACGACGCTCACCGCCGTGTTCGCGGTCTACGCGATCGCGCTGCTCGCCGTCCTGCTCACGTGCGGCGGGCTGTCGGACGCCGTGGGTCGCCGGCCCGTGCTGCTCGCCGGGATCGCCGTCCAGACCCTCGCCATGGGGATCTTCTTCGCGGCGGACGGCGTCGGCTGGCTCTTCGCCGCCCGGGTCGTGCAGGGGGTGGCGACCGGCCTCGTCACGGCCGCCGCGGCGGCGGCGCTGCTCGACCTCCAGCCCCGGCTGTCGACGGTCGGCCCGCTCGTCAACGCGCTCGCGCCGTCCGTCGGGCTCGCGCTCGGCGCGGTCGGTGCCGGGGCGCTCGTCCAGTACGCACCGGCGCCGCTGCACCTCACGTACGCCGTCCTCGTCGTGCTGCTCCTCGGCAGCGCCGTCGCGACCGCCCTGCTCGTGCCGGGCGCCACCACGCGACGGCCGGTGAGCCTGCGGCCGCGGGTCAGCGTGCCGCGTGCGGTGCGGCCCGCGTTCTGGGCCGCGCTGCCGGTGCTCGTCTCGACGTGGGGGCTCGGCGGCTTCTACCTCTCGCTCGGCCCCTCGCTCGTGCTGAACCTGGCCGGGAGCAGCGACCGGCTGCTCGGCGGTGCGCTGCCGGCCGTGCTCTGCGTGTCCGGGGCCGCGGCCTGCCTCGTGCTCAACACCCGGACGCCGGAGCGGATGATGCAGGCCGGCACGGTGATGCTGCTGACCGGTCTGCTGCTCAGCGTCGCCTCGATCGCCGGCGGGACGGCGGCCGGGCTGCTCGCGAGCACGTTCGTCTCCGGGGCGGGCTTCGGCTCGGCGTTCCTCGGCGCTTTCCGCTCGCTCGTCGTCCGGGCCGACCCGGCCCGCCGCGGCGAGCTGCTCGCAGCGGTGTTCACCGCGGCGTACCTGTCGTTCTCGCTGCCCGCGATCGTCGGCGGCCTCGTCGCGACCCGGGTCGGGCTGCAGCCGACGGCCGTCGGCTACGCCGCGGTGCTCTCGGCGCTCGCCGCGGTCGCGCTCGCCCTGCGGGTCGTCGCCGCGCGCCGGCCGGCACCGGTCACCGTCTGACCGCCGTCCACGGGTCGGGACGCCCGTACCGCCCGACGTCACCAAGAGCGCTCCAACGCGCGACACGCCGGGTTCGCGGCCCCTTGGTGCGTTCTGCGGTACGGCCGTCCCAGGGGCCGGACGGCGGCGCCGCGGGCGATCCGGCGGCCGCGCCCTGCCCGGCGACGGTTCCGTGAGACATTGGCGCCATGGCCCGCACCCCCTCGGCCCCGGCCCGTCGCACGGTGCTCCGCGCCGCCTTCGCGCTCGGTTCCGCCGGCCTCCTCGTCCCGCTCGCCGGGTGCTCCTCGGACGGCGGGTCGGCCGCCGCCGGGGGTACGACGTCCGCGGCGCAGGACCCGGCGGCGCTCCTCGCGAAGGCGCGCGCGACCCTCGACGCCGCACCGTCCCTCGCGTTCACCCTGCAGGGCGCCGACCTCCCGGAGGACGGCAACGTGCTGCTCGGCGGGACGGGTGACCTCGAGCGTCCCGACGGCTTCGCAGGGACCCTCGACGTGCGGTTCGCGGGCGTCCTCGCCAAGGTCGAGGTGGTCTCCACCGGGGGCACGTTCTACGCCAAGCTCCCGCTGACGACGACGTTCTCGAAGGTCGACCCGAAGACGCTGGGCTTCACCGACCCGGGCGGCTTCATGAACCCGGAGACGGGGATCTCGCAGCTGCTCTCGCAGGCGAAGGACCCGAAGCTGGGCGGCGAGAGCCGCGTCGTCAGCGAGGTCGTCCGGCAGGTCACGGCGACGCTGCCCGGCGCCCTCGTCGACGACCTGCTCACGAGCGCGGACCCGGCGCAGGACGTCGCCGCGACCTTCGGGGTCACCGCGGCGGGCGAGCTCCGGCAGGCCGAGCTCGTCGGCCCGTTCTACGCCAAGGGCGTCGACAGCACGTTCACGATCCTCCTGCGCGACTACGGCAAGAGTGTCCAGATCACCGCGCCTGCCTGAGCCGGTGGCGGCGCCCGTCGCCGAGGACGCCCCGCCGCTGCGTGCGCTCCTCGTCGCCTCGGTCGCGGTGCTGCTCGCCGCGGCGGACACCTACGTCGTCGTCCTCGTGCTGCCGGAGATGATGGGCGGCGTCGGGCTCGGCATCGACCAGCTCCAGCGCGGCGCACCGCTCATCAGCGCGTTCCTCCTCGGCTACGTCGCGGTCCTGCCGCTCGTCGGGCGGCTCGCGGACCTGCGCGGCCGGGTGCCCGTGCTCGTCGCCTGCCTGCTCGCCTTCGCCGTCGGCTCCCTGCTCACGGCCGGCGCGGACACCCTGACGACGGCCGTCCTCGGCCGCGGCCTGCAGGGCCTCGGCGGCGGCGGGCTCGTCCCGGCGACGCTGGCCCTCGTCGCCGACCGCTGGCCCGTCGAGCGCCGCGGCGTCCCGCTCGGAGCCGTCGGCGCCGTCCAGGAGCTCGGCAGCGTGCTCGGCCCGCTCGTCGGCGCGCTGATCCTCGCGGCGTCCGGGTGGCGCGCGGTGTTCTGGGCGAACCTCGTCGCGGCCGCCGTGCTCGGTGCGCTGCTCTGGGCCCCACGGCGCAGCGACCCGCGGCTCGTCGCCCTCGCGGCCGTCTCGACCGGGCTCACGGCGCTCGCCGTCCTCGCCCCGGAGCGGCTCACCTCGGGGGTGCGGACCGGGCTCGCGTTCGCCCCGCTCGCCGCGGAACGGGCCTGGACGGCGCCCGTCGCCCTCGCGGCCCTCGGCGGCTGGCTGGCCCTGGCCGCCGTCTGGTGGGTACGGCACGGCGGGGCGGCGGTCACCGCGGCGGTCGACCTGCCGTCCGCGGCGCTGCTCACCGTGGCGCTGTCGTGCCTCGTCCTGGCCTTCGCGACGTCCGACCCGCAGGTCCAGGTCGTCGCGGACGACGCCCCGCTGCTGCTCGCGGGCTGCGCGGCCGCGGCGGCCGGCTTCTGGTGGCGCAACCGCCGCACGGACCGGCCGCTCGTCGCACCCGGCCTGCTCGCGCCGCGGGCCGCGTGGGGGGCGCTCGTCGTCAACGTGCTCGTCGGCACGGCCCTCGTCGCCGCCCTCGTCGACGTCCCGATCTTCGCCCGGCTCACGACGGCCTCGCAGGACCAGGTCGCGGCCGCCCTCGAGCTCGTCCAGCTGCTCGCGGCGGTCCCCGTCGGTGCGCTCCTCGGCGGCTGGCTCTGCCGCCGGACCGCCCCGCGGTGGATCGCGGCCACCGGCATGCTCCTCGCCGCGGTCGCGCTCGCGGCGATGACCCGGTGGGACGCCACCGCGCTCGACGGCATCGGCAGCGCCGCCGTGCTCGTGCTCGCCGGCTTCGGCTTCGGCCTCGTCATCGCCCCCGTGAACGCCGCGCTGCTCGCGGTCGTCCCGGACGACGCGCACGGCCTCGCGACCGCGCTCGTCGTCGTCGCCCGGATGATCGGCATGCTCGTCGGGATCTGTGCGCTCACGGCCGTCGGCCTGCGGGTCTTCTACCTGCGGCAGGCCGAGATCGGCTCCCCGCTCACGCTCTGCCCGCAGACCCCGACCGACTGCCCGCAGTTCGAGTCGGCGACCCAGGCGGCCGCGCTCGCCGAGCTGCACGCGGTCTTCGGCGGGGCCGCCGGCTGCGCGCTCGTCGCGGCGGTGCTGTGCGCCGTCCTGCTGCGGGTGGACGGGCCGGGCCGGGCCGCCCCGGGCGAGCTCGTCCGGGTGGTCTGACCCGCACCGCGCGAGGGTCCGGCGGTCGTCTGACGGCCGTGGTTCAGCCGTCGAGCGTCGCCCGCGCCGCGACGAACGCGGCGACGCAGCGGTCCACGTCGTCCGCGGTGTGCGCGGCCGAGAGCTGCACCCTGATCCGGGCCTTCCCCTGCGGCACGACGGGGTAGGAGAACCCGATCGCGTAGACGCCGTGGTCGAGGAGCAGGTCGGCCATCCGGCCGGCGCGGGCGGCGTCGCCGATCATGACCGGCGAGATCGGGTGCTCGCCGGGGGCGATGTCGAAGCCCTCGGCGGTCATCCGCTCCCGGAACCGGCGCGTGTTGGCCTGCAGCTGCGCGCGCAGCGCGTCGCTGTTCTCGGCGAGGTCGATGGCCGTCAAGGACGCCGCCGCGACGACGGGGGCGACCGCGTTGGAGAACAGGTACGGCCGGGACCGCTGCCGCAGCAGGGCGACGAGCTCGGCGCGGCCCGAGACGTAGCCGCCGCTCGCGCCGCCGAGCGCCTTGCCGAGGGTGCCCGTGACGACGTCGACCCGGTCCCGGACGCCGAACAGCTCCGGGGTGCCGCCGCCGTGCGCGCCGACGAAGCCGACGGCGTGCGAGTCGTCGACCATGACGAGCGCGTCGTACCGGTCGGCGAGGGCGCAGATCTCGTCGAGCGGGGCGAGGTAGCCGTCCATCGAGAACACCCCGTCGGTCGCGACGAGCCGGCGGCCGGCGTCCTGGGACTCGGCCAGGCAGCGCTCGAGGTCGGCCATGTCGCGGTTGCGGTACCGGAACCGGCGGGCCTTGGACAGCCGGATCCCGTCGATGATGCTCGCGTGGTTGAGCTCGTCGGAGATCACCGCGTCGCCCTCGCCGAGCATGGTCTCGAAGAGCCCGCCGTTGGCGTCGAAGCAGGAGCTGTAGAGGATCGTGTCGTCCGTCCCGAGGAACGCCGACAGCCGCGCCTCGAGCTCCTTGTGGACGTCCTGGGTGCCGCAGATGAACCGCACGGACGCCATCCCGAAGCCCCAGCGGTCGAGCGCGGCGTGCGCCGCGGCGACGACGTCCGGGTGGTCGGCGAGCCCGAGGTAGTTGTTCGCGCAGAAGTTCAGCACCTCGCGGCCGTCGCTGAGCCGGACGGTCGCGTTCTGCGGGCTGCCGAGCACCCGTTCGGGCTTCCACAGCCCGGCGTCGCGGATCTCGTCGAGGGTGCGGGCGAGGTCCTCGCGCAGGTGCTGGGTGGGCGCTATCTCGGTGCTGCTCCCGGTGGTCATACCGGCAGCCTCCTGCGCGCTCACAGCCTGGTCCAGTCGAGGATGACCTTGCCGCTTCCGCCGCCGCGCGCGGTGTCGAAGGCCCGCTCGAAGTCGGCGGCGGAGAACCGGTCGGTGATGACCGGCGAGATGTCGAGCCCGCGCTCGAGGAGCACCGTCATCTCGTACCAGGTCTCGAACATCTCCCGGCCGTAGATGCCCTGCAGCGTGATCATCCGGGTGACGACACGGCCGAAGTCGACGGCGAACGGGGCCGCCGGCAGGCCGAGCATCGCGATCCGGCCGCCCGCGACCATGTTCGCGATCATGTCCTGGAGCGCGGCCGGCTGCCCGGACATCTCGAGGCCGACGTCGAAGCCCTCCTTGAGCCCGATCGTGCGCTGGACGTCGGCCAGCGACGTCGTCCGGACGTCCACCGCGAGCGTCGCCCCGACCTTGCGCGCGAGGTCGAGACGTTGCGGGGAGACGTCGGTGACGACGACGTTGCGCGCCCCGGCGTGGGCGACGACCGCGGCCGCCATGAGCCCGATCGGCCCGGCGCCCGCGACGAGGACGTCCTCGCCGAGCACCGGGAACTTCAGCGCCGTGTGCACCGCGTTGCCGAACGGGTCGAAGATCGCGGCGACGTCGAGGTCGAGGCCGGTGATCCGGTGCACCCAGACGTTCGAGGCGGGCAGCACGAGGTACTCGGCGAACGCGCCGTCGCGGTGGACGCCGATCCCCTTGCTCCGGTCGCACAGGTGCCGGCGGCCCGCCATGCAGTTGCGGCACGTGCCGCAGACGATGTGCCCCTCGCCCCCGACGAGGTCCCCGACGGCCGGACCGCCGCCGTCCACGCCGACGGCGCTGCCGACCGCGGCGACCTCGCCGACGAACTCGTGGCCGACGACGAGCGGGGCCGTGACCGTCCGGGCCGCCCAGTCGTCCCAGGCCTGGATGTGCAGGTCCGTGCCGCAGATCCCCGTCCGCAGCACCCGGACGAGAACGTCGTTGGGCCCGGGCACCGGGTCGGGCACCTCGACGAGCGCCAGACCGGGCCCTGCCTGCTCCTTGACCAGCGCTCGCACCGCTGCCTCCTCGTCGCGCCACCCGCTCGGGCGCCCAGTCTCGCGACCCGGGGAGCCGCGGTCCACCGAGGCCGCCAGGCCCCCCGCCGGGCGGCGCGGAAATCTCGGCGGACCCGGGAAACCAACGGGCCCGCTCGCGCGACAGGACCCCGTGACGGACACGGACGTGGAGCGGCCCGCGAGGTCCGCGCGGAGCGAGTGGGGGAGGACCTGGGCATGATCGCGCAGGGGTTGCCGGCGCTGCCGGCGGCCACCCTCACGGGCGGTCGCACGGTCGGTCCGGCCCGCCCCGGCGGGGTAGTGTCCCGGGATCGACAGCCGGGAGGCCGGCGTCCCGCCGACCTCGCCCCGGCAGGCGTACGTAACCCCGATGGCGGTTGGGGAGGACATGTCGTGGCACACGACGACGCGGGGACGGCGGCCACCGGCCAGTCGCCCCCGGGTCGTGGCGCCGCTGTGAGCGAGGCGACGGGCGTCGACGCCGCAGCGGAGTTCGAGTACTTCTTCCGGACCTACCACCGGGACCTGTCCCGGGTGGCGTACGCCCTGACGGGCAGCCACGCGGAGGCCGACGACGTCGTCGCCGACGCGCTGACCTCGGCCTGGCGGCACTGGGACCGGGTGCGGGCGGCCGAGCACACGCTGGCATACGTCCGCCGCAGCGTGGTCAACCTCGCGGCGACCAGGGTGCGCCGCAAGGTCCACGAGCGGCGCGGGTCGGCGCTGCTCGGCCCCCTCACCGCCTGGCTGCACACCGGCCCGGACGTCGTGTCGCGGGTCGACCTGCAGGCGGCGATCGTCGCCCTGCCGCCGCGGCGGAGGGCCTGCGTCGTCCTGCGGCACGTCGCGGGGCTGAGCACGACGGAGGTCGCCGAGACCCTCGGCATCAGCGAGGGTGCGGTGAAGAGCCAGACGTGGAAGGCGCTGGCTCAGCTGCGGGACACGCTCGGGGAAGCCCATTCCGGAGCGGCGGGCCCCTGGTCCGCCGAACCGGAAGGAAGGAGGTCGACATGAAGGACGACCACCAGCCCCCCGACCCGCTCGTCGTCGCGGCGCTGCGGCGTCTCGGCGACGAGCACGAGCCGGACAGCGACGCGATCTGGGCCCGGGTCGACCCGGCGCGGGCGGGTGCCGAGACGCCGGTCGCGCTCGACGGGCGCCGGGACCGCGCCGTCCGGACCCGCCCGGTCCCCGGCGGCCCGCGCCGTCCGCGGCTCACCGGCACGTTCGCCGCTGCGCTGGCCGCGGCCTCGGTCCTCGGCGTCCTCGTCGTGAGCCAGGTCGTCACGCGCCCGCAGGACGGCGCCACCCCCGCGACCGTGACGTCGCGGACCCCGAGCGACGGTCCGACGTCCGCGACGACGGGGTCGGACGGCGCCCCCCCGACCGCGCTGGGCTCGGCCGCCGCGACGAGCCCGCAGGCGTCGTCCGGGTCGTCGTCGGCCGACAGGTCGCCGACCCGCGGCGGTGCCGGTCCGACCACGTCCCGGCCCGACGGCACCGGCACCCCCTCCCGGCCGGGCGGCGGCCCCGCACGGCCGGGCTTCCCGGCCCCCTCGCTGGCACCGGTCGGCTCCGGGGAGCGGGCGGTCCTGCTCAGCACCGACGTCCTCGCGGACTGGGTCGCGGTCGGGGCCCGCGGCGACGGCCGGCAGGTGCGGGCGAAGCGCCCCGCGAGCGGCGGCGTGTTCGACGTCGTGGCACCGGCCGGCGCCATCGTCACGCCGTCCCCGTTGCTCGTGTCGTGGTCCGACGGGTTCCCCGAGCAGTCCCGCACCGGGGCCACGACCTGGCTGCAGGGCCCGCGGGGCGGTCGTTGGACGATCACGATCGACCGGGTCGACGTGCCGCGCCGGCTCGTCGTCCGGGCCGGCGGGGCACCGGCCGGCGTGCGCGTCGACGTCACGGCACCGGGTCGGCAGCCCGGGCGCTGGGTGCTCGGCGACAACCCGGCCGGACCCGGGCCCTTCACGGTCGCCCTCGAGGTGCCGGGCGGGGCCGGGCCGGTCACGGTGACCCTGACCCCGGCCGACCAGGACGGCCTCGCCGTCTCCGCCGTGACCCTCCAGCGCATCTAGCGCCAGGGTCCGGCCACCACGCTGCCGGTGCCCGACGGGGGCCGCCACCCCCGCCGGGCACCGGCGCCTCTCACGACAGCCCGACGTGACAGGCTCTGCGGATGGCAGACGTCGAGATCACGCCCGTGGACCACGGCTGGTTCGTGCGCCCCGCCGAGGAGACCGCGGACGGCAGCCCCCGCGTCGTCCCGCTCGTCGGCTACGTCGTCCGGCACCCGCGCGGGGTGCTCCTGCTCGACACCGGCATCGGCACCCACCCCGAGACCGACGCCCACTACCGCCCGCGCAAGCACGGGATCGCCGCGGCGCTCGCCGGCGCCGGGCTGCGCGTCGAGGACGTCGACGTCGTCGTCAACTGCCACCTCCACTTCGACCACTGCGGCGGCAACCCGGCGTTCGCGGCCGCACCGGTCGTCGTCCAGGCCGTCGAGCTCGAGGCCGCCCGCGAGGTCGACTACACGCTGCCGGGGCTCGTCGACGCGCCGGGCGTCCGGTACGACGTCGTCGAGGGCGACGCCGAGATCTGGCCCGGCGTGACCGTCGTCCCGACCCCCGGGCACACCGCCGGGCACCAGTCGGTCGTCGTCCGGGACGGCGACGGCACGGTGACCGTGCTCGCCGGCCAGAGCCACGAGACGGCGTCCGACTTCGCGGCCGACGCGCTCGCGCTCGCCGCCGCCGGGGACCCCGGCCGGGACGGCGGCCCGCTGCCGGTGCCCCCGGCCTGGGTGGCGCGGCTGCTCGCGCTCGACCCGCGGGTCGTCCGGTTCGCCCACGACGAGGCGGTCTGGGTGCCCCGCTAGCCGTCGCCGGGCGGAGCCCGCCGCGCGTCGCCCTGCGACGGCCCGGGCCCCTGGCACGATCGCCGCGTGACCGTGACCGATCTGCTCGGCTGGGCCGGCTCCGCCCTGCTCGTCTACTCGCTGCTCCAGGCCCGGGTGCTGCGCTTCCGGCTGCTCAACCTCGCGGCGTCCCTCGTGCTCGTCGTCTTCAACGCGGTCATCGCCGTGTGGCCGATGGTCGCGATGAACGTCGTCATCGCGGTGATCAACGTCTGGCACACGGCGCGGCTCCTGCGGACCCGGCACGACGACCTGCACTACGAGGTCGTGCCGATCACCGCCGACGAGCCGTACCTGCGGCACGTCGTCGACCGGCACCGTGCCGACATCGAGCGGTTCAACCCCGACCTCGACCTCGCCGGGCACCTGGCCGCCCCGGGGGCCGGGGCCCTGGCCTTCCTCGTGCTGGCGGACGGCGAGACGGTCGGCGTGGTCCTCGCGCACCCCACGGGCACGCCGGGGGAGGCGCAGGTCGACCTCGACTACGTGCTGCCGCGGTTCCGCGACTTCACGCCCGGCGAGTTCGTCTACCGGGCCGGCGGGCCGTTCAGCCGCAGCGGCGTCCACCGGGTGCTCGCACCGCCGCGGATGCTCGGCGCCGAGCGCTACCTGCGGGACGTCGGCTTCCGCCCTGACGGCGGTGCGCTCGTTCTGGAGCTCAGTGCGGGTCCGGGCCTCGCAGCAGGTCCAGGAGCGCCCGCGGCCCGGTGACGAGGCTGCCCGCGGGGAGCCGCTCGCGCAGGCCGCGGTCGGCGGTGACGACGAGCGGCGCGGCACCGGTGGGCGGGGCGAGCACAGCGGCGGCGACCTCGACGACGGCGCTGTCGCCGTCGCGTGCGGCGAGGACGACCTCGACCGCCGCCCGGACGTCGTCCGGCACGGTCATCGCCCGGGCCTGCCCCTCGACGACGGCGACGACCCGCACGACGTGCACGGGTGCGCCGTCCGGCCCGAGCGGGACCCGTTGTCCCGCAAGGGGGACGAGCGACGACACGAGCCGCGCGGCGGCCCCGGCCCGGTCCTTCCACCAGCCGTCGGGCCGCGAGCCCATGACGTTGGCGACGTCCACGACGAGCACGACCGACGTCATGCGGCGAGACTACCCACCGCCTCGATCGCCTCGTATCGAGCTATCTGCCATGAACACTAGAAAGTCGCAGACTCCCCGATCCGGGGAACGTTCGGTACGCGACACGACATAAGCGACTCTTCGTCAATCTGCGGTCCGCCCAATACAGCCGGATACCGTCGAAGCCATGGACCCGGTCCGCAACCCGTACGCGCCCGGCGCCGGCCAGCGCCCGCCGGAGCTCGCCGGGCGGGACGTCGAGCTCGAGGCCTTCGACGTCGTCCTCGAGCGGATCGCGCGCGGCCGCCCCGAGCGCAGCATCGTCCTCACCGGCCTGCGCGGGGTCGGCAAGACCGTGCTCCTCAACGCGCTGCGGTCGGCCGCCGTCCGGCGCGGGTGGGGCACCGGCAAGCTCGAGGCGCGCCCCGACCAGCCGCTGCGGCGCCCGCTCGCCGCCGCCCTGCACCTCGCCGTCCGCGAGCTCGGGACGGCGCACGCGGGCGAGAGCGAGTACGTCCTCGGGGTGCTCAAGTCCTTCGCGCAGCGCGAGGACGGCGTCCGCGCGTCGGCCGCGGTGCGCGGGAAGGCGGCGTCTGGGCGGCTGCGGGACCGCTGGCAGCCGGGCATCGACGTCGCGGCCGTCCCGGGCCGGGCCGACTCCGGCGACATCGAGATCGACCTCGTCGAGCTCCTCACGGACGTCGGCGGGCTCGCCGCCGACGCCGGCCGCGGCATCGCGGTGTTCGTCGACGAGATGCAGGACCTCGGCCCGGACGACGTCTCGGCGCTCTGCGCGGCGTGCCACGAGCTGAGCCAGACCGGGCTGCCGCTCGTCGTCGTCGGCGCCGGGCTGCCGCACCTGCCGGCGGTGCTCTCGGCGAGCAAGTCCTACTCCGAGAGGCTGTTCCGGTACCAGCGGATCGACCGGCTCGACCGGTCCGCCGCCGACCGTGCGCTCGAGGCGCCCGCGAAGGACGAGGACGCCGAGTTCACCACCGACGCCCTCGACGCCCTCTACGCCGCGACCGCGGGCTACCCGTACTTCGTGCAGGCGTACGGCAAGGTCGCCTGGGACGTCGCACCGCGCAGCCCGATCACGGCGGACGACGTCCGGGTCGCCGCGCCCGAGGCCGAGGCCGAGCTCGCCGTGGGCTTCTTCGGCTCCCGCTACGAGCGGGCCACGCCGGCCGAGCGGGAGTACCTGCGCGCCATGGCCGACCTCGCGGCGTCCGTCGAGGACGGCGAGGCCGACCCGCACGCCGGCGTGCCGACGTCCGCGATCGCCGAGCACCTCGGCCGCAAGGCGCAGTCGCTCTCCCCGGCGCGGGACGCCCTCATCAAGAAGGGGTTGGTCTACAGCGGCGAGCGCGGCCGGATCGCCTTCACGGTGCCGCACTTCGGCCGCTACCTGCGCCGGCACGGCGCGGAGTGACGGGCGGGGCACGCTGGACGACGCGGGTCGTCGCCTTCGCCGTCGTCCGCGGGCTGCTCGGGACGCTCGTCCACGAGTGGGCCGAGCGCCGGAGCCGTTGGCTCACAACGTTCTTCGACGCCGCGCCTGTCGGCGGCGCGCGGTCACCGGTACCGGGTGACGAGGGCGTGGAGGAGGTCCGCTGGCCGACCCGCACCTGCTCGACCGCGGAGGAGTCTCGCCGTTCCTGCACCCGCTGATCGACCTGGGGGAGCGCCTCTGGTCCGGGCCGCCGGAGCATTTCCGCTTCGTGCAGACCGAGTTCGCGGACGGCACGAGCACCGCCGTCCGCGTCCGATGACCGTGTCGGTGTCGCGCTCTACGATGGCTCGTGGTGAGGGCATCAGTCAGCGGTAGTGATCGTGGAAAGGGACGCTGTGAGCCACACGTGGCCGGACCACCTTCTGAGCCTCGCGGAATGGAGCGAGCTTCCTCAGGACACGAGCCACCGCCTGGAGCTCGTCGAAGGGGTGCTCCTCGTGGTTCCTCGCCCCACCGCACTGCATCAGCTGGTCGTGCCGGAGCTGTGCGTGCTCATCAACCGGCAGCTCCCTCGTGAGCTGCGCGCAGTGGTCGACTTCGAGGTCGTGGTCCGTCCCGACCGGGGGCCGCGGGAACGGGCGACCGTCCGTGCACCCGACATCGTCGTCCTCCCGACGGAGCGTGTCCTGGCGGGGGTCGCGCGGGTCGACGCCGGTGAGGTCCGGCTCGCCGTGGAGATCCACTCGCCAGGGACCGTCGTGACGGACAAGGTCACGAAGATGTTCGAGTACGCCGATGCAGGGATCCCCGGCTACTGGCTCGTCGACCTCGACCCGCCGATGACTGTCACCGCCCACGTCCTGGTGGACGGTGAGTACGAGGTGACCGCGGACACCGACGGCCAGCTCGACGTCCTCACCCCGCTGGCCCTGAGCCTTGACGTCCGGACACTGACCGGCCTGTAGTCCCGCATCTCTCACCAGGGGCAGGGGTGACGACCCGACCGACCCGACGGACGGAGCGCGCGCGATGGCGTACGACGAGGAGCTCGCCGACCGGCTGCGGGAGCGGCTGCAGGACGTCGACGGGCTGAGCGAGCAGCGGATGTTCGGCGGCCTCGCGTTCCTCGTGCACGGCAACATGGCCGTCGCGGCGAGCTCGACGGGTGGCCTGCTCCTGCGCGTCGACCCGGCCCTGACCCCCTCGCTCGTCGAGGACCCGCACGCCGAGCGCTTCGTCATGCGCGGCCGCGCGATGGACGGCTGGCTCCGCGTCGACCCGGACGGCGTGACGACCGACGAGGACCTCGACCACTGGGTGTCGCACGGGGTCGCGTACGCAGGCTCGTTGCCGCGCAAGCGCTGACGACGGCTAGGAGCCTTCGCCGGGCAGCCGGTACACCGACACGTGCGACGGCGATCCGGCGGTGAAGGGCGTGCCGGACCAGTCGGCGTGCCGGGACTCCAGGGCGAACCCGGCGAGCCGGCCCATGAGGTCGAGCTCGGCGGGCCAGACGTACCGGTGCGGGCTGCGGTCGAGGCGGGCCTCGCGGCCGGCGCCGAACGTCACGTGGTGCGAGACGACGTGCTGGTGGAGCACGTCGTACGTGTCGAAGAGGACGTAGCCGGGTTCGACGATGCCGACGGTCGCCTCCTTCCCCGGCGGCAGCGAGCGCAGCTCGGGCACCCACAGCTCGACGACGAACCGACCGCCCGGCAGCAGGTGCCGGGCCGCGTTGCGGAAGCACTCGACCTGCTCGTCCTGGGTGAGCAGGTTCGAGATCGTGTTGAAGACGAGGTAGACGAGCGCGAACCGGCCCGGGGCGCGGGTGGTCGCCATGTCACCGAGGACGACGGGGACGGTGCGCTCGTCGACCTTCGTCCGGAGCACCTCGACCATCGGTTCCGACAGCTCGATGCCCGTCACGGGCACGCCGCGACCCGCGAGCGGGACGGCGATGCGCCCGGTCCCGATCGCCAGCTCGAGCGCCGCCCCGCCCCCGGCAAGCGCGACCAGCCGGTCGACGGCCGGGTCGACCACCTCCGGCGCGAACATGCCCGTCCCCGGGGTGTCGTAGCGGCGGGCCGTCTCGGCGTCCCAGAGGTCCTCGCGGCGGATGTCCTGCGGCAGCATCCCGCCGATGCTGTCGGCCGGGCGCCGTCCGGTCCACGGCTTTTCGACGCGGGACGCCACCGGGCCGCGCTGCGCCGTCCGGGTGTCGCCGGACCGTGAACGGACTGCGAAATGTCCGTGTCGACCCTTGATCGACGATCGGGCGCAGAGGAGGGTGGGGCCTGAGGTTGAACTCTCAACAGAAATGGTTTACGGTTCAATCGTTGAGTTCGCAAGAACCAGGCGGACCACCGACAGCCTCTCGCACAGCAGCACATCGAGCACCCGCCGAGCACACCGACCCAGGAGACAGATCATGAGCGCGTTCCCCGCCGACCTCACCGGCACGTGGACCATCGACGAGGGCCACAGCACCGTCGGCTTCGCCGTCAAGCACGCGGTCGTCGCGACGACCCGCGGCAAGTTCACGTCCTACTCCGGTGGCGCGACGATCGACGCCGCGAGCCCCGAGTCCTCGTCCGTCTGGGTCGAGATCGACGCCGCGTCGGTCGACACGGGCAACGAGCAGCGTGACGGCCACCTGAAGAGCCCGGACTTCTGGAACGCCGAGGAGAACCCGAAGATCACGTTCAAGAGCACGTCGGTCAAGGTCGTCGGCGACGAGGTCGTCACGACGGGCGACCTGACGATCGGCGGCAAGACGAACCCGGTCGACATCACGTGGGAGTTCGGCGGCGTCGCGAAGGACCCGTGGGGCAACGTGAAGGCGGGCTTCGAGGGCACCGCGACGATCAACCGCTCCGACTGGGGCATCACCTGGAACGCCGCGCTCGAGACCGGCGGCTTCCTCATCTCCGACAAGGTCAAGCTCGTCCTCGAGATCGAGGCCGGCAAGCAGGCCTGACGCACCCGTCCGACGACGCCCCTGCCGCACCCGCGGCGGGGGCGTCGTCGCGTTCCGGGTGCCGCTCTGCCTGCGAGGCAGACCACCGCGCCGATCGCCGCCGGACTACCTCACAGGTGCGGACGGCGTCCGCAGCCGGCGCGCGGCGACGACCGAGCCGAGGCCGACGACCACCGCGACGCCGAACGCCGCGAGGTACGGGGCGGGGCCGGCCGGGTCGTCCGGGCCGAGGCCGCGCGGGAGCAGCGCGGCGAAGACCGTGCCGGCGGCCGCGAGCGCGACGGCCGTCGTCAGCGCCTCGCTCGTCGTGAGGTCGGCACTCGCCTCGCCGCGGCGTTCGGGGGCGGCGAGGTGCAGCGTGAGCAGGGACGTCGAGGCGTAGGCCAGGCCCATGCCGGCGCCCGCGAACGCCCACGCGAGGACGGCGAGCCAGCCCGGAGCGCCGGGCAGGGCGCAGGTCAGCGCGACGACGAGGCCGACGGCCACGCTGACCGACCCGGTCCGGGCGAAGCCGTAGCGCCGGTCGACCTCGGGCACGCGCCCCTGCCGGAACGAGAACGCCGCCCACGTCACCGCGCCCACGGTGAGCGCGAGCCCGGCCCGGGTCGGCGACCAGCCGTGCTCGCGGACGAGCACGAGCGGCACGAACGTCTCGCCCGCGGCGAACCCGGCGGCGATGAGCCCGCGCAGCGCGACGACCGACGGGACGCCCCGCACGAGCCGGAACGTGCCGGCCGGCAGCATCCGGACGGCGGCCGCGAGCACGACGACGAGCGCGACGACGGCGCCCGCCCGCCACGGGGCGGAGTCCCGGCTGCCCGCGAGCTGGAGCACGGTGGCACCGGCCCCGGCGACCGTCGCGAGGGCGATCCGGCGTCCGACCCCCGCGGACCGTCGCGGCGCGCCGTCCGGGCCGTCGTCCGGGTCGCCGTCCGTCCTGCCGTCCGTCCTGCCGTCCGTCCTGCCGGCCGCCCCGTCGTCCGGCGCCCGGTCCCGCACGGCGACGAGCGTGAGCACGGCGCCCGGGACGGCGACCGCCGGCACGAGCAGGAACACGGAGCGCCAGCCCCACAGGTGCAGCATGAGCCCGGCGAGCGACGGGCCGACGAGCCCCGGCACGACCCAGGCGGCCGAGAACGCGGCGAGCACCCGCGGCCGGACCGGCTCGGGGACGCTCGTGCCGAGCATCGCGTAGAGCGCGACGATGAGCATGCCGCCGCCCAGCCCCTGCAGCGCGCGGGCCGCGACGAAGACCGTCATCGTCGGCGCCAGCCCCGCGAGGAGGAGCCCGGCGGTGAAGAGCGCGACCGCCGCGAGGATCGGCCGCCGCGGGCCGCGGGCGTCGGCCCAGGCGCCGCAGACCGCCATCCCGACGACCGACGTCGCGACCGTCGCGCCGAACCCGAGCGCGTAGAGCGGCAGCCCGTCGAGGGCGGCGGCGACCGCCGGCATGACCGTGCTCACCGCGAGCGACTCGAAGGCGATGAGCGACACGAGGGCCACGGCGCCGACGGTGAGCAGCCGGACCCGCCGGTTCTCGGCCGGCGACAGCGAGTGCTCGGACGGCGCGGGCTCGGTCGGCACGCGTTCGGTCGACGTGGGCACGGTCGGCACGGGTTCGGTCAGCGGGTCGGAGGACACGTCGAGGACGCTAGGACCTCACGTGCGCTGCAGGTCAACCGGCCGCGACCGTGCGGGCCTCGAGCTCGAGCAGCAGCCGCTTGGCGTCGAGCCCGCCGGCGTACCCGGTGAGCGCCCCGGACGCCGCGACGACCCGATGGCACGGCAGGACGACGCACAGCGGGTTCGCGCCGAGCGCGGCCCCGACGGCCCGGGACGCCGTGGGCCGGCCCAGGGTGGTCGCGAGCGCCCCGTAGGAGGCGGTCGCCCCGTACCGCACGGCGGTGAGCGCCTCGAGCACCGTGCGCTGGAACGGGGTCGCGAGCACCGGGTCGACGGGCAGGTCGAACTCCCGCCGGCGGCCGCCGAGGTAGTCGTCGAGCTCGCGCCGGACGGCGTCCAGGGCCCGGCCGCCGCGCAGCACCCGCGGCGAGACCCGGGCGGCGAGCCGGGCGAGGACGGCGTCGGCCGCCGCGTCGTCCGGGGCGTAGGTCGTCGCGAGGAGCGTGCCGTCGTGGTGCGCGGCGAAGAGCATCCGGCCGAGCGGGGTGTCGTCGACGACGTACGCGACGTCCCCGCCGGTGAGCGTCGGGCGGCGGACGGTCGGCTCGTAGCCGCGCAGTGCGAGCTCGAGCGGATCGGTCATCCGGTCGCCGTCCCGGTCGGACGGGCGCGCGGCACGGGCGGGGCGGGC
>NZ_MWLL01000164.1 GCF_002198675.1 Kineosporia sp. R_H_3 | reverse complement strand
CGTCGGCCACCCGCACGCGGACCCGGACGACGACCGCGACCGTGGGCAGGTCGACGGGCTCGGCGGGTGTGCGCACGGGGACGGAGAGGTCGACCGCCTGGCGGGCCGGGGGCGGCTGCTGGGTCGGCTGCTGGGTCGGCTGCTGGGTCGGCTGCTGGGTCGGGACGTCGGGCTGCCGCAGCCGTGGCGCGGGAACGGGCGCGCCCGCTGCGGGTGTCACCGGCGCGGGTGTCACCGGGACGGGCTCGGCCGGCACGGGCGCGAGCCCGTGCGCCCCGAGCACGGGAGAGGGCTCCCGGATGACGGGCGCCTTGAGGTCCTTGAGCCAGAACGGGCGGGTGTCCGGGTTCACGGGCGGACGCCGGCGGACCGCGTCGGGGCGCCGGGTCTCGTCACTCGTCGGTTCCATGCCGCCCCTCGATCCGCCGCCCGCGGGCGGCCCCTGCCGTCACGACCACGAGCGTCACGACCATGCGACGTACACCCGGACGTCCCCGCCGTCCCGGACCCAGCCGGACGGCCGCACCTCGACGACCGTGCCCCGGGGCCTGCCGGTGTCGAACGCCCAGCTGTCCGCGGTGTCCAGCCCCCGGGCCTCGAGCTCGGCCCGCACCGGGTCCTCCTGCCGCCCCACGTACTGCGCCGGGTCGACGAAGACCTCGCCGGGTCTGGTCGACGCCTGCGTCGTCGCCGGGGCGACCGTCGTCGTGACGATCGCGGTGACCGTCGTCCGGCGGGCGGCCGGCGTCGTCCGGGCGGTCGGCGTGCTCGCGGCGGTCCGGGTCGCGGCCGCCGTCGGCCGGTCCGTGGCACCCGCCGTCGTCGTCGCCGCCGGGGCGGTCGTCGCGGCAGCGGTACCGACGGCGACCGGTGCGCTGCCGCTCACGGTCGGCACGTACGTCGTCACCGTGCCGGGCGGTGCCGGCACCGGGGCGGCGTCCGGGGTCCCGCCGAACGGTCCGCTGAGCACGAAGGGCGTGGCGAGACCGGCGACGAGCACGAGCAGGCCGGCCGCGCCCAGGGCCGTGGCCGGCCGGATCCGCCGGGGCCCGTCGTCCCGCGCCGCGTCGCGGCGCCGGGGCAGGGGCTCGTCAACCGTGTGATCGACCGTGCGATCGACCGCGTAGACGTCCGGGCGGGCGGGGAGCGCCGACGGCCGTGCCGCGACGGCCGGCGCCGGAGCCGATGCCGGGGCCGCGACCGGGGCAGCTACCGCGACAGGTCGCGGTGCAGGTGCTGACGGACCGACGACCGGGGACGGCTCACGGATCACGGGGATCTTCGCGTCGGCGCCCCAGAAGGGGACGGTGTCCGGGGCCCGACGGCGCGGCGTCCGGCCCGCGTGGGGCCGTACCTGCGCCTCGCCGTGCTCCTGGGTGTCGCCCGCGGTCGCGTCCATGCGTCCTTCTCGTTCGTGAGCCGTCGCCGCTCGTGCCGGGTCCGGCCGACCTCCGGGCGACCGCGGGCGGGCGGTTCCGGACGACGTGCTCGGACCTGTCGTCGATGATCCTGGTCGGTCCCGGTGCGCTCAGCCGCTCCTCGCCGAGTCACCCGTTCGGGGGCGCGGCGTCACCACGCGAAGAAGACCCGCACGGTGCTGCCGGCGTCGACCCAGCCGCCGGGGCGCAGCCCCACGACCTCGCCGCGCGGCTTGCCGGTGCCGAAGGCCGGTGCGTCCTGGACCCGCAGGCCGAGGGCCTCGAGGTCGCGGCGGACCCGGTCGAGCGGCCGCCCGACGTAGGCCGCCGCATCGACGTAGACCTGCCCGGGGCGCGGCCCGGGCTGCGACGGACCGCTCGGGCGGGTGCGGGTCGGGGCCGCCGGCGGCTTCGGCCGGCTCGTCGTGCGGGACGGCGTGGCCGCGGGGCGGGTCGTCCGGCGGGTCGTGGTGCTCGCCGTGGGCTCGGCGGTCTGCCGCTCGGCCGCGTTCGCCGTCGGCGTCCCGACCGGGACGCTCCCGCTCACCGTCGGGACGTACGTGGTGACGACGCTGTCCCGGGCCGCGCTCTCCACGGCCGCGGACGGCGAGGCGGTCGTCTCGGCGAGGCTCACCGTGGCGTCCCCGCCGGGCAGCCCCCCGAGCAGGAACGGGACGGCGGCACCGACGGCGACGACCGCGCCGGCGAAGACGAAGGCGGTGCGGGCCAGGACGCGGCGGGCGGCGGGCGGCTCCCCGCCGCCGATGACGAAGAGCTCCTCGACCGGCGGCCTCGGCGGGGCAACGGCCCACGGCTGCTCGGGCTCGACGGCCTCGGGGACCGGCGGCTCCTCGGGCGGCCCGGCGGGCGCGGTCGGTGCGGCGGGCGGTGCGGCGGGTACGACAGGGGTGACCGCTGCTGCCACGACCGGGACGTCGCCGAGCACCGGTGACGGCTCGCGGATGATCGGGATCCGGACCTCGCGCTCCCAGAACGCGAGGGTGTCGTCGGCGACGGGCCCGCCGGCGTCCGGCTCGTCGGCGTCCGGAGCCTCGACGACCGGCTCCTCGACGACCGCCGGCCGGGCGGCGTCCGGCTCGAACAGGTCCCCGAGCGGCAGCGGCAGGGTCGACGGCGGCCGGACGACCCGCGGCACGACCGGGGTCGTCGTCAGCGTCGCCGCTCGGCCGGCCTCGTCGGACCCGGCGTGCCGGCCCTTCCGGGAGGTCCGCCAGGCCCCGGGCAGCAGCAGGTCGACCGGCGTGAGCGGGTCGGACGGCGGCGCGCCCGGGGGAGTCGATCCCTGTGCGTTCACGACCACCTCGCTCCGGTCCGCCCCGACCCGACCGATTCTGCCGCCGGGCGGGGGTCCCATCCACGGCTATCGACGAACGCACCCGAACATTCGACGGTGCGCTGCCGGGCGGTGACGACCGGTAGCGAAACCCGGCGTTCCACAACGGAGAACGGCCTCCGGCCGGCCCTGTCGGGCCGTGCCGGAGGCCGTCCGCCCGCGCTCGTCGAGGGGCGGTCGAGCGCTGGGTCGAGAGGTCAGTCCCGCTCGGTCTTGAGGACGTCACCGGTCACGGCGTCGATCGTGATCTCCCACTTCGCACCGTCGGTGCCGCGCACCTCGACGTCCCAGACGGTCCGGCCGTCCTCGTCGTCGAGGTCGGCCTCGCGGACGGTGCCGGCCTTGACGCCGAGCGCGATCGTCCGGGCCCGGTCGAGCGTCACCCCGGCGGGGACGGCGACCGCCTGGGAGCCGTGGTCGCCGCGGCCGCCCGGGTTGTCGTCGCCGCTGTCGTGGCCGCTGTCGTCGACAGACGGCCCGGCGCCGGGCGAGCTGCTCGGGTCGGTGCTCGGGTCGGTGCTCGGGTCACCGGTGGGGCCGGCGCTCGGGTCACCGGTGCCGTCGTCGGTGAGCCCGGTGTCGGCGGCGTTCACCGAGACCGGCGCGACGACCCGGGTGTCGTCGGGCCCCATGACGGCGAAGGCGGTGCCGGACGCGACGAGCCCGACGGCGAGGGCGCCGACTGCGAAGCTCGCGATGCTGGTGCGGGTCATGGTGGTCCTCCTCGTGGACGGTGCCGGAACCTCCGGCGTGCATCCACTGTGGGTCGGCGGTCTGAGGTGGTCCTTGGACCGGCCTGAGGGGGCTCCAAGGTTGCGGTCCGAGCATGCCCGACCACCGCTTGGACCGTCCTTGGAGGGACCTGAGAGAACTCTCAGCCGTTTGGCGGGTCGGGGTCGCCGGGCCCAGCATGTGCGCATGCGCGTGGTGGTCGTCGAGGACGAGGCAGGGATCGCGTCCTTCGTGTCCCAGGGGCTCGAGGCGGCCGGCTACCTGCCCGTCGTCGCGACGACCGGGGCCGAAGGGCTCGCCGAAGGGCTCGACCCGGCGACCGCGCTCGTCGTCCTCGACCTCGGCCTGCCGGACATCGGCGGCGACGAGGTCCTCGCGGCGCTGCGCAAGCGCCGCCCCGACCTGCCGGTCATCGTGCTCACCGCGAGCACGGGCGTCCCGGAGCGGGTCCGGCTGCTCGACGCCGGCGCGGACGACTACGTCACCAAGCCGTTCTCCTTCGCCGAGCTGCTCGCCCGGGTGCGGGCCCGGCTGCGCTCGGGCCAGCAGCCGAGCGCGAGCGTCCTCACCGTCCGGGACCTCACCGTCGACCTCACCCGCCGCACGGCGACCCGCGGCGAGGTGACCGTCGACCTCAGCGCCCGCGAGTTCGCCCTCCTCGAGGTGCTCGCCCGGCACCCCGGCCAGGTGCTCTCGCAGCAGCAGCTCCTCGACCTCGTCTGGGGCTACGACTTCGACCCCGGCTCGAACGTCGTCGAGGTCTACGTCGCGTACCTGCGGCGCAAGCTCGGCGCGGACCTCGTGCAGACCGTCCGCGGCGCCGGGTACCGGCTGCCCGCATGACCCCCGGTCTGCCCTCGCCGCGCAGCACGTGGGTCCGCTTCACCGTGGTCGCCGCGGTCGTCCTCGCGTTCGCGCTCGCGGCGACCGTGGTCCTCGCGTGGCAGCTCGCCCGGTTGCAGGGCCGGGCCGCCGTCGACGAGCGGCTCGACCGCGAGCGGGAGGTGTTCGCCGTCCGGGCGGCGGCGCTGCTCGTCGGCAGCACGGGTCCGGCCGACCTCGAGCGCCGCTTCCAGGGCTACCTCGCGACCCAGCCCGGCAGCGCGCTGCACATGACGGTCATCCGGGTGGACGGCGGCCCGGTGCTCACGACGGCGACCGGGCCGGCGCCGGTCGTCGCGCTGCGGGACGGCGACCGGCTGCCGGCCGGCGTGCCCGGCCGGCTCGTCACCCGCGCGACGCCCGAGGGGGACGTCCGGGTGCTCGCGACCCCCGTCACCGTCGACGGCCGCCGCGTCGCGGTGCTCGAGGTGGACGGCTGGCTCGGCGGCGTCGACCACGACGCGACGACGCTCGCCGGCCGGGTGGCGCTCGCCGCGACGTTCGCCGGGGTGCTCGGCGTCGTCGTCCTCGCCCTCGCCCTGCGCAGGGCCACCCGCCCGCTGCGCGCGCTGCACGCCGCGGCCGAGCGGGCCGGCATCGGCGACCTCGCCGTGCGGGTCCCCGACCCGGGCGGCCGGCCCGACGAGGTCGGCGACCTTGCGCGCGCCTTCAACGGGATGCTCGAGCGGATCTCGGCGGAGGTCGAGGCCCGGACGGCGTTGTTCGCCGCGGTCTCGCACGAGCTCCGGACGCCGGTCGCCGTGGCCCGCGGCCACCTCGAGCTCCTCGAGACCGGGATCGCCGCCGACCCGGAGGCCTCGCTGCGGCTCGTGGGCGCCGAGCTCGTCCGGCTCTCCCGGCTGCTCGACGACCTGCTCCTGCTCGCGGCCGCGGACGGCGACAGCTTCCTCGTGCCGACGGACGTCACGGTCGACCGCGTCGTCGAGGAGGTCCGGCTGCGGCTCGTCGGGCTGGACCTCGGGGACGTCGCGGTCGAGGCCGTCGACACCACCGGCCGGACCGACGGCGCCGGCGCCGGCGCGACCACGGTCCGCGTCGACCTCGACCGGGTGCTCCAGGCCGTGCTCAACCTCGTCGTCAACGCCCGCCGGCACACCCCGGCGGGGACGCGCGTCGAGGTCCGGGTCGGGGTCGTCGGCGGGGTGCTCGACGTCAGCGTCGCGGACGACGGCCCCGGCATCCCGGAGGCGTTGCGGACCCGGGTCTTCGAGCCCTTCGCCCGCGGCGGCCGCGGCTCGACCGGCCTCGGCCTGGCCGTCGTCCGGGCCGTGGTCGAGGCCCACGGGGGTCACGTCGACCTGACGACCGGCGCCACCGGCACGACGATCCGCCTGACGTTCGGTGCGACCGCCGCGCCCTGAGCCCCCGGGTCAGCGGCGCGGCGGCGGCGCCGTCGTCGTCCGGACGACGAGGGACGGCTGCAGCCGGTGCCGGGTCGGCGTCGTCCGGCGGCCGGCGATCCGCTCGACGACGGCGGCGACGGCGAGCCGGCCCATCTCGGCCCGCGGCTGGTCGACGGTGGTGAGCCCGACGTGCCGCATCGCGGCGAGCGAGGTGTTGTCGTAGCCGACGACCGACACGTCCTCCGGCACGCGCAGGCCCGCGTCCGCGAGCGCCGAGAGCGCCCCGATCGCGTTGATGTCGTTCGCCGCGACGAGCGCCGTGAACCGGGTGCCGGCGGCGAGCAGCCGGGCGACCGCCGCGGCCCCGCCCTCCTCGGTGTACTCGCTCGGCTCGACGCGCGGCTCGAGCCCGTGCGCGCGCATCGCGTCGACGAACCCCCGGCGCCGGGTCGAGGACTGCGCGCCCTGGCCGCCGTCGAGGTGGACGACGTCGC
The DNA here is from genome assembly GCF_002198675.1 of Kineosporia sp. R_H_3. Classification (GTDB taxonomy): domain Bacteria; phylum Actinomycetota; class Actinomycetes; order Actinomycetales; family Kineosporiaceae; genus R-H-3. Next base: position 26,283 of record NZ_MWLL01000164.1, on the reverse strand, counting down.
GGTGGCCGAGCCCGACCAGGTGGTCGACCGCGAGCCGGGAGCCGGCCCGGCCGTCGTCCGTCACGGTGTCGACGCCGGGCAGCGCCACCGTGCGCTCGACGGCCACGACCGGCGTCGACACGCTCGCCGCCTCGAGCACCGCCTGCGGGACGACCGGCGACAGCAGGACGAGGCCGGCCGGGCGGAAGCCCAGCATCGTCTCGACGGCGCGGCGCTCGCCGGCCGGTCGGCGGCCCCCGGTCGAAAGGATCATGTCGAGACCGGCCTCGCGGGCCGCGGTGTCGACGGACTCGACGATGTCCGCGAAGTAGGGGTTGTGCAGGTCCGAGACGAGGACGGCGAGCACGGTCGACGTCCGCTGCGCGAGCTGGCGGGCCATCGCGTGCGGGGAGTACCCGAGGTCCGCGGCCGCGGCGAGGACGGCGGCCCGCCGCTCGGGGCTGACCTTGGGCGACTCGCGCATGACGAGGGAGACGAGCGCGCGGGAGACGCCGGCGCGCTGCGCGACGTCGTCCATCGTCGGTCTGCGCACGTCACCACCCTTCCGCCCGGGACCCTCGGCCCGGGTCCCCGGCCGCCGCGATCGTACGGCCGCGCCGCCCGGCGCAGCGCCCCCGCGGGCTGCTTGACACCCTTCGAGCGGCCGGTCATCGTTAGAGCGCTCCAACGATTGGAGCGCTCTAACACTAGCCTGCACGGACCAGCCCGGAGTTGAGGATCGATGAGGATCGGCGTCAGCGGCGTGGGCCGCATCGGCCAGATGCACGCGACGAACATCGTCGCGACGGACGGCGTCACCGAGGTCGTCCTCCACGACCCGGCCCCGGGCCGGGCCGCCGCCGTCGCCGCGGAGCTCGCGGCCGGCTCCGCCGCATCCCGGGGTGTCACGGTCCGCGCGGTCGAGTCCCTCGACGACCTGCTCGCGGGCGTCGACGGCGTGCTCGTCGCGACCCCCACGCCGACGCACGCGGCCGTCGTGCACGCCGCCCTCGACGCGGGCGTCCCGGTGCTCTGCGAGAAGCCGCTCGCCGGCGACGTCGCCGAGGTCCGCGAGGTCGCCGCGCACGCGGCGCGCGTCGGCGTCCCGCTGCTCGTCGGGTTCCAGCGCCGGTTCGACCCCGCGATCGCCGAGCTCAAGCGGCGGATCGTCACCGGTGAGACCGGCGACGTGTACGCCGTCCGGGCCACCGCGTTCGACCACGAGCCGCCGCCGGCGGACTACATCCCGACCTCGGGCGGCATCTTCCGTGACATGTTCGTCCACGACCTCGACTGCGTGCCGTGGCTCGTGGGCCGCCGGGTGACGAGCGTCTTCGCGACCGGCTCGGTGCTCGTCGACCAGGCGTTCGCGGACGCCGGTGACGTCGACACCGCCTCGATCACGCTCGTCTTCGAGGGCGGCGTCATCGCCCAGCTCGTCGGCGGCCGCAAGGACGGCACGGGGTACGACAACCGGATCGACGTCTTCGCCGAGAAGGCGGCGCTGGCCTCCGGCTACGACGCCCGGACGCCGTTCGTCAGCCTCGAGCCGGGCGGGCACGACCCGTCGGGCGCCGCGTACACCGGCTTCCAGGAGCGGTACGCGCCCGCCTACCGCCGCGAGATCGTGGTCTTCCTCGACGTCATCGCCGGCCGGGCCGAGAACCCCTCGCCCGCCGCCGATGGCCTCGTGAGCCTCGTGCTCGCCGAGGCGTGCGAGCAGTCGTTGCGCAGCGGCGCGGCCGTGAGCATCGACCCGGCGGCGTTCGCGGTCGAGCCGACCGGACGCCGCGCCGCGGCCGGTCTCGCAGCCGGTCTCGCAGCCGGCTCCGCCGACGAGCCCGCGGACGTCGACGCCGGCGCGGTGCTCGGCGGCCGGGTCGCCGGCGCGCCGATCTCGTGGGGCGTCTGCGAGGTGCCCGGCTGGGGCCACGTCCTCCCCGTCGACCTCGTCCTCGGCCAGATGGCCGACCTCGGGCTGCGCAGCACCGAGCTCGGTCCGCCCGGGTTCCTGCCCGACGACCCCGAGGCGCTGCGCGGCGTCCTCGGCGCCGCCGGCCTGGGCCTCGTCGGCGGCTTCCTCGCCGTCCCGCTGCACGACGCGGCCGCCGAGGAGGCCACCCTCGCCGAGGCCGGGCGGGCCGCCGCCCAGATGGCCGCGGCGGGCGGCGAGGTGCTCGTGCTCGCCGCGGCGACCGGCCTCGACGGCTACGACGAGCGCCCGCGGCTCACCGACGACGAGTGGGCCCGGCTCGTGGCGAACGCCGGGAAGGTCCGCGACATCGCGGCGTCCCACGGCCTGCGCACGACGCTGCACCCGCACGTCGGCACCCACGTCGAGCAGCGGGCCGAGGTCGAGCGCTTCGTCGCGGACAGCGACGTCCCGCTCTGCCTGGACACCGGCCACCTGCTCATCGGCGGCACCGACCCGCTCGAGCTCGTCCGCACGCACGCCGACAAGATCACGCACGTGCACCTCAAGGACGTCGACCTCACGGTCGCGAAGCGGGTGCAGGCCGGCGAGATCACCTACATGGAGGGCGTGCAGCAGAACATGTACGTCCCGCTCGGCACCGGTGACGTCCCGGTCGCGGAGATCGTCCGCGTGCTCGAGGCGGCCGGCTACTCGGGCTGGTACGTCCTCGAGCAGGACACCTCGCTGCCGGGCGCCGATCCCGACCAGGTCGCCAAGGTCGTCGGTGACGTCGCGCGGTCCGTCGCGCACCTCGCGGAGGCGGGCGCCCCGGTCACGGTCTGAGGGATCCGCGCCGCTCGGTCCTCTCCCGGACATGCGTCCGTGATGGCGGTCTGTCTGTGATGTCGGTCTCAGGTCGCTTCATCACGTATGTACCGGTAGACCGGGGCCGCGAACATCTCTCGACGACGAGGACGTGCGGCCATGGGACGCTCCGGACCCGACTCCACGACGACCCCCGCTCCCTCGGGACGGCTCCGGCGCGGCCGCAGGCGGGTCGCCCTCGCGACGGCCGTCGCGGTGCTCGCCTCGGGCGGGGCGGCCGCCGTCGCGGCGTCCGGCTCCTCCGACGAGCGGGCGCTCGCGCCGACCCGGACGACGGCCTCGGCAGGTGTCGAGCGCCGCGTCGACGCGCTCGTCCGCCGGATGACGACCGCCGAGAAGCTCCAGCAGGTGCAGCTGCTCTCCGACGGCCAGGTCACCGACGCCGACGCGCAGGCCGGGGTGGGCGGCGTCTTCAGCCTCGTCGACCCGGTGCGGATCAACGAGCTCCAGCGGATCGCCGTCGAGCGGTCCCGCCTCGGCATCCCGATCCTCTTCGCGTACGACACCATCCACGGCTACCGGACGATCTTCCCGATCCCGCTCGGCTCCGCGAGCTCCTTCGACCCGGAGGTCGCCCGCACGGACGCCTCCGTCGGCGCCCGGGAGTCGGCGACCGTCGGCCTCAAGCAGGTCTACGGCCCCATGGTCGACGTGAGCCACGAGCCGCGCTGGGGTCGCATCGCCGAGGGCTCGGGCGAGGACCCGTACCTCGGCTCGGTCTTCGCCGCCGCCCGGGTCAAGGGCACCCAGGGCGACGACTACTCGGCGGCGGACAAGGCCGTCGCGAGCCCGAAGCACCTCGCGGCGTACGGCCAGCCGGAAGGCGGCCGCGACTACAACACCACCGACGTGTCGCCGGCCCGCCTGCGCAACCTCTACCTCCCGCCCTTCAAGGCGGCGATCGACGCCGGTGCCGACACCGTCATGTGCTCCTTCAACGCGATCAACGGCGTCCCGGGCTGCGCGAACCACGAGGTCGAGACGCAGATCCTCAAGCGGGAGTGGGGCTTCGACGGTTTCGTCGAGAGCGACTACACCGCGGTCGCCGAGCTGCGGGCCTGCCCGCCGCGGACGCCGGACAGCGGCCCGTGCGGGCACGGCGTCGCCGCCGACGGCCCGGAGGCCGGGGCGCTCGCGCTCAACGCCGGCACCGACTCCGAGATGGTCAGCACGAACCTGCGCGACTACGGCGCGCAGCTCCTCGCGGACGGCCGGATCTCCCGCGCCCGCCTCGACGACGCGGTCCGCCGGATCCTGCGCGTGAAGTTCCGCGCCGGCCTGTTCGACAACCCCTACGTCGACGTCGCGAAGGCCACCGACGAGGCGTCCTTCCTCACCCCGTCCGACCGGCAGCAGGCGCGCTGGGCCGCGGGCCGGTCGATGGTGCTGCTGAAGAACGACGACGCCGTGCTGCCGCTCGACCCGGCGAAGCGGACCGCCGTCATCGGCCCGCTCGGCGACGACCAGCACAACGTCCTCGGGCCGTGGTGGGGCCGCGGCCTCGACGAGGACGCCGTCTCGGTCCTCACCGGCGTCAGAGCCGTGAGCCCGTCCGCGACCTTCACCCCGGCCTGCACGATCACCGACACCGAACCGCCCGCGAACACTCCTGCCGACGCCTGCGGCTCGGACGCCGGGTTCGCCGCAGCCGTCGCCGCCGCCCGGGACGCCGACCAGGTCGTCCTCGTGGTCGGGGAGTCGCGCGGGATGAGCGGTGAGGCCGCCTCGCGCAGCGACATCCGGCTGCCGGGCCTGCAGGAGCAGCTGGTCCGCGAGGTCGTCGCGACGGGCACCCCCGTGGCCGTCGTCCTGCTCAACGGCCGCCCGCTCGACCTCACCGGCGTCGTCTCCTCGGCGAAGGCCGTCGTCGAGGCCTGGTTCCCCGGGGTGGAGGCGGGCAACGCCGTCGCCGACGTCGTCTTCGGTGCGGTGAACCCCGGTGGCAAGCTTCCCGTGACGTTCCCCCGCAGCGTCGGGCAGGTGCCGTCGTACTACAACCACGAGCCGACGGGCCGGCCCTGCGACGCCACGCAGAAGTACACGTCGCGGTACCGGGACATCGCCTCGTGCGACCCGCTCTACCCGTTCGGGTACGGGCTGTCGTACACGACGTTCTCCGTCCACGGTCTGACCCTGGACCGAGCCACCGTCTCCCGCCGCGGTTCGGTCACGGCGTCCGTGCAGGTGACGAACACCGGCACCCGGGCCGGTGACGAGGTCGTCCAGCTCTACCTGAACGACCCGGTCGCGAGCCTGACCCAGCCGGTCCGGCGGTTGCGCGGCTTCGAACGGGTCACGCTCGAACCCGGTGCGACGAAGCGGGTCTCGTTCCGGCTGGACCGCAGCGACTTCGGGTTCTACGACAACTCCGGCCGGCTCGTCGTCGAACCGGGCCGTATCGACGTCTACGCGGGCGATGCCTCGACCGCGACCCTGAGGACGTCGTTCACGGTCCGGTGACGCGTTTCAGCCGAGCGCCTCGGACGCCGCGTCGAGGTACCCGTCCGGCCAGTCGGCGATCGGCGGGTCGGGCTCGGCGACGAGGGCACCGCGCCCGCCGAGGACGTACGCGCTCGGCCCGGCGAGCACGGTCGCGCGGCGCTGGACCTCGCTGCCGCAGGCGTGCGCCCACGTGACGAGGGCCTCGCGGGTGCCGTCGCCGTCGAGGTCGCGGACCTTGACGGCGGACGGCGTCACATCCGCCTTCATCTCGACGCCGCGGGGGCAGGTCGGGCCGCCGTCCTCGCTCGACGCGAGCACCTTCGCCTTCCCCTGAGGGTCGACGACGGTCGTCACCCGCAGCGTGACCGCCCGGGCGGAGAGGTTGGAGTTGCGGCGCGTCACGCGCCGCGTCACGGCGACGAGCGTCACCGTGTCGCCGTCGCGCCAGGTCCACGCGGCCTCGACCGAGCCCAGCCGGCGCACGCCCGCGGAGCGCAGGGCGTCCCCGGCGTCGTCGAGCGCCGTCCGGGTCACGCCGGTGCCGCCGCCCGGGCCGGGGCCGCTCCCGGTGCCGCCGTCCCCGTCGCCGTCGTCCTCGGCCGACCCGCCGCCCTGCTCCACGTCCCCGCCGTCGCCGGTGTCGGAGACGGTCTGGCCGCGGTCCCCGGCCGTGGGTTGCCCGGTGCCGAGGGAGAGCAGGACGGCGACCCCGATGGCCGCCATCACCGGCACCAGGGCGACGAGCGCCACGAGGACCATCGAGCGCCGGGTCAGCCGGACGCCGTCCCCGAAGTCGACCCTGGCCGGCGCGGCCGGCAGCACCGGCTCCCGGGGCCCGGCCGGGTCGAGCGGGACGCCCCCGGCGGGCAGGACGGGGCCGGGCAGGTCGGCCGGTTCGAGCGGCTCGTGCCGGTGGTCCACGTCCTGATCCTCGCCGGGTCGGGGGCCGTCCGGGGCGCGAACCGCCGATCGGGCCTGGTATCGGTCACTCGTACCGGCCCGGCCCGCCGCACGGGGGGCCGACCTCAAGCCACGCTCGGGCGGCTCCGATGACCTCCAGGTGAGCGTCGCAGACCCAGGCACCGGTCGCGACCCCGGCACGCCCCGGCGCCGCAGGTTCGTCACCGAGTCGCAGGTCGCCAGCTACGGGGCGAGCCTGGTCATCGGCGGCCTCTTCCCGCTCGCGCTGCCGCTCATGGGAGTGCCCGCCGCGCTGCTGCACCCGAGCCTGTTCGTGGGGTGCGCCGTGTCGAGCATGCTCGTGACGTTCGGGCACGGGGTCGTCCAGCAGCGGATCGTGCGCCGTCACCTGTCGGACCTGACGACCGGCCTGTCGGCCGTCGCCGAGGTCGTCCGGGAGACCGTCGCCGGTGCCCCTGCCACGGGCTGGGAGCCCGGCCGGCTGCGCTCGCTCGCCCTCGACGTCCAGTCGGACGACGAGGTCGGCCGGGTCGCGTCGGCGGTCAACGCGCTCATCGACGCCCTCGAGAGCGAGCACGCCTTCCGGGCCATCGTCGACGCCTCCGGTGACCTCGTCGTCGTCCTCAACGACGCCACCCGCGTCACGTTCGCGTCCGAGTCGGTGACGACGAGCCTCGGCTGGTCGACCGGCCAGGTCGTCGGCCGCCCGCTCGCGTCGTTCGTCCACGCCGCCGACCTCGTGACCTTCCTGCGGCTCACGGACGGCGACTGGCCGGGCCAGCCGCCGGGCGAGGAGCGGCCGCGGGTCCGGGTCCGGGCGGCGGACGACGAGTGGCGGGTCATCGAGTGGGCGGTCTCGCACCGCCGCGGGCTCGACCTCGGCGCCGTCGTCCTCATGGGCCGCGACGTCACCGAGCGGCTCCGGATGGAGAGCGAGCTCCTCCACCAGGCGACCCACGACCTGCTCACCGGGCTGCCGAACCGCAAGGCGCTGCTCAACCTCGCGGCCGTGGCCGTCAATGAGGCGACGCCCTCCAAGCCGGTCGCGGTGCTCATGATCGACCTCGACCGCTTCAAGGAGGTCAACGACAGCCTCGGCCACGCGGTCGGCGACCAGCTGCTCGCCCAGGTCGGCCCGCGGCTGCGGGCGATCCTGCGCCCGAGCGACGTCCTCGCCCGGCTCGGCGGCGACGAGTTCGCCGTCCTGCTGCCCGGCGCGGGGCGGGGTGCCGCCCGCCGGGTCGCCGAGCGGCTCTCCGCCCAGCTCGACGACCCGTTCGTCGTCGACGACATGGACCTGCACGTCGACGCCTCGATCGGGATCGCCGTGAGCCACCGGGAGGACCTCGGCGACGACGAGGTGCCCGTGCCCCCGACCGTCGAGGGCCTCCTGCGCGAGGCGGACGTCGCGATGTACCGGGCCAAGGAGTCCGGCCAAGGGATCGCCACCTTCGACCCCGAGCGGGACGGCGGCCAGAGCCGCTCCCGGCTGGAGCTGTCCGCCGAGCTGCGCAAGGCGATCGCCGAGGGCCAGCTCGTGCTGCACTACCAGCCGGTCGTCGACGTCCTCGAGGGCCGGCTCGCCGGCGTCGAGGCGCTCGTGCGCTGGCAGCACCCGCAGCGCGGCCTGCTCTACCCGGGCGCGTTCCTCGACCTCGCCGAGCAGACCGGCCTCGTCGTGCCGCTGTCGCGCGTCGTCCTCGAGACGGCGATCGCCCAGGCCGCCGCCTGGGTGCGGCGCGGCCGCCCGCTGCCGGTCGCGGTGAACCTGTCGCCGCGCTGGCTCCAGCTCGCGGACGTCCCCGACGTCGTCGCCCGGATGCTCGAGACCCACGGTGTGCCGCCCGAGCTGCTCCGCCTCGAGATCACCGAGTCGGTGGCGCTCAACGCGACCGGCGAGACGCTGCCGATGCTCCAGCGCCTGCGGGACATGGGGGTGGGGCTGTCGCTCGACGACTTCGGCACCGGCTACTCGTCGATGACCCACCTGCGCCAGCTGCCCGTCGACGAGATGAAGGTCGACCAGCAGTTCGTCCAGAAGATGGTCCAGAACCAGCAGGACGCCGTCATCGTCCGTGCGGCCGTCGAGCTCGGGCACAACCTCGGGATGCGGGTCGTCGCCGAGGGCATCGAGGACGCCGACACCCTCGCCGAGGTCGTGGCCAGCGGCTGCTCGCTGGCCCAGGGCTGGTACTTCTCCAAGGCGCTCCCGCCGGACGAGCTGTTCCACTTCGCGCAGACCCGGTTCCCGCTGCCGTCCGACGAGCGGCCGCACCGGGTGGGCGCGGCGCAGGCCGGTGCACCCGCGGGCGGTGCCGCGGTGCCGTCGCCGAGCCCGGCGGTCGAGGACGCCTGGGTCGAGACCGAGCTGTGGTCCGGCGGCAGCGCGTCGTTCTGACGGTCTCCGCCGCGGTGATCGGCCGCCGCGTCAGCCGACCGGCAGCCGCAGCCCCATGTCGACCATCGCGAGGATCGCCTCCGCGTTGCCCTTGGCGTCGTCCACGGGGTCGTGCGTGTGCGGGGTCCGGCGCAGGTGCTTCCAGCCGGCGTACCCGTCCTTGACCATGCCGCAGTAGAGGTCGCCGATCCGCCGGCCGCTCCACCCGAACGGGTTGTGGCCGATCGTCTCGTAGAAGTACCAGTTGACGAACATCCAGTCGAAGGCGACGTTGTCCGAGCAGAACACCGGTCGCCCCTTGGACGACGCGACGACCCACTCCGCGAACTCGGCCATCACGCCGGCGGGCTCCGGGTAGCCGAGGTGCTCCTCGCGGGTCACGCCGGAGACCGCGAGCGCGTCGGGCAGCCACCGCTCGCTGACCGGCCGGACCAGGCCCTTGAACGTCGTCTCCAGCGCGCGGTCCACGACGACCGCCCCGAACGAGACCATCGAGTAGTGCCCGGGCGACGGCCCGTCGGACTCGACGTCGACGACGATGAGCGACACGGGCGCGCGGCTCAGTCCTCGTCGGGGACGAGCACGCTGAGGATCATGCTGACGAACGTGATGATGAGCGCCGCCGCGAGCGTCGACCAGAAGAACGGGCCGGAGTCGAAGTTGATCCCGATCTTGTTCGACGCCCAGTCGACGATCTCGAGCATGAGCGCGTTGATGACGAGCGACAGCAGCCCGAGCGTGAGCAGGATGAACGGGAAGGCGAAGAACCGCACGACCGGCTTGATGAACGTGTTCACCAGCCCGAAGATCGCGCCCACGATGAGGTAGGACCCGAGCGTCTTGCCGAGCCCGTCGCCCTCGAGGCTGACGTTCGGCACGACGAGGGCGGCCACCCAGATGGCGATGGCGTTGACGACGATCTTCGCGAGAATCCCGGTCACGCGCCGCATCCTGCCACGGGGGGCTGCCGGAGCCCAGTGATCGACCGCCTGCCGCGGGACGTCCGTCGCCGCCTGGCGCACCGGAACAGGCCTACCGTCACGTGCGTGAGCACCGCGGTCGGAGACCCGGTGACGCCCACGACCGGCGGGGACGGCGGGGAGCGCGGCGTCTGGACGACGGTGCCCGGGCGGGACGCCGGCCGGCAGCCGGCCTGGGTCTGGGCCGTGCCCGCGGCGGCCGCGCTCGCCGTCACGGCGCCCTGGCTCGACCGGACCGCGCTCTGGGAGGACGAGCTCGCGACCCTGTCGGCGGCGACCCGGTCGTGGTCCGACCTCGCGCGGCTCGTGCGGAACGTCGACGGCGTCCACGCGACGTACTACGCGCTCATGCACGTCTGGACGGGCGTCTTCGGGACGTCGGCCGTGAGCCTGCGGCTGCCCTCGGTGCTCGCGACGGCGGTGGCCGCCGCGCTGCTGGCGGTCCTCGGCGCCCGGCTCGCGGGACGCCGTACGGGGGTCGTCGCGGGGCTGCTGCTCGCCGTCGTCCCCTCCGTGAGCCAGTACGCGGACGACGCGCGGCCCTACGCCCTCGTGCTCGCCGTCGCGGTCGGCGCGACCCTCGCGCTCGTCGACGCGCTCGAGCGGCCGGGCCGGTGGCGCTGGGTGCGGTACGCGGTCCTCGTCGCCCTGCTCGGCGCGCTCCAGGTGACGGCGACCCTGCTCGTCCTGGCGCACGCGTGCATCCTCGGGACCGGCGCGGTGCGGACCCGGGCCGCGGCCGGGTTCGTCGCCGCGCTCGCGTCCGCCGGTCTCGTCGTCGCGCCGGTCGCGGCCCTCGGCTCGCTCCAGCAGGCGCAGATCGCCTGGATCCGCCCGCCGACGCCCGCACGGCTCCTCGACCTGCCACCGGGGCTGTTCGTCTCCGCATCGGTGATGGCGGCCGTCCTGGGGGCCGCGGCCACGGTCGCGCTGCGCGCCGGACCGGTGCGCCGGGTCGCCGTCCCGTGGGCCGTCGTGCCCGCGGTCGCGCTCGTCGCGCTCTCCTTCACGGTCGTCCCGCTGACGTCGCCGCGGTACCTGCTCTTCACGGTGCCCGGCTGGCTGCTCGTCGCCGCCGCCGCGACGGCGGACCGCCGGTCGGCCGTCGCGCTCGTCGCGGTGGTCCTCGTCCTCGGTCTGCCGGCACAGACCCGGTTGCGCGGTGACGTCTGGTACGACCAGCCCGACTACCGCCGGGTCGCGGCGGTCCTCGACGAGCGGGCCCGGCCCGGGGACGCCGTCGCGATGACCGCGTGGGCGCCGCTGCGCTACCGGCTCGGGCTGCGCGCGTACCTGTCGCCCCGGACCCGCCTCGACGACGTCTTCGCGGGCGAGCCGGCCGCGGCGGCCGCGACCCTGGACGACCTGCCGTGCACCCCGGCGGTGGACTGCCTCGGGACCCCGCCGCGGCTGTGGATCGGCTGCTGGCGCGGGTGCGGCGACCCGCTCGCCGGCCTGGCGCCCGACCAGGCCGCCGCCGTCCGGGCCGCCGGGTACCGCCGCGTCGAGGTGTGGCCGGTGCCGGCCCACGGCTCCCTGACCCTGTGGACCCGGTGACCCCGCCGACCCGGTGGCCGGCTTTCCAGGCCCAGTGGTGTGTGACATATTACTGAGGTGACCCCGCGCCCTGCCCCCGCGTCCGGCCGTCCCGACGTCCTCGTCGTCGGCGCCGGGGTCGTCGGTGCCGCGTGCGCCCTCGCCGCGGCCCGGGCCGGGCTGCGGGTCACCGTCGTCGACCGAGGCCCGGTCGCCGGCGGGACGACGAGCGGCGGCGAGGGCAACCTCCTCGTCTCCGACAAGCCGCCCGGCCCCGAGCTGGACCTCGCACTGCTCAGCCTGCGCGCCTGGCGGGACGTCGCCGCGCACCTCTCGGACGGCTCCGGGCTGCCCGCGGGCGGCTTCGAGCTCGAGCCCAAGGGCGGTCTCGTGGTCGCCGAGTCGGCCCGCGCGCTGCCCGCGCTCTCCGCGCTCGCGGCCCGGCAGCGCGGTGCGGGCGTCGAGGCGGTCGAGGTCCCCGCCGACCGGCTGCACGACCACGAGCGGCACCTCGCGCCGGGGCTCGCCGGCGGCATGTTCTACCCGCAGGACAGCCAGGTGCAGCCGATGCTCGCCGCGGCCCGGATGCTCGCCGGCGCCCGGGCCCTCGGTGCGACGCTCCGCACCGGGGTCGAGGTGACGGGCATGCTCCGGGACGGCGCCCGGGTCGTCGGCGTCCGCACCCCGGACGGCGACCTGCCCGCCGGGGCCGTCGTCAACGCCGCGGGCACCTGGGGCGGCGTGGTCGCCGACCTCGCGGGCGTCCGGGTGCCGGTGCTGCCGCGGCGCGGGGTCATCCTCGTCACCGCTCCGGTGCCGGTCCTCGTGCGGCACAAGGTCTACGCCGCCGAGTACGTCGCGGACGTCGCGAGCGACAACGCCGACCTCGAGAGCAGCGCCGTCGTCGAGGGGACGCCGGCCGGCACGATCCTCGTCGGGGCCAGCCGGGAGCGGGTCGGCTTCGACCCCGCGATGCCCGTGCACGTCGTCCGGCGCCTCGCGGCGCAGGCGGTCCGGCTCTTCCCGGTGCTCGCCGACGTGCCGCTCCTGCGCACCTACCGGGGCTTCCGGCCGTACTGCCCCGACCACCTGCCCGTCGTCGGCGCCGACCCGCGCGCGCCCGGCCTGCTCCACGCGTGCGGCCACGAGGGTGCGGGCATCGGCCTCGCCGCGGGCACCGGCCTCGTCCTCGCGCAGGTGCTCACCGGGGCCGTGCCGGACCTCGACCTCACCCCCTTCCGGCCCGAGCGCTTCGAGGAGGCGGCGGCGTGACCGACGATCCGACCGGCGCAGGATCCGTTGCGGCGCAGTACTTCTCGTTCGACGGCCGGCCCGTGGCGTTCGCCGACGGCCAGTCCGTCGGGGCGGCGCTCTGGGCGGACGGCGTCCGGTCCTGGCGCTCGACCCGGCACGCCGGGAAGCCGCGCGGCATCTTCTGCGGCATCGGGGTCTGCTTCGACTGCCTCGTCGTCGTCGACGGTCGCGCCGACGAGCGCGCGTGCGTCGTCCCGGCCCGCCCGGGGCTCGACGTCCGGACCCAGGAGGGCAGCGGCCGTGCCGACCTCGCCCTCTGAGCCCGCCGTGGCCGGCACGGACAACACGGACGCGACGGACGCGACGGACGACGTGGACGTCGTGGACGTCGTCGTCGTCGGTGCCGGCCCGGCCGGCGTCGCCGCCGCGATCGGGGCCGCAGCGGGCGGCGCCCGGGTCGTCGTCGTCGACTCCGAGCAGCGCCCGGGCGGCCAGTACTGGCGGCACGGCCCCTCGGGCGTCGGTCGCCACCACCACGACGTCGGCACCTGGCACCGGCTCGCGGCCGGTCTCGCGGCGGCCGTCGCCGACGGTGCCGTGACCGTGCTCCCGGCCCACCGGGTCTGGCGCGTCGAGGCGCCGTCCGGGGCCGGCCCCGGCGCGACGCCGGCGACCGTGCACGCCGTCCGTGCCGTGCCGGGCGCGGCCGACGAGGCCGTCACCGTCCGCGCCCGCGCGCTCGTCGTCGCGACCGGTGCCCACGACCGGGCGCTCCCGTTCCCCGGGTGGGACCTGCCCGGCGTCCTCACCGCGGGGGCCGCGCAGGCCCTCCTCAAGGAGCACGACGTCGTCGTCGGCCGCCGGGTGCTCGTCGCCGGCACCGGCCCGTTCCTGCTGCCCGTCGCCGCGGGTCTCGCCGAGGCCGGTGCCACCGTCCTCGGCGTCTGCGAGGCCGGCGACGGGCGCGGCTGGCTGCGCGGGCTCGGCGCGGTCGCGGGCGCCCCGGCCAAGGTCCTCGACGGTGCCCGGTACGCCGCGACGCTGGTCCGGCACCGGGTGCCGGTCCGGCCCCGGACGGCGGTCGTCGCCGCGCACGGCAGCGACCGGCTCGAGTGGGTCGAGACCGCCCGGCTCGCCCCGGACTGGACCGTCGTCCCCGGCAGCCGCACCCGGGTCGACTGCGACGCGCTCGCCGTCGGCTACGGGTTCCTGCCGCGGCTCGACCTCGTCGTCCAGGCCGGCTGCGCGGTCGCACCGGGGCCGGACGACCTGCCCGCCGCCGTCGTCGACGCCCGTCAGCGCAGCACGGTCCCCGGGGTCTACGTCGCCGGCGAGACCTGCGGGGTCGGCGGCGCCGACGTCGCGGTCGCCGAGGGCGGGATCGCCGGTGCCNTAGAGCGGGACGCCCGTGCCGTAGTCGCCGGCCCGGCTCCGACGGCTACGAGCCTTCGCCGCCGCGATGCACGTCGCGCACCCGGTGCGCGACGGCTGGCAGACCTGGCTCACCGACGACACCCTCGTGTGCCGCTGCGAGGAGGTCACCGTCGCGGGCCTCACGAGCGCCGTCGACGACCTCGGCGCCACCGACGCCCGGACGGCGAAGCTGCTCTCCCGCTGCGGGATGGGCTGGTGCCAGGGCCGGATGTGCGGCGAGGCCGTCTCCCGCGTCGTCTCCGCCCGCACCGGCGCCGACCCTCGTCGGACGGCGGACCGGCTCGCCGCCGACCTCGCCGGCACCGCGAACCGCCCCGTCGCCGCACCGATCACCCTCGGCCTGCTCGCCCAGCCACCCACCCCGACCGGAGGTCCCCATGTCTGACACCAGCACCGGTACGAGCACGAAGCCCTGGCACGGCGTCACCGTCGCCACCGCCCTGCCCTTCACGTCGCGGGACGGCGACGACCTCGCCGTCGACCACGACGCGTACGCCGAGCACGTCCGCTGGCTCGCCGCGAACGGCTGCCAGGGCGTCGTCCCGAACGGCTCGCTCGGCGAGTACCAGACCCTGACGACGGACGAGCGCGCCGCCGTCGTCCGGACCGCGGTCGAGGCCGCGCCCGAGGGCTTCTCGGTCATCCCGGGCATCGCCGCCTACGGCGCCCGCGAGTCGCGGCTGTGGGCCGAGCAGGCGAAGGACGCCGGCGCCGACGCCGTCATGCTCCTGCCGCCGAACGCCTACCGCGCCGACGAGCGCGCCGTCCTCGAGCACTACCGCGAGGTCGCCCGGGCCGGCATCCCGGTCGTCGCGTACAACAACCCGATCGACACGAAGGTCGACCTCACGCCGGAGATCCTCGCGACCCTTCACGGCGAGGGCCTCATCGTCGCGGTCAAGGAGTTCAGCGGCGACACCCGCCGGGCCTACCAGCTCGCCGAGCTCGCGCCGGGGCTCGACCTGCTCGCCGGCTCGGACGACGTGACCTTCGAGCTCGAGGTCGGCGGCGCCGTCGGCTGGATCTCCGGCTACCCCAACGCCTTCCCGGACGCCTGCATGCGGATGTGGAACGCGTTCCGGGCCGGCGACTACGGCACGGGCGTCCCGCTCTACCGCTCGCTGCACCCGCTCCTGCGCTGGGACAGCAAGACCGAGTTCGTCCAGGCGATCAAGCTGAGCATGGACCTCGCCGGCCGCAAGGGCGGCGGGTGCCGGCCGCCGCGGGTGCCGCTGTCGCCCGAGCACGAGGCGATCGTCCGCACCGCCACCGAGAAGGTCCTCGCCGAGGGCCTGCGATGAGGTCCCGCCGGGTCCTCCACACGGTCGAGTCCCACACCGAGGGGATGCCGACCCGCGTCGTCACCGGCGGCGTCGGCGTCCTCCCCGGGGACACGATGTTCGACCGCCGGCGCTGGTTCATGGCGAACAGCGACGGCCTGCGCAAGCTGCTCATGAACGAGCCGCGCGGGCACGCCGCGATGAGCGGGGCGATCCTCCAGCCGCCGACCCGGCCGGACGCCGACTTCGGCGTCCTCTACATCGAGGTCTCCGGCTGCCTGCCGATGTGCGGGCACGGGACCATCGGCGTGGCAACGGTTCTCGTCGAGACCGGGATGGTCGAGGTCACCGAGCCGACGACGACGATCCGGCTCGACACCCCGGCCGGGCTCGTCGTCGCGACGGTGCACGTCGAGGACGGCGCGGCGAAGGCCGTGACGATCCGGAACGTGCCGTCGTTCCTCCTGCACAAGGACGCGACCGTCAAGGTCGCCGGCTTCGGCGAGGTCACGTACGACATGGCCTTCGGCGGCAACTTCTACGCGATCCTGCCGCTCGCCGACCTCGGCGTCCCCTTCGAGCGCAGCGAGAAGCAGCGGATCCTCGACGCGGGGCTCGCCGTCATGGACGCCATCAACGAGCAGAACCGCCCCGTCCACCCGGACAACCCGGAGATCGCCGTCTGCCACCACGTGCAGCTCGTCGCCCCGGGGTCGACGGCGCAGCAGTCCCGGCACGCGATGGCGATCCACCCGGGCTGGTTCGACCGCAGCCCGTGCGGCACCGGCACGAGCGCCCGGGTCGCCCAGCTCGTCGCCCGCGGCGAGCTCGCCATGGACACCGACTTCGTCAACGAGTCCTTCATCGGCACCCGGTTCGTCGGCCGGGCCGTGGAGGCGACCACGGTGGGCGGAGCGGGCGGCGGAGCGGGCGGCGGGGCGGGTGGCACGATCGACGCGATCGTCCCGACCATCACCGGGCGGGCCTGGGTCACCGGGACCGCCCAGTACCACCTCGACCCGAGCGACCCCTTCCCCGAGGGTTTCGAGCTGTAGTCCGCACCGCCGGGACGAACCGAAGAACCGGTCCTTCGAAGAGCTAGTGAGGTAACGAGATGAGCGTGCTGACCTCGGTGTCGCCGCAGGCCCCCGACGACGTCGTCGTGGAGGTCCCGGAGACGTCCGCCGCGGACGTCGTCAAGGCCGCGGAGGCGGCCCGCACGGCCCAGCTCGACTGGTGGCGTGCCCCCGCCCCGACCCGGGCCGCGGCGCTCGGCGCCGCGGCGGCCGCACTGCGCGCCCGGGCCGAGGAGGCCGCGGCGCTCGTCGTCCGCGAGGTCGGCAAGCCGCGCGTCGAGGCGGTCGGCGAGGTCGGCCGGGCCGTCGCGATCCTCGAGTACTACGCGCAGGCCGCCTACGCCCCGCTCGGGGCGACGCTCCCGGCGAGCCTGCCCGGGCTGCTCTACACCGAGCGCCGCCCGCACGGGGTCGCCGGGCTCGTGACCCCGTGGAACTTCCCGCTCGCGATCCCGCTGTGGAAGGCCGCGCCCGCGCTCGCGGCGGGCAACGCCGTCCTGCTCAAGCCGTCCCCGGACGCGACCGGCTCCGCGCTGTGGCTCGCGGACCTGCTCGCCGGCGTGCTGCCGGCGGACCTGTTCCGGGTGCTGCCCGGCGGCGCGGAGACCGGGTCGGCGATCTGCGACGCGGCGGACGTCGTCAGCTTCACCGGGTCCGTCGGGGTCGGCCGCCAGGTCGTCGCCCGGGCGGCGCAGCGCGGCGTCCACGTGCAGGCCGAGATGGGCGGCCAGAACGCCGCGATCGTCCTGCACGACGCCGACCCCGGCCTCGCCGCGGCCCAGATCGCGGGTGCCGCCATGGGCTTCGCGGGCCAGAAGTGCACCGCCACCCGCCGGGTCGTCGTCGTGGGCGGCGAGCAGCGGGCGGCCGCGGTCGTCGAGGCGCTCGTCGCCGCCGTCCAGGGCCTGCAGCCGGGCGACCCGTCGCAGGCGGGCGTGCTCGTCGGCCCGGTCATCGGGCCGGCCGCGCGGCGCAAGGTCCTCGACGCGACGGCGGCCGTCACGGCGTCCGGCGGCCGGGTGCTCGCCGGCGGCACCTCCGTCGACCGCGACGGCTGGTTCGTCGCGCCCACCCTGCTCGACGGCATCGCCGCCGACCACCCGGTCGCGATGACCGAGACGTTCGGCCCGATGGCCGTCGTCCAGCGCGCCGCGGACGTCGCCGAGGCCGTGGCGCTCGCCGAGGGCGTGGACTTCGGGCTCGTGACGAGCGTCCACGGCCGGGACATGGGGGACATCCTCGAGGTCGTCCGCGGTGTCCAGACCGGCATGGTCAAGGTCAACGCCCCGACGACCGGGGTCGACTTCTGGGCGCCGTTCGGCGGTGAGCGGGACTCGTCCTACGGGCAGCGGGAGCAGGGTCTCGCGGCCCTCGACTTCTACTCCTCGGTCCGTACGATCACGCTGAGCCCGCACCCGTGAGCGTGCTCGTCCCCGCACCCGATGACGAGACCGGCGAAGGGTTCCCGCTGAGATGATCGCCGCCCCCGCACTGCGCGACCTGCCCCTCATCGACGCCGACCAGCTCCGCGGGCTGGTGCCGATGACGTCCGCCGTCGTCGCCCTCGAGGCGGCGCTGCTGGATGGCGGGGTGCCCGGTGCGACACCGCCGCGGACGACGGTGCTCACCGGGGCCGGCCAGGTGCTCCTCATGCCCGCCGCGACCCAGCGGTACGTCGGGGTCAAGCTCGTGACCGTCGCGCCGGACAACGGGAACCTCGGCCTGCCGCGGATCCAGGGCGTGTACGTCCTCATGGACGCCGTGACCCTCTCGCCGCGCGCGCTCATCGACGGCGTCGCCCTGACGAGCCTGCGGACGCCGGCGGTGTCGGCGGTCGCGATCCGCCGGCTCGCAGTGCAGGGGCCGGTGCGGCTCGTCGTCATCGGCACCGGGCCGCAGGGCTACGGCCACGTCGAGGCGGTCGCCGCCGTCCGGCAGGTCTCGCACGTCACCGTCGTCGGCCGGGACCGTGGCAAGGCCGTCGAGATGGCGCAGTGGGCGGCGCACAACGGGATCGGCGCGGACGTCGTCGCCGGCTCCGACCTGCCGGACGACCTCGAGGCCCCGATCCGGGCGGCCGACGTCGTCGTCTGCGCGACGACGTCCCGGTACCCGGTCTTCGACTCGCGCTGGCTCGGGGACGAGGCGACCGTCGTCGCCGTCGGCAGCCACGAGCCGGACGCCCGCGAGGTCGACTCCGACCTCGTCGCCCGGGCGACGGTCGTCGTCGAGGGCAAGGAGTCCGCGATGCGCGAGGCGGGCGACGTCATCATGCCGATCCGGGACGGCGAGGTCGGCCCCGACGTCATCGCCGGCGACCTGCCGGGCCTCGTCAAGGGCTGGACGCGACCGGTCCCGGGCCGGCCCCGCTTCTTCAAGAGCGTCGGCGAGGCCTGGGAGGACCTCGTCGTCGCGAGCGAGGCGCTCGACCGGCTCATCGGCGACACCGCGGCGCGCGGGATCCCGCTGGGAGGGCTGGGATGAGACCGTGCGGGGGCGCGCCGTGAGCGTGCCGGACGGCGTCGCCGCGATGCTGCCCGTGCTGCCGGTCCGCGGCACGATGCGGGACCAGGTCGCCGACAGCCTGCGGGCCGCCGTCGTCGCGGGGCAGATGGCTCCCGGCGAGGTCTACTCCGCCCCGGCGCTCGCCGAGCGGTTCGGCGTCTCGGCCACGCCCGTGCGCGAGGCGCTCCTCGACCTCGTTCGCGACGGGCTCATGGAACCGGTGCGCAACAAGGGGTTCCGGGTCACCGCACTGTCGTCCGCCGAGCTCGACGCGACGGGTGACGTCCGTGCGCTGCTCGAGCCGGAGGCCGCCGCCCGCGCCGCCCGCCGCCCCGAGGCCGAGCGCCGCGCGGCCGTCGAGCGGCTGCGCCCGGTGGCCCGCCGGATCGTCGAGGCGGCCCGGTCCGGGGACGTCGTCGGGCACGTCCGCGCGGACCGGGAGTTCCACGCCGGGCTGCTCGAGCTCACCGGCAACCCGGTGCTCGCCGAGACCGTCATGCGCCTGCGCGACCGCTCCCGGCTCTACGGACTCCCGCGCCTCGCCGAGCGCGGCACCCTGAGCGACACCGCCCGCGAGCACGACACGATCCTCGACCTCGTCGCCGCGGGCGACGCCGAGGCCGCCGCCGCGGCGATGCGCCACCACGTGGGCCACGTCCGCGGCGAATGGTCCGGATGACCGCTCGTGCTCGCGGCAGGTACCGGTTCCGGGGTCTGCCGGGCCGTAGATCGGTACTCGCCGCGAGCATCGCCGGGGTGGTGGTGCTGGCCGGGTGCGGGGTGGTCGGCGGCGGTGCGGCGCGGGGCGGTGCCGTCGCGCCCGACGGCTCGCTCGCCGACGAGTGCGGTGCCGTCCCGCCCGGCGCCCGTCGCGTCACGTTCCGGGGCTCGGACGGCGCGGACCTCGGTGCGGCGGCCCTGGGCCGGCCCGCGGCGGTGCGTTCCGTCGTCCTCGTGCACGGCGGCAGCCAGACCCTCTGCGACTGGCTCGACATCGCCGTGACGCTCGCGGACCGCGCGGACGCCGAGATCCTCCTCCCGGACCGCCGCGGCGTCGGCTCGAGCTCGCAGGCGCAGACCGACGCCGCCGACCTGCCGGACGACGTCCTGCGCGCCGCCGCGTGGTTCGCCCCGCGAGGCCGCGCCGGCGTCATGTACGCCGGGTCGTCGGCCGGTGCCCCGGTCGCGCTCGCGGCTGCGGCCCGGGCCCAGGACGTGTGCTCGATCGCCCTGGTCTCCCCGGCGTCCGTCCCCGACGTGCCCGTCGGCACCCTCGAGCGGATCGACGTGCCGCTGTGGACCGTCGTCGAGGCCGGCACACCGAGGTTCCGCGACACCGCCCGCGAGCTGGCCCGCCTGGCTCCCGCGGCCGCCGGGGCGGGCGGGCAGACCGAGGTCCCCGGCACGACCGACCACAGCAGCGGGCTGGTCGAGAACCATCCCGAGGCGCTCGACGTCCTGGTCGCCGCCGCCCGCGCGTGCGGTTGACGGCGGCGGACGCTCGACGACGCGGCCCGGGGCCGACACTCAGTCAGGTCGGCAGCCGGTCACGGCCGACGAGAACCCGCGGCGATCCCGAGACTGCCCGCCGCGGCCCTGAGGCCGGCGGGCAGCAGGGCGAAGGCCCACTCCCGTCGCACCTTGCCGTCCTGGAAGTTCAGGTGCTCCAGGAACGCGACCCCGATGGCGTTCCGGACATCGTCGTCCCCATCCCCGCGACCGCCATCGCCGGCGTGAGCCGCCCACCGCGAGCACATGGGCTGACTCGGGTTTGGGGGGGTCACGCGGTGCGTTTCCAGGTGTCGTCGGGTGGTGCCTGGTTCCAGATCGGTGGCGTCAGGTCGATCGGGCTCAGGCCGGTCCGGCTCGGTCCGGCACCGCGGGCGTCGGCGTCCTCGTCCAGGGCGAGCCGTAGCTGCTGGCCGATCCGTTGGGCTGCGGCGTGAGTCTGGTGGTGCAGGTTCCGCGTCCGGCGTCGTTCGGGGTCGATCCAGGACGGCGGTCGCACCCAGACGATCCCGTCGAGCACCTCGATCACCCACAGGCCGGCGTGGACCTGCTGGTGATGGGCCGGGCACAGGCTCACCAGGTTGTGCAGGTCCGTCAGACCTCCGTGCTCCCAGGCCTGAAGGTGGTGGGCGTCGGTGCCCTCGTGCGGGACCGGGCACGCCGGGATCACACAGCCGCCGTCGCGGGCGGCGAGGGCTTTGCGCTGTGCCGGGGTGGCGAGCCGGTGTGTCCGCCCGACGTCGAGTGGTGCCCCGTTCGGGTCCAGCAGCACCTTGGTGAGGGTGGCTGCGCAGGTGAGGTAGGCGAGCAGGTGGGATCCGATGGGTCCGTGCCGGTGCAGCGTGGCGAACCCCGCCGCCCGACCGACCTGGCTTGCGGCCGGTTCGACGGATCCGTTGCCGGAGAACGTCTCCGGGACCGACTCAACTCCGTCGACGCCAGCGCGAGCATCGATGTCTGCAGCGCCGCCGTCGCCGGAATCGGAACGGACGGCGGCGTCGGCGGCGGACGTGTCGTCCCGGTTGCCTCCGGCTCCGGCGGTGGCCCGTCGGCGGGCCTGTTCGGCGGCCGCGCCGGCGGCGGCGACCTGCTGCATCGTGGCGGTCACGAGCAGGTTCACGAGCGGCGAAGGTGCCTCAGCACCAGCACCGCTGTTGAGGCCGGCGCGGAGCAGCGCCATGACCGCGTCGTAGCGGCGCATCTGGACCGTCCGGTCGTCCTTGACCAGGGTGATCTGCTCGATGCCGGTGTCGTCGACGGTGAGGACCTCGCGGGCCGGTCGGGGCTTGCCCGCGGCGGAGAGCATCGCGGACAGCACCGCGGTGTCTGCGGGGGTCAGGGTCATCCGCAGGGAGCCCATGCCGGTGGAGTCCTTCACCAGCGAGAGGCCTCGTCGTAGGTGGGCGTCTTCGTCGAAGTCCTCCTCCCGGTCGGGGTCGAGGACCCGGACGAGTTCGTCGACGAGTCGGTGGATTGCCCGGACCGGGAACCGGCGGCATTGCTCGGCCAGGAACGCGTCGGCGATCTCCATCCCGGACCGCAGCTCACCCGTTGCTTCGTCTTCGAGGAGGACGACGCGGAGGCGTTTGGGGAGCCGGGCTACGGCGCGGACGCAGGCGTCGGCGTGCTCCCGGGTGATCTTCCCCGCGGCGAGGGCGGCGCCGACCTGGGGCAGGCTCCCGGAGTCGGCATCCAGGGCGTGTGCGGCCCGCGCGTCGGCGTTGGCCCGCCCCTGGTCCACGTTCAGGCGTCCGGTGAGGAACGCCGCCGCGACCTTCCCTTCGCTCGCCCCGGGCACCGCCTCAGGCCGCTCGTCGAGGACCTTGATCACCGCCAACCGAGCCGCCTCCGCAGACGCCATCGCCCGGGTGAACCCCTCCACCACATCCCGCACCTCACCATCAGACAGCGACCAGGCGCACCGCGACGCCTCCAGCACCACCGCGGTCGCCGCCTTCATTGCCTCCACCCCGGCCTGCAGGTCGTGCACCGGCATCGACCCGTCGGACACGACATGACCAGACGCCGGCGAAGCGCCCGGCTCGCTGCCGGTCATCTCGCCCTGTGTCTGCTCGTCGCTGCTCACAACAAGAACACTAGGGACGGGGTCTGACAGTCTTGACCTTGTGAGACCCGTTCCGGCAGAACAACTTTGCGTGAGTCACCATCACTCACCAACCGTCGTCACGTACCCCGCCGAACGAGTCAGCGATCTGGAGCCGACAGCGTTGCGAGCCACGGCACCCATTGCTCCTCGGCAGATCGACGCACCTGACGGGTTCGGAGATCGTGCATCGCAGCACGTGGCCGGCGACGCGGTTTCGACGATGATGACCCCATGCGCATCGTCGTCACCGGAGTCGACTGCCCACGCCTGCCCGGCGTCACGGTCGGCGTCCAGCGGGGTACAGAGGTGGTCCAGCCGTTCCCCGCGGACGGTTCCTTCGTGACGTGGGAGCTGGACGCCCGGCTCGTCGGCTCCGACCTGCGCGGCCCGTTCGTCCACGGTCGGCCGGGGGACCGGTTCCTCTACCTGTCCTGGCACCAGGAAGGGGTGGGCAGGTTCCGCAGGGCCAAGCTCATGCTCGCCGTGCTCCCGGACGAGCTTCTCCAGCGTGCCGAGCACGGCCACCTGGCCGCCCGGCTCTCGCTCGTGATGCCCGACGGCAGCCCCGTCTGCGCCGCCGTCCGCCCGCCGCGCATCGAGTGGTCAGCGCTCGACGGCTGACGCGGGCGCCCACGAGCATCAGGGACGGCGATCGGCCCCGCCACCCTTACAACCCCACGAGCGACACCGAGACCTTCGCCCCGTCGCTCCCCACGGACACGTCGGTGCAGCGCCTGCGCAGGTCCGGCACCCAGACACGGCGGCGGCAGCCGTCGACGCCCGCCGCGCGCAGCCTCTCCGCGACGGCTGTGCCCGGCGCTCCCGCGACGTCCCGCACGGTGTACTCGCGGAAGCACCCGCCGGAACCGCAGGACCGCTCCTGCGCAGCGACCCGCAGCCCCGCGGGCAAGCGGTCCCGGACGTCGTCCGGCGGCAGCGCGCCCTCGCCCGCGAACAGCGCCTGGCCGACGAGCACGACGACGACCAGCATCGCGGCGCAGAACCAGCCGGCGACGGCGGTGACCGCCCCGAGACGGCCCCGGCGCACGGCGGCGGCGCCGCACACCGCGGGCGCGACGATCAGCAGGACGGTCCCGATCACGTGCCGAGGACGGACGAGCGCGCGGAACGGTTGTCACGCGACCGCACCGAGGACGCCGCCCACGCTCACGTGCCCCGCCGCACCGCCGCGAGGATCTCCGGCCCGCGCTCGTCGACCGCGCGCCCGCCGATCTCCAGCCCGGCCCAGAGCCCGACCGCGCCGGCCCCGACGCCGAGCAGCAGCGTCGGCCAGGCGAGCCACGGCAGCCAGGCCGAGGTGAGGACGAGGCCGCCCAGCCCGGGCAGGCCCACGGTGACCGCAGCCAGCATCGTGCTGAACTGCGCGAGGATCGCCTGGACGCCGCCGCCCGCGTTGGTCTGGAACGGGTTCCCGCCCGCCTCGACGACCGGGTACGGCAGCCACGCACCCATGAGCGCGGACGCCCCGGTCCCGCCGAGCAGCATCCCGGCGCCGGCACCGATGCACGCCGGCACGAGTCCGGGCCGGCCCGCGAGCACCGCCCCGGCCGCCGAGAGGACGACGACGAGCGGCAGCGCCCAGAGCAGCAGGCCGATCGCGCGGCCGATCCGGTCGGCCCGCCCGGGGACGCCGGAGAGCAGGTGCGCGGCGAACGCGCTGCCGTCGTAGCCGACGCTGTTGGACGTCGACAGCGCGAGGAGGAACGCGACGTACGGTCCGGTCGCGACGAGCGCCGTCCGGGCGCCGCCGAGGCCGATCGCCGTGAGCGGCACGGCCGCGGCGAGCACCGACGTCACGACGATGACGACGTACCGCGGGTCGCGCCGCCAGTAGCGCAGCGAGCGCGCGGCGACCGCCCAGGCGACGCCGTCCGGCAGCCGGTCGAGGACGGCGCGCCGCCGCCGGGACGGCGCCCGGCCGCGGGCGGACGTCGCCGGCGGCCGCTCCAGGGAGCCGGCGAGCAGCCGCTCCCAGACCAGCCCCAGCGCCGCGACGACGACGAGCGCCAGCCCGAAGCGCAGCAGGCCGCGACCGACGAGCCCGGCCGCGACGTCCGCGGGCGCCGCCCAGACCAGCCCGAACGGCGTCCAGGCGAGCACGTGCGCGACCGACCGGACGCGCTCCGGGTCCAGGCTGCGGCCGACGCCGCTCCCGGCGAGCAGGCTCGGGGTCAGGGTCACGGCGATGAACAGGACGACGCCGAGCAGCGCGCTGACCTCCCGCCCGCGGCGGGTGAACGCGCGGGCGGCGAGCGTCGTCGTCGTCCGCGACGCCAGCACGCACGTCACGAGCCCGACCGGGGCGCAGAGCACCGCGAGCGCCGCGGCCGGCAGCGAGCCGCTCCACGTCCCGACGAGGCTCAGCGCGACGAGCGCCGTCGCGATCCCGGGCACCCCGAGCGCGCCGGCGACCGTGAGCCCGGGCACGAGGTCGCGGGCCCGCACCGGCAGCGTCGCGAACCGCGCCGGGTCGAGCGTCTCGTCGACGCCGAACGCGAGCACCGGGACGACGGCCCAGCCGACGACGACGACGCTGCCGGCGAACACGACCACCGTCGCCGCGACCCCCTCGGGTGCCACGCTGAGGAGCACCGCACCGACCGACGCCAGCCCGGCCGCGCCGAGACCCATGACCGCGGCCACGACGAGGCCGACGAGCACCCACGTCTCGGAACGGAGCCGGTTGCGGAGCAGGCGGAGCTTCAGACCCGTCAGGAGCGCAACCACGTGAGGTCCTGCATCCGGTCGGGGGCGCCGACGAGGTCGACGAACCGTTCCTCGAGCGTGCCGCCGGCCCGGACCTCGTCGAGCGGTCCGGCCGCCACGACCCGCCCGGCGTGGACGACGGCGACGTGGTCGCACAGCCGCTCGACGAGCTCCATGACGTGGCTCGACAGGACGACGGTGCCGCCGCCGTCGACCACCTGGTGCAGGATCGCCCGGATCGTCCCGGCGCTCACCGGGTCCACCGCCTCGAACGGCTCGTCGAGCAGGAGCAGCCGCGGGGCGTGGACGAGCGCGCAGGCGAGCGCGATCTTCTTCGTCATCCCGGCCGAGTAGTCGACGACGAGCCCGTCCGCGGAGGTGTCGAGCCCGAGGGCCGCGAGGAGCTGCTCGGTGCGGTCCCGGACGACGACCCGGTCGAGGCCCCGCAGCAGCCCGTGGTAGGTCACGAGCTCCCGGCCGGTGAGCCGGTCGAAGAGCCGGACGCCGTCCGGCAGCACGCCGAGCAGCCGCTTGGCGGCCGTCGGGTCGGACCACAGGTCGGTGCCGAGCACGCTCACGGTGCCGGCGTCCGGCCGGACCAGCCCGGTGGCCATCGACAGCGTCGTCGTCTTGCCGGCGCCGTTCGGGCCGACGAGCCCGAAGAACGACCCGCGCGGCACGTCGAGGTCGAGGCCGTCCACCGCGCGGACGTCCCCGAACCGCTTGGCGAGACCCCGCAGCTGCAGCGCGTGCACCGTTCGACGCTAGTCGACCCGGCGTCCCGTCGCGTGCCGGACGCAAACGATCACGCGCTGTCGGTCCCGGCGTGCCGGGTTCGTCGTGAAAACACGATCAGTCACCATGTACGGCCGTTACAGGGCTCACCAAACTCCCGATGCGACCGTCAGTGAGGAGGCGATCCGACTAACCTGCCACTTCGGGACGCGCCCGCCTGCGCGCCGCTCGGGGACGGTGGACACGCACGATCGCACGACGGTCGGCAGACGATCTGCGGATCGGTCAGGAGGAGCACGCGCATGCCGGGGACCGGTCGTCGATGGTTGCTGGCGATGCCGCTGGCGCTCGCGCTCGGTCTGGCCGTGCTCCCGATCGCCAAGGGCTCCGTGGACGACTCGCTGGCCGGTCAGGCCCGGGCCGCGCTCGACCGGGCCGGGGTCGTCGGCGTCGACGTCTCGAGCGACTGGGCGGGCCTGCGGCTGAGCGGTCCGCCCGCGAGCCGGGCCGCGGCGCTCGCCGCGGTCGACGCGATGCCCGACCGGGGTGCCGTCGCCCGCGTCGACTACGCCGTCCCGGCCGCCGCACCCACCCCGACGC